>PANV01000001.1 GCA_002707765.1 Fidelibacterota bacterium
AATTATGATTTCATGGTTGGTTGAATAATCACAGGTCTCCACTAAATCTGAATAGTCCCCATCACCCTCGCAACTGAATGGAAATTCTTGATTATCACCTAGGAATGGTGAATGAAACCATGGAGTCCCATCGGCCTGAACTCTGAGTATTGAATCCTGGGGCGCTCCAGTAACTGTAACATTGACCCACGTCATTGGCATGTTAGTTGATAAAAACCACTCTGCTACAGTATCATCGTCCTGGTTAGGGACTTGGGACTCTGAAGTATTGGTAGTTTCATACCCATAATACTCTGACTCAACTGTATTGGAGTAAACTGCATATCCTAATACAAAAATCAAGGTCAGACCTATACCTATCATAGTCCTAAGCATGTTAGGATTCTGTGACATTGTCTTCCTCATGTGCTTCCGTGACAATAAGGTAATTTCAAACCTTGTAGGGCCATGTAACTCATTTTGGTACCAATTGTTTTGGAGTAACGTGTCATCATGGTTAAATATGAACTGTCAGACGGGCGGCTGCTTGGTGAGCCAATGACCACGTATCACGATGTTCCTGCGGACCTTTTGATAAACGAGCTTTCAGCTCGTTTGGTCAATGTAGCCTCAATAAACCCACCAGAATGGTCTAAAATAGTCAAAACGGGTACACACAGAGAGAGACCACCCTCGCAAGATAACTGGTGGCATATCAGATCCGCTGCCGTATTGAGGAAAGTTGGCAAACTAGGTCCGATTGGTGCTAACCATATGGCTCAGCACTTCGGTGGCCCCAAGGATCGGGGTGTGAAGCCTAATAGGGCGGTTGCAGGGTCGAGAAATATTTCTAGAACCATTATGCAACAGTTGACCGAGGCTGGATTAATAGAGAGCAAGATCAACCCTGCTGGTAATGTCAACCATGGGAAGGTGTTAACCCCGGAAGGACAGGCATTGTTAGATTCCGTAGCTCATGCTGTGAGAGATGATGCAATAGAAAGACATCCAGGACTATCAAATTATTAGGTGATATTATGGCAAGAAACAAGCCGAGTGCTAAGAAAAGGCGCCTAATGAAAGTCACTAAACAAAACAGGAGAGTCCCTGTGTGGGTAATGTTGAGGACTAACAGGAACACTACTACACATCCTAAGCGCCACATGTGGCGAAGAAGTAAGCTACAAAGGTGATTATATGGCTGAAATTAAGGAGATGACTATTCCACTAAGAGCTGCTTGGAGTGTTCCTAGAACTAGGAGGGCTAACAGAGCTATGGCAGAAATTAAAATTCACGTCGCAAGACATATGAAGATGAGGGAAGACGAGGATATCTGGATAGACGAGGCCGTCAACCACTATATCTGGTCAAGAGGTATGCAGAAGCCCCCCAGAAAGATAACCGTTGTTTGCACCAGAGAAGAAGGTTTTCCACTAGAAGTTAAGTTATTGGAGGAATAATATGGGAAATATCAGACCATCATTTATCAAAATCAGGGCAATCAGGCTTTTGGAACTTTATCCCGACCAATTTACCGATAGCTTCGATGACAACAAGAGACTTGTTAGTGAATATTCAGACGTGGGAAATAAGAGAATGAGAAACTGGATTGCTGGTTACATCACAAGATACCGTCAAAGACGAGTAGATTAGCGTATTACTATCAGTGCGATACTATTAGGGTTACCATGGGCGGAAGATTGCCAATTGATCTCCCAATAGAGAGTAGCGATATTGCGATCGTCCTCGTAAGACCCAAATATGATGGTAATATTGGTGCAGTAGCCAGAACTGTTCTCAATTTTGGAATTACGGATTTGAGAATAGTTGGACGAAATAATGATTGGAGCGAAGACACTAGGAATAGGGCAAAACACGCTCAAGATATTTTAGAATCCTGCAAGACATTTCAAAATTTAGCAGAAGCTACTCGAGACTGTTCAATAGTCGTAGGGACNTCAGGGAAGAGAGAAGTAGGAAATAAAATTTCTTTCAGACATTTCATTTTGCCGGAGGAGTTANCCCAGAGATTGATCNCAGTAGAAGGCAAGACTGCCTATGTATTCGGACCCGAGGATATTGGNCTTACAAATCAGGAGCTACATGAGTGTGATTTACTAGTAACAATACCTTCTTGGGAAGGTTATCCAATACTGAACCTCAGTCATGCAGTATCTATCATTTGTTACACGTGGTTTGCAAATATTACAAACTCTGAAATTAGAAAATTTGACCAACAAAGATTACTTAATCCTCTTCTCAGAAATAGGCTCAGATCAGAAATATCTAGACTATCTAATTCCATGCCTACCAAGGAGCATAAGAGGACGGGTATTGAAGAGACATTGAATAGAGTCATCATGAGGGGGTTGCCTAAGGATGATGAGATTCATAGAATTATTTCTGTAATTACAGAAGCCGCAAACTCATTCGAGAGGAATAATTCTTCTTCAGATCAAGACTCAGAATAATCTTACAATACCCATTTTTTCATACTATTCTGTTATTCTCATACATATGGCGCTGTTCGCACCATGTTCTCGTACTGAAACGCTTTCAACCCAGCACCTACCTTTAGTAATGTTAAGAATCAATTCCTTGGCATATTCCATGGCTATCT
Organism: Fidelibacterota bacterium; assembly: GCA_002707765.1. Taxonomy (GTDB): domain Bacteria; phylum Fidelibacterota; class Marinisomatia; order SCGC-AAA003-L08; family D37C17. The sequence goes on from PANV01000001.1 coordinate 2,601, forward strand.
TTGCGAATATTTCACAACCCGTACCTTCGACAGTTACCATATCGATAATGCCGTTCTCATGCATCTCTTCAAAGANTGAATAGTTNGGATCATCAGAGGCTACCAATGTCTTATGATCGAAATTTAATCTGAGCCAAGATTCAAGTTCTTTCAGGCCTCCAAAATCAACAACCCAATTATTTTCATCTAATTCATGTNAGCCAAAAACAAACTCAAATTCTAGAGAATATCCATGCATGAATCTACAGTGACTTTCTGCTCTCCACTGTCTAAATGCAACTGATAAGCCCCTTTCATGACCATATTTCTTTGAAGACAGGAATCGGGTCATTTTTATGCCTCCGTGACAAATTCTANGCAGACAGAATTTATGCAATACCTTTCACCGCCATATTCCTTTGGGCCGTCATCAAATACATGTCCTAAATGAGCATCGCACNTTCCGCATTTGACTTCTATTCTACGCATTCCATGACTTAGGTCAACTATTCTTTTGATTCCTGCTTCTTGGTGCTCTGTATGAAAAGCTGGCCAACCACAACCTGAATGATACTTCATTTCAGATGTGAATAAGAGATGGTTACAACANATACAGAAGTAATTCCCGTTTCTTTCTTCNAGGNAATATTGACCTGTNTACGGCCTTTCTGTATCGCCTTTCCTGGTAACTCTATAAGCAAGGTCACTTAATTGATTCTTCCATTCGTTATCTTGATCTACCATGTTATTCACCAACTTTGTCTTTTAGTTTTAATGCGTTCTCTAGTACGGTTTCCCATGAGGAGATGTATTCGATGGGATCCACATGACCTATTTCGTGGAATGCCAATATGCGTTCAACGTCAGATCCTGACTTTCCACTAGAACGACCTGATTTATCTGGGTTGTACGAGGTTATTGTACTAGCCATTATCTCATCNAAATTAAGATTTAGAATTTCGCAGGAACGTAGAGCATCCTTCAGNATAGTTGTCTTATCCCCTTCTATATANGGCAACTCAAAACTGATTCTTTCTGAATTCCAATTTCCTATAGAGAATGCAGCAGAAAGAGCATTGTAAAATTCAGGCCTACAATCTGGATAAATAGCGTGATCCCCACTNTGAACGCCCAAGGCAATGGTAATATCACAATCTTCTTTCTGTGATATGCTTAGTCCCATTCCATATAATATTGATGAGAATATGGCATTCCTATTTGGCACTACAGTTTGTTTCATNTGTACTTCTTCATAATGTCCTTCGGGAACCTCGAAGNTTTCGTCTGTCAAAGCAGAGTGAAACGAACCCATTGCAGATCTTAAGTCAATTATTTTGTGATTTACAATAAATTCTTTTGACTGCAACCTTTCGACATTTTCCATAGCTTTTTCTATCTCAATAGAATGTTTTTGACCNTATAAATAACTAACACAGGTTACNGAGTACCCCTCCCTGAGAAGACGGAGAAGTAATGATGTGGAATCCATGCCCCCCGATAGTGCCATTATCGCTCTTGGAGGCATTAAAGAACACCCATCCATTTGTGAGTCTGCAAGGATAGCCTCCAACCTGGGGAATTCTTGACTAGCTCTTCTACAGTTTGGAAACTAATGCCATTAGATTCCACACTTTCGTTTTCTAAATAAAGAGGTTGAATATAATGATGTGTAAAGCCAGATTTTAGCTCATCATANATGGATAGATCCTGTCCACAGTAAACTATCTTCAATTCATCACCTCTTACTTGNTTTATCTTTACACCGGGGTAAATCTGATCTTTAGGACTAACACATATCCAATCTATGATTGGATCTATCTCTATAGTCCCATTTGTCTCTATGGATAATGAAATTCCAAACCCTTTGAGTCTGCTACCAATGGCCTTTAGGTCTTGTAATGCCGGCTCTCCTCCTGTGAATATTACCCTTTTGCATCCAAATGAGAGTACCTTTTCTGTGATTTCATCTAACGATAATTCCTCATATTTCAGGAAATCAGTATCGCACCACTCGCATCTTAAGTTACAGTTTCCAAATCTTATGAATACATGTGGTACACCCGAATGAAATCCCTCACCCTGAACCGAATGAAAGATTTCTACTATTGGATATTTGATCATTATATCATCCAACTAGTTATTGATTAATTGAAACAGCTCATTTCTAGCCTCTGCATTGTCAAAAAATACACCTTTCATCGAACTAGTGGTCATGAAGGCGTTCTGCTTAGAGACTCCCCTGCACGTCATACAACCGTGCTTTGCCTCAACAATTACAGCACAACCAAGTGGTTTTAGATGCTCCATAATATCGTCTGCTATGGATTTAGTAATCCTTTCCTGGTTCTGTAATCTTTTACTGTGGCAATCTAGTAACCTAGCTAATTTGCTAATCCCGACGATTCTATCGACTGGGATATACGCGATATGCGCCTTGCCACCGAAGGGTTGGAGGTGATGTTCGCATGTACTGTGAAACTCAATGTTTTTCAAAAGAACTATGCCATCATAGTCTTCTCCGTTAAATGTAGAGTCTAGAATCTCACTTGGTTGTAATGAATATCCTGAATATATTTCTTCGTACGAATTAATGACTCTGAGCGGTGTGTCAATCAGTCCCTCTCTCAGGCTACCATCAACTGACTCAACGTATCTAACCAATTTTTCAACAGCGTCTACTGCTTCATCTCTAGTTATCATTGTTAAATCTCCCGTGTCTTTCGTCTATTGTGTCGAGTTGATCTAGCAACTTTCTACATGCAGTCCTAATGGCATCTGCCACACTAACAAATTTCTTATCATCACCAACATGCCTCTTAATATCCAATAATATCTCGTTTGGCATGTCAAGACTAACTTTAGGCATGTACAATCCCAATGGGGACATTTATTAAATATTACTTGAGTAATACTTAGCTATTATAATTATTAGTTAAAATAGTAGTTATCGCTACGCTAATCGGGGATGCAAGTGGAAACAAGAAAGTCCAAGAACACATTTGTTTTGGGGCTAGGGTTTCAAAAATGTGGAACGAGTTGGCTATATCGTTACCTACAGCAATCTGAAAAGTTTGATGGAGGCAAACTAAAGGAATATCATATTTGGGATGCGATAGATATACCAATATTGAGCTATAACATAGTTAAAAGGCCAGGATTAGTACGCAATATACTAGATAAGAGCAATTACCTGAGATACCGTATGCAGACAGATAATGAGTCATATTTTGATTATTTTGAATCTATTTTTTCTGATACTGTAACCATCACTGCAGATATTACTCCATCTTATAGCGGTCTACAAAAAACAAGGCTAAGAAGTATTCACTCGGGGTTCAAAGAAAGAGATATTGACTGCAAGGCAATAGTACTAATGAGGGATCCTGTGGATAGGATAAAGAGCGCTGTAAGGTACAATCTGGATAGGGAAAACTACAACGAAGGAATAAAAATTGGAGAAACGGATTTTTTTGGTGCTTTAGATCAGTATTACAAGAGTGAGCATTGCACAATCAGAACGAGGTACGATAGAACGATAGAGCTAGTTAGAGGAGTTTTCGATGAAGAGGATATTTACATCGGGATTTACGAAGAAATGTTCGATTCAGATAAGATTGATAATTTATCTAAATTTTTTGGGATACAGACAAAGTATGATTTTGCAGCCGTTAGGGTCAACAAGACAAAATCTGCAACCACAGTTAATCATGATATAGAGCAAAACATAAGAAATTTCTATTCTGAAGTGTATGAATATTGTAATGAGGAGTTCCCATCCACTAGGAATCTCTGGAGATAGGCTTTCTCATACTCTCAATTTTCTCATCCAGGTTGGGAAATCTTTGGCAGATTAGTAGTGCTCGATCTTTCAATGAAGTAATTTGAATCTCTAATTCTTCAGCTTCAACACCGTTCGAAATCATAGCTGACAGAAGATTCAACCCCCCCTGTATTGAGCCGGCTTCTAAAAACTCATCATTGGAAATCTTCTCTGAATCCCTGAGGAGGCTGAGTGTTGATGATAGAAATTCAACCTCTTGAGTAATCTGACCGGAGAAACGTGTCTCTTGACCAGTAACGCTGTCTACCGAAGTAATCATGAAGANCCGAATATAGATGGCCTTTTGATGATTTTCAAACGTACTCGACTAGCTCTATTAGTACCCCGCCTGAAGATGACGGATGGACAAACGCTATTTTGTTCCCCCCATGGCCTATTTGCGGTTCGGTATTGATCATCCTGATGCCCATTTCTAGGAGTTTGGATATGGTTTCTGAAAGATCGCTAACAGATATTGCTAACTGTTGTATTCCTACTCCCTTCTTCTGAATAAATTTACCAACAGGTGTACTAGATGATGTTGGCTCTAGCAATTCGATCCGGGTATCGGATTCGTTAACTAAATACCTAACATTCACGCCTTGATCTTCTACTAATCCTCCTCCGGAAGGGGTGAATCCCAAGGCTTCCCAAAACGGGAGAGAATCAGGAATTGATTTAGTCGCGATTCCAATATGGTCTATTTTAGTCATCTAAACACCGCTTGGAGACACCCATGTTCCGAATTGGTCGCTAAGTACTTCATTTATTTCACCCACAGTACAATTAGATTTGACTGCATCTATGATGAAGTCCATTAGATTGTCATCTGTTTGGCAAGCTTTTCGGAGTTTTTCCAATGATCTTTTTACATATTCATTATTCCTCTCAGATCTAAATTTTTTTAATGATAATACTTGATCCTCAGCAAGACTCGAGTCCAGTATCTGCCCTTCAATAGACTCCTCTTCTTGCTGGTTGACATTAACTCCAATGACCTTCATTGAACCTTCTTCTATAGAATTGAGGTGTTTCCATGCACTTTCATGAATCATCCTCTGCTGTATACCCGATCTTACCCCCGATAATGCCCCTCCATGTGACTCTATATTTTCTATTAATTCAAAGCATTTTTTGACAATATCAGACGTCATTTCCTCGATTACATACGAGCCGGCAAGGGGATCAACATGATTTGCAACTCCTGTTTCAGAGGCCAGTATTTGCTGAGTTCTTAGAGCGATCGTAACAGCCTCGTGTGTTGGTAGCCCTATGGCCTCATCATAGCTATTAGTGTGGAGTGATTGAGTGCCCCCTAAAACTGCTGAAAGTGCTTGATAGGATACCCTTACTATGTTATTGAAAGGCTGCTGAGCAGTTAGGGTAGCTCCTGCTGTTTGTGTATGAAATCTGAGCATTGCTGATTTAGGATTTTTAGGTTCGAATCTTTCGGTTATCATTTCATACCAAATCTGCCTAGCCGCACGGAATTTTGAGATTTCTTCTAAAATATTATTTTGGCAAGCAAAAAAGAAAGAAATTCTGGGTGCAAAGTCATCTACCGACATTCCACTATCAATGGCATTTTTCACATATTCAATACCATTCAGAACTGTAAGGGCGACTTCTTCAACAGCAGAACATCCAGCCTCCCTCATATGGTATCCACTTACGGAAATAGTATTCCAGGACGGTGCATTACTAGAGCACCATTTCATAAGATCAGATGTCAGTCTCATAGATGCTTCTGGGGGATATATATAGAGTCCCCGGGCAATGTATTCTTTCAGAATATCATTCTGAACTGTTCCTCTAAGGTATTTCCTGTCTACTCCCTGCTCATCGGCTACTGCAACATACAATGCAAGCAAGGTCGTGGCTGGGGCATTGATGGTCATTGATGTTGAGACGGTTGAAAGATCTATTCCGTCAAATAATAATCTCATATCTGAAATAGAATCTATTGGTACGCCTACTTTCCCGACTTCCCCTAATGACTTGTCATTATCAGAGTCAAGACCTAGTTGGGTGGGTAAATCAAATGCTACAGAAAGACCGGTCTGGCCCTGCTCTAGCAATAATTTGAATCTTTCATTAGTCTGTTTAGCACTAGAAAAACCTGCATACTGCCTCATTGTCCAAAGTCTAGTCCTATACATATCTGGATATATGCCACTAGTGTACGGTGGTTTTCCAGCTTTCNTAATTTCATCCATTAGCGGTACCTCGGATACACCCGAGTATAATGCAACAGGGAGTAGGAAATGAATTATGCGTATTCAGCGCCTAACCGTATATCCATCTACGACCTTATTGAGAGTCTCTAGCTGATGTTCATCGATGACGCCTTCTGAGTGCTTTGTAATCAAGAAATCCTTAGCATCAGATACAGTTTGCCTCTCACCCTTAGCCCAGATGGTACCCAGTAGGCTAGATCGGTGTTCCTCATCGACATTTAATTCGACTAATAATCTCCTAACTTCGTATTTGTATTCCATATGTCGACTTCTATCGAGTCTCCTCTTTCTTTCGGCGGGCTGGAAAGAATTCTTAGCCTTCCTAACTCTTTTCTTGGGTGTAGCAGATACTATTTGCTTTTCCGTAGAGTCTGGAGTTATTGCCTTCTTAACCAAGGATTCCATAGCCCTTGCTCTACTTTTGTCTATTATGTCTTGAGCTTTTTTACTTGTGACATTTTCTTTAATCTCAGGTTCTGATGATTCTATTTTATCCCTCAGGCCTAAGGTTTTCCTAGAGTCACCCAAAATATTTTTTTGAATGATGTCAGTAGAACTAGCTGATTTTTTATGCTTGAGCTTACCATTATCTTTGGCCTTATCAGGACTATTTACCGGGGTATCACTTGAAACCTTTTTTGGGAGTGAAGGCTTAGAAGGGGGCACCATTGGGGGTTTTTTACTCTCTCTTGGAGGAGGATTTTTGGTAATCTTACTTGGGTTGGAGGAGGATCCACTAAACACATCACGAGGCTTAGCTCTCGGTTTTCTTCTCCTCTGCACTACACTATCTCCAATACTCCGCCATGAAGGCCTCTCATAAGACTTGGTGCTATCAAGTCCATGCTATAGTAGAAGAGTCGGTTCTCATGGATGGGTCAATAGCGCTTTCATCCAATTTTGTAATCCTCCCAGATTGTAGCTCTTTCCTGCCTAATTCAGCAATCATGGTTCCATTATCTATACAGTATTGCTTTTCTGGCCAGAAAGATCGTCCTCCTCTTTCTTCGCACATTATCGCACTCATCTGACGTAGCCTCTCATTACAAGCAACACCACCTCCTAAGAGTAATTCAGATTTTCCAGTATGGGCCATAGCCCTCTCAGCAACCTCAATACAACTAGAGAAAGCATGCTCCTGGAGGGAGTAACAAACTTGCTCCAATGGTAATTTCTTAGAATGAGAAATTGCGGACGTCAATAGTCCTGAAAAGGCTAGGTCTGTGCCATGTACGCCATATGGAAGGGTCAGTAGTTCTGGCTCATCGACAGAAAATTTTTCCCCCCATCTTTGAGATAGTTTCTCTATAGCTGGACCCCCAGGAAAAGGAATACCATGGTTACGAGCAAATTTATCCAGCATGTTACCAATACCGATGTCTAAAGTCTCTCCGATAACCCTGTATTTATCCCCAGATCTAGCTATAACTTGTGTATTTCCTCCGCTTGCGTATAATAAAACTGGATCATCGCAACCAGTTTGATTCCTTCCTACCTCAATATGTGCGACACAATGGTTAACGCCAATTAGGGGAGCTTTCCAGAATGATGAAAGTGAACGGGCAACCGAGGCTCCGATACGTAGGCAAGGTCCAAGGCCCGGGCCCTGGCTAAATGAGACTGCGACAATATCTTCTTGACTGAAATCTTCCCTATTCATAAGAGAAGAGACAAGGTTCGGTGCGACTACAGAATGATGATCAGCGGCCTCACGAGGATGTATGCCACCTTCCTCTGGCTTGAATAATGCTGATTCAGACGAGAATAGCTTTCCTGATTCATCTACAAAGCCAATAGAAAGTGTATGAGCAGTACTTTCGATGCCCACAATTAGTCCTGTCACGTATTTGCGAGAAGGGTAGTGCTTTCAAGCATCACTACTGTCGAGAGTCGTGCGAACACTGGTAGTTAACTCTGGAGAAATAGCCCACATGTCCCATGGCGACTCCTCGAAACCGCTCATAGGTGAAGAAATGGGAGATAAAGATCTGAATATCTACTCAGAAGGATTAGGGATTTTAGTTGAAGATGGGATTATACTGAGCATAAGAGACTCAGAAGAGTTGATCTCTGAATATGCTCCTTCGTGGGATAGAAATTCAGAAAAGATAGGGGATATGAACATCATAGATGCAAAAGGAAGAGCAATAGTACCTGGTTTTGTAGATTCGCATACTCATTTGATATGGGGCGGAGATAGGAGCAACGAGATGGCACTTAGGCAAAGGGGCTTGAGTTACTCGGATATCTCTAAATTGGGAGGGGGAATATCAAAGACCGTTGAAGCCACAAGAAGACTCTCTATTCAGGAGTTAGTTGACATTGGAGTTCAGAGAGCTTCCAATGCATTGAGAATGGGGACAACAACTATGGAAGCAAAAAGTGGGTACGGCCTTAGTACTGAGTCTGAACTCAAATTACTTGAAGCTACAGAAAGAGTGAATCGAATTTCAGTATGTGATATTCAAGCAACTTGGTTAGGTGCACATGATGTTCCTAAGCAGAACAAAAAGGAAGAGTATATTGAAGAGTTAATCAGTAGGCAACTGCCAATGGTTGTGGAGCAAGGCATTGCCGTGTGGGCAGATGTATTTTGTGAGCCCGGTTGGTTCACGGTAGATGATACAATCGAAATTATCACAGCTTCTAAGAATGTGGGATTGGGATCAAGGATACATGCTGACGAATTTTTGGATTCGGGTGGGTTGGGTATCGCAGCAGAATTAGGCTCAATTAGTGCTGATCACGTAGCAAAGTCTGATGATGATTCTCGAGCTAAGGCTCATGATAGTGGAGTAATGCAGACCTTTCTCCCTGGTACACAATATATTATGGGCATGAATGAATTCCCTCCGATGAAAAAATGCGTAGAAAATTCGTGGGCCTTTTCCATTGCTTCGGATTTTAATCCTAATTGCAATACAATTTCTATGCCATTCGTCGGCTCTCTTGCAACACACAGGTGTGGCATCGACCCAATCACGGCTTTAGCTGCCAGTACTAGGAACCCGTCAACTACATTGAAGAATCATGAGAATAAAAGCTACGGTGTGATTTCCGAAAATAATCCAGCATCGTTTAATATACTTAATTCAAAGAAGGTCGAATCATGGTGTCAATCTCCTGGTATGAATCCAATATCCAAAACACTTGCCAATGGCAATATTGTAAAACATATTTAATACTTGTAAAACTGTGAATATTTATTAATAGTATCAAGGCTATGAATATCATTTAACAATTAAAAGGAATTAATAGTTTCCTCATCATCATTAAAATTGGGGAAATCAAGCTACACGGTTAACCGATAATCTAGGTTATCAGCAAAAATAATTTGAAATATTGACGTGACTTTAGCTCAGTGTAACGTTTTTGCAGATAAATCAATAATTAGACCAAAACCCCCTTATCTGAGGCATCTTTAGTTGTGTATGTGGAAACATGATCGGAAAGGTGAATGGTTTCTGTTTGAAGTGCAAAACCTACGGTGAAATTATTGATTGTAGATTAGATCTGATGAAGAACGGTAGAACCCGTGCACATGGAATCTGTAGTCAAAAAGGATGTACTGGAAAGATTTCTAAAATTGTTTCTTAGTAATTGAAACATTCATTGAGTAGAACGGGCTCGCATTATTACTGGGCTCGTGGTCTAGGGGTTATGACGTCGCCTTGACATGGCGAAGAT
>PANV01000002.1 GCA_002707765.1 Fidelibacterota bacterium
GTCAGGAGTGGCGATGTTATGGATCCAACCGGGAGGTGCAGGCTGACAGCTTGGTGCGACTTTGATCCTAAGCCAGGGGATTTCATCCATCTGACTGAGGCAAGGGTTCAGTCATGGCAGGGCTCCCCAGACCTCGTTATAGACGAAATCACTCAGGCAACTAGCTTGGAGAGCCCCGCGTGGGATAGGATAGACCCCGAAGATCACTGGGTGGATGTGGGACTCACCGAACTAGTAGAAGGGGGGACCAGAAGAGGGGTCAGAACCAACGGGACAATAGTCCTAGTAACCGGAGACTCTGGAATAATTGAGAGGTGCCCTGTCCAACTACCAGACAGGAATAGAAAGTGCAGGAAGAGGCTCAGAGACGGAAATTGCGTAGATTGCGGACCTCAGAGAGGGGAAGAGGATTTACGAATCAGGATGGTTCTTGATGATGGAGTTTCCAATGTATCTCTTCTGCTCTCTAAGGACCCAGCAGAGAAGTTCCTGGGAATGACTCAAGATGAGGTAGCAGAAACAATCTCCAAAGAAGGCCAAGAGGCATTTCTTATGTCAGTGAGGGAGAAATCACTGGGAAGGGGGGTATCAGTCAATGGACTCGCCCTAATCGATGACCAAGGAGCGATGCTTCTCGCAGACAGTGTGCAAGATGACGGATTGGATGCTTCCAAAGCAGCTGAGATGGTTATCCAAAAGTGGGAGGTGGCAATGTGATTGAAGCACAGAGGAGAGTCAGGCAGAGTGCAATCAGGATGCTGGCCCAGGAATATTCAGACGCTTCCTTGACTGAGATGGGGGTAGGGGAATATGACCCCTCCTTCGTCATAACCAAGTTAGGAGCTAGGGTGAACAGGGCTCTAGTTGCAGGCGTGATAGACAGGATGGAGAGAAGAGACGGTGACAGTGGACCAAGTTACTCCGGTCATATCAGGGACCCAACTGGCAACCACGTATTCAACATCGCTCCATTCCAAGACGAGATGCATGCCGAGGCTGAAGAGCTTCTTGCTAGGTTTGAGTCTGGAGATAGATTTCTAATGGCACTGGTTGGCAAGTCAAGGTGGTTTGAGACCGAGGACGGAGGAGTGTTCACGTCCCTGAGGGTCGAGCAAATTGCCATAATAGACAAAGAGAGGTACTCGCGATGGCTAGTTGAAGCGGCGGAAGCTACTCTGAGGAGGATAAAGGCGTATGATGACTCATCTGGCGTAGAGCCCTCTCCCGATTCTCTGGAGGGAGCCGGAGTTCCCCCGGATCTGGTTAATGGTATGGCCCAGGCTAGGTCTCATTATCCAGATTTTGACTCTGAGAACTACAAGGTAGGAGTCTTGCAGGCACTATCGATAGCCTCTGGAAGATCCAGTATGGCCGAAGCTTCTCCTGTCAATGCGCCCGTGGCCAACGAAACTCCCGGGTCTCCAGAACAGCCTACAGTCCAAGCTCCAATAGAGCCAGTAGGCGATATTTCTTCTACGATAATCAGCGCAATAAAGTCAGCAGACGGAGGAGAGGGTGCTGAGTATGACACGATCATACTATCATGCGTTCAATCTGGATTCTCAAGAGAAGAAGCGGAGGATGCACTTGAAGGCATGAGGGATGTGGATGGCACAATAATTGAGCCAAGGTTTGGATTCTTCCAAGTCCTCTAGTTCTTACTATCCTTAAGAATAGAGTCCACGACCGATAATTTCTCGCTAATCCTATTCCTTGAGACGTCAGAGGAAACTTGTTCCCTCAGGAATGAATTTCCATTCACATTACCGAACTCCCCTATCTTGGCCCCCTTTATTTCCGCGATATCGGTCGCTACACGTGTTAGTCTGGATTTTACTATCTCTTCGTTTACGGGCCACCCTCTTCGCTTAGATAACCTCAGTAGAAGCTCCTTCTGAGACTCCCCCCATGCTCCTCCGCTACCTCTGAGGATTGTGCCTATGATTCTGTCAATGTCCTCTACGAATGTAGCAACGGTCCTGAGATCTTCTTGTATTACGGGCTCTAAGGTATCTAAACCGAGAATAAGCGAGTCATACGCATCCTCTATGACTGCAATAGGTGAATCAGAATGAAAATCCGCATCTACAGGCACAAACTCCTCCTCATTATTGGCCAATGCCTCTTTTTCAACAGAATCCATAGAGAAACTGACCCCATTCCTCTTCAGACTTTTCTTAATCCTCCCCCAGCCATTCAGCTGATTGGTTAATACCCCAGCAACTCTTCCCATCAGAACAGTCCTATTTCCAGTGAGTGGGGTCTCCAGCCTCACACACAGCTCATGAAGATCATCTCTATCCATTTCGGCGAGCCTTTCGATAGTCATCCTCCTGGAGTCGAAGTTTAGATGTAGCCAGAGGCGCTGTCTCCTCTCTCTTTGAGATCCAGAAGACTTGATTCCGAATACCTTGAGAATTCCACCCAATTCATTGTGACTCATCGTCTGAATGCCATCCCAAGAGAGATCCAAGTCCCCTAATACCAGATTCTGAATCAATCTGGCTCTGAGTACCTCTACAGAACCTCCCTTGGATATATTGCGCGACTCGGCCAACTCACGTAGCTCAACAAGCCTCCCTCGATAAAGGGAATCCAGTGATGACGCATCGAAATTCAATCTTCCACCGCCTCGCCGGCCACTGCCAATGGTCATATCCATTGCGTGCCCTAACTCAAAGAAATGCCTATTTTGAGAGGCATAATTTAATGCCACTATTCATCCAGTAAAATGAATGGAGGACTCTCTGGATCGGTGTGGAAGTCTTTGGGTACATCCCTGGAAACTTCCTTGATCATAGTTTCCCAGTCCCTAAGGGAAGCTATTGTGGCTCTCTCGTAATCTGAATGCCTAATGACTCTGTGCAGGCCAATTGTCCTAGCCCCATCCTTGGACACAAACTCCAATCTTATCTCAACATGAACTTCGTCCTCTATGACTTCGCCATCAGGATCCAAGCATACCTGCTCAAGAGTCAGGTCACGAGTGGCCTCCGCCTGCTTAATCAGGGACCTAACCTGGCGATGCCTGACCAACACTCCTATTTTCTCAAGCATTTCTGGGTCCAATGAACCGAGCATTGAATTCTGAACCCACCAACAGGTCTCACCTTCCCTTTCAGATATCTCNTTGGAGATACTTTTCGGAAATCGATTTCTGGCCAGTAACACGATGAGATCCGAGTATGCAGGAGGGAGAAAGTCTGGATCTCCCTCGTTCAACCCGTCTGGAAGTAGTGAGTGCCTCCGACTTACCAAATCTGCACCCTCGTAAATTCCCCTTGGAATTACAAAGCCATCTATCTCTCCAGCACCCCTTAGATTCTCCATCCACTTCGCTCTCATGAATGGATCAGATGGCCCCTCTTCNATACCTACGATTGAAGCAAATGCATCTGGGTCAAGTACCCTAAGCCCGCCTCTTGACCTCCTCAATTGCCTTCTGTTAAGCTTATTTTCGCAGAGTAATATTGCAGATTTTGGTTGGTATTGAATTTTATTATCTGAAACCAGNACCGGATATGGCCTTACCGGAGTTCTAGCACCGACTACATTACACCCCGACTGAAGTATCTCCATCATATTGCCATGAACCAGCCCTCCGGGTAGAGCCAGTATATCGGCATCTCCGGATTCGAGTAGCCCGAGTCCATCGGTCAGACTATATGTAGNAATGCTCGTGATATCAAGTCCAGACGAGTTCCCAGAACCTATGAATGAACCTATCCTTTCCCCNACTGGGCAACCCGGAGAGTCCAGTGTCGCTACATTAAGCCGTTCATCCATCGCATCCACCTCAAGGGAGGGAGCACGCACTGTGCCCGNCCAAGCGCACGCACACTTGTTGATATATGCGACCCTTTCCCTATATGCTGAGAGTTATGGTATCGAAGCTGTCACTGAAGCGCGGTATCCAGAAGCGTTTGAACGNGTTTGAGGAAGAGCTGGAAGGCCTGGTGCAAGAGGCTATCTCCTCAAAGGGGGCTCCAGCAATGGATTTAGCTAGGGATGTTCTACTAGCTGGAGGTAAGAGACTCAGGCCTCTTTTGGCCATTCTGACATACGAGGCTACTGGTGGACGGGATATTCGTGAAGTAATGGACCTAGCACTCTCATCAGAGCTGATTCATACCGCTACGCTCATTCACGATGACATATATGACCAGGCACGATTCAGAAGAGGTAGGCCCACAATTCACTCTTCACACGGTCTAGCTCATGCAATAATTGCCGGTGACTATCTCTTTGCACTCGGATTCTCGAAAGGGGGTCGCTATGATTTGGATATAGTGGACATGATTGCCAGCTCATGCACAAACATTGCCAGAGGGGAGCTCCAACAATTCAATCACATAGGCGATCTCACAACTACTCCCGAAGACTACTATTCCATAATTGACGGTAAGACAGTGGGCCCATTCGCCACAGGTACTGCGGCAGCCGCATTGGTGGCCGGGGCCTCGGAGGAGGTTTCGGAGATGATGTACGAATTTGGAACTGAATTTGGTAGGGCATTTCAACTTGTAGACGATTTACTAGATTTGACCGGGGACCCTGAAATGGGCAAGCCGAGAGGTACAGATGTTCATGAGGGTAAAATGACTCTTCCNCTAATTCATGCNCTGACCATACTACANGGCTCCGAGAGAGAGCATCTAGCAGACGTCTTAAGTAACTTCAGTGATGATAGATGGAATGAACTAACCTCGCTTCTGGAACTGTCTGGGTCCTTCTCATANACTAGGCAACTGATTCAGAATCATGTCGATCGAGCCTTGGATATTCTTTCAAAACTCCCTCCATCAGATGCTAAGGACCTAATGCTAGAGGTGGCCTTAATATCCAGAAACAGGAGAGTTTAATCCGAGGCCACCATGAGTGAAGAATCTGAAATCTGGGATGCCATAGTAATTGGAGGGGGGCCAGCCGGCTCAACAACAGCTCGTTACATCGCCGAGGGGGGCAAGAGAGTTCTGGTTCTGGATAGCAGAGATTCCATAGGATCCCCACTTCAGTGTGGGGAACTAGTACCAACTAATGATGAGATGCGGAGATTATGCCCCGGTGTCCCAGATATTGATGACCTCTTGCAGACCCCNGAGGAGGCAATTTCCAGAAGGACCTCAGAAATGCACATAGTACCCCCTTCAGGAAGACCATTGAGATATGCATTCGAAGGTTTGATGTTGAATAGGGTCCTCCACGATGAATGGCTGGTTGATCTTGCATCTTCCAAGGGCGCTAAATATCTCACCGGAGCAAGGGTGGAATCTGTAAAAGGGGAGACAGTAACACTCAGGGATGGACGAAACTTCCACGGGAAAATTATCGTGGGCGCAGGGGGTCACAACGATCCTCTCAGGAGGGCTAAATGGTCTGAATCTTCTCTGAAGATCCCAATAAAATTTGTACTTATGGAAGGTGAATTTGGAGATGCGGTTGAATTACACTTCGGCTCAATGGCTCCAGGAGGCTACGCATGGGTTTTTCCCAAGGAAAGGGGGGCGAATATCGGACTTGGAATCCAGAACAAGTTCTCAAAGGATAGAAACCTCAATTCCCTAGCCGACGAGTTCATATCGAATTACGAAGGAGATATCACATTCAGAGGGGCCGGCTCGCTTCCGATGTCCGGATCAATTAAACAATTTGTCAAAGAAAANCACCTTCTTGTCGGGGACTCTGCTGGCATGGTCCTTCCTTCAAATGGGGCGGGAATAACAATTGCGATGGTAGGGGGCAGAATAGCAGGACAGACTATCGTATCGCATCTAGACGAAGGCACTTCTCTGCATGAGTATGAGAGGGAGTGGAAACGCCAGATGGGCTCCGTGATGAGGAACTCNAAATTATCATTCAACATAGGGAGCTGGATAATGAGATTTCCAGACTGGGTGCTAAATCTAGCATTCAACCCAGTAACCAAGCCATTTGTGTGGAGATTCATCACNTGCAGGAAGCCGTTCTTCATATTTTGAGCGGTTACCTCATGGATCGATTCTTCTCTTCAAGAATGTGAACTTTCCAATATTCTATCTGTTCTGAAATAACCATTTTTTCATAACATTCTAAACATAGTTCTACTTTAGACCCCAGGCCCTCCGATTTCGATATATTCTTTGTGTTTAGAATTAATTCGCTATGGTATAATTTAGTCTCGGTTTCTTTCATACAATCTTTGCAAAATCCACACATCAGCTCTCCTCCGTTTTTTACAAATCGTTTATTTTATTCCTTGCCAGATAGTGGCCATCCCCGGGAAGACTACCTTAGCCTCGACTTTACTGAACCCCTGCTCCCCAATCATCTTTACATAATCCTTGGTAGTGCCGAAACTAACATAGGTTTTCGTGAGCCACTTCCAAGGGTGAGCCTCAGATCTATACAGCATTCTGGCATANAGGCTCACGTAAGTCCTCATCCACAGCCACCCNAGGAATCCATGCAACCGATTTATCTTGGCAGGATCGACTATGATGAACACACCTCCTGGCTTGAGGACCCTGAGTGCCTCAGAAATTCCTGCTCTTTTATCATACCAGTCTCTAAACGAAAATAAGGTACATACTGCATCAAATGAAGAGTCCTCGAATGGTAACTCCTCTGCTTTCCCGTGGACAAATGTAGCGGGACTATCACCCCTCTCAGACCGTGCTAGATCCACTCTACCTTTAGCGACCCTTAGCATCTCTGGTATTGGATCAAGGCATACTAAATCGTATCCCAATACGTCCTCTGCGAAGCTCCCTGGACCACATCCTATCTCTAGAATCCGTCCTTCTTCGGGGAGCCTATTCCTGACCATTCTCCTCCATCTAGAAACTTGACCGAAGGTTGCGACTCTGTTCACCCTATCATATACAGGGATGGTTGCTTCCAGATTCCTCTGTAGCTCCTCCCAGTCCTCCCTGCCTATTGTCTCCGCATCCACGAACACCCGGCCTAATCCCCCATATTTGGATAGTTCCTGAAGAAGGTCAGGTGTAAAATCCGACATTATGACCTGAAAGACGTGAGGTTAGCATGATAAACTCGTTAACATTCGGACCCGATGAAGGTGCCATTAATGACGAAAGCGGCGGTCTTAAAGGCCATAAGGGATGCAGAGGAAAATGCAAGAAAAATCATCGCAAAATCCGAACTGGAGGCTACAGATATTATCACAAAAGCCAGGCTGTCAGCAACAGAAGTCATTCAATCAGGAAAAGCAAATTCAGAAACAGCCAGCCTGGGCATAATGTCGGAGGCCCGAGGAGTAGCAGAAAAAGAGGCAAAGAAAGTCACAAAAGGTGGGGAATCATCAATCAATTCTATTCACAACCAAAGCCGAAATAACAGGAAGAAGGCAGTCAAGATTATTCTAGACGCTTTCANGTCAAGCTAGATTCAGGAGAGCTCCTCACATGTCGCAACTTAATACCCAACAAATGGGGAGGCTAATTGCGGCAGGCTCCAAGGATAAGTTAAGCGAGGCAATATCCGCATTGTCTCAACTAAAGGCTCTTCACATTCTAGATTATGANGGAACAGAGGAGGGATTCAGTCTCGGCTCCCCCGATTCAGAATCCGAAAACGTTGGTAAGCTACTCGTTAAGGCAAGGTCTGCCGCGTCAGTAGTGGAAATTGAGGGTCCAGAAAGCGCTATTCACCCATCAAAAATTAGGAAACTACTCTCCGAGGACTTCCCAAGCAAGATTGACGACCTTCTTGATATGCAGTCGAGGGTAGATGATCTCGATAGTGAAATTTCATCCTTGGAAGAGGAAGAGTCAAGCTTGGAATTACTGGCATCTTTAGATATAGACCTAGAGCTCCTAACAGGCTACGATTCAATCGAATCTTTCGTGGGAATTGTTACAGAACCCCTACAAGTTGAGGCTAATGGAAATACAAGCATGATCTTCCAGTCAAAAAGCGGGAAGGTCAATGTTGTAGCAGTGTTCACGAAGACAGAAAATGCACGACAAGTCAACGAAAAACTTGAGAAAGCCGGATTCCAACCGATAAATCTCCCACAAAAAGAGGGCGCCCCATCTGCTAGGCTTGAAGAAATCAGGGCCGCAAGGAAGGCCCTTCAAAACGAAAAATCAACTCTCGGGAAATCAATTGAGAGGTGGGTCGATTCCAACGGGAAAAATCTGGCTTGTGGTTTGGAAATACTTGAGAGAGATCATGATGTGCACACAGCTCCTACTCGTGTCGCTGTTTCCGAGCACGCCTTTATCATAGATGGCTGGATAGAAATGAAAAGGTCCCAAGAGGTCCTCAAGGCCCTCTCAAAATCCTGCCTCCATTCAGAGGTCAAGCAGTTTGAGATGATACCCGGCGGTGGAGGCCACGGCCACCATGGAGATCACAATCAAGAAATGCCTCCAATTTCTTACCAAGAAAGATCGACGAGCAAGCCTATGGAGTTACTCACGGATGCAGTAGGAAGACCAGCCTACGGGAGGGTAGACCCGACAATTTTCATGCTGGTTACTTACCCTCTCTTTTTCGGAATGATGCTCGGAGACATGGCTTACGGGCTGGTCACCATGGGACTTGGCTGGACGATAATCAGAAAGTCTGGGACAAACGAACTCATGAATCTCGGGGGAAGATTCCTCACTTACATCGGACTAGGGACACTCATTTTTGGATACATCTATGCAGAGTTTGCTGGATGGGAGATTTTCTTGTACGAGAAGAGCAAGGTGGATGGAATCTACATCTACGGTGACAACACTTCTCCAGTCGCATTCCTTGCAAATCTGTACCCCTTTAATCTTGATCATGGTTATGGGCCCGTGGCAGATTTAGGCTATGGGATCACTCTGTCATTCCCTTTCCATAGAGTAGGGACACATCTAGAAGATCTGATAGTATTGACAATCTATGTCGGATTTTTCCATGTCCTAGCTGGGTTAGCAATAGGGTTCAGAGACATTTTAATTTATGGAAATGGCCATGGAGGCGTCGGATTTGTTTGCGCCTTTTTCGAGAAGGGGACGTGGATGGCCCTCCTCATTGGCGGATGGATGCTTGCATACGGATTCTTAGGAAGCCCCGATCAGATGGGCTACCTCTCCGAATCTAGTGCAAGCTCAATGGTCGTTCCCGGTGCCTCGATCGTCTTAGTTTCAGTCGTCCTCCTAATGTGGACTCTGTACAAATATCATGGGGTCCCATTCCCTATTAATATCGGACTAGCACCAATTGAAGCAGTAGGAATGATGCCTACGGTGATTTCTTACGTGAGACTGTTCGCAGTTGGGGTTGTGGGTGTCAAGATAGCGGAAACTGGGAATCATATGCTCTTTGAGCCTATGGCGAAAATTATTGGAACCCTATCCGAGGCTTCGACAGCTGATTACATCTCGATCCCGCTTCTCTTCGTTGGTTGGATTTCCGTCCAGTCCTTCGCGATCATACTAGGTCTATTCAGCCCCAACATTCACGCTGCGAGGCTCCATTTCGTAGAGTGGATGAGACAGTATTACGATTCTAGCGGCGAGGAGTTCAGGCCCTTCGGCCCAAAGCCGAAATATGTGGAGGCGGACTGATTTAATTTAGATTCCAAGCATTAGCTTGAAAAAACAAGGAGGAAAAAAAATGAATAGAAACAACATGGAAAGGAAGGGAATGAGAACGGCTTATCGCCTGCTAATGACTGTATTCATGGTTACTCTGGTGGCCAGCGTCGCTTCAGCACAGGAAGGCGCGGCTGACAATGAGCACACCACTGAGACAATGGCTAAGCTAGCTGCAGGAATCGCGCTAGCAGGTTGTGGAATAGGAACAGGGATGAGCCAAGGACCGATAGGGGCCGCCGCAGTGGGAATGATATCAGAAGACTCCAGCAAGTTTGTCAGTGGACTGATCTTCACAGCTCTGCCCGAGACAATCGTACTTTTCGGTTTCCTCGCATTATTCCTGCTCTGAAAGTAACAAGGGGATATAATCGGTAAATTGAGGTTTTACAATGTCACTAGATGCCCTATCTAAAGAAATAATTACCCAGGCGGAAGCCAGGGCCAAGTCCATCTTGGAAGGAGCCAAGGCTGAAGCCAAGAGCATTCATGAGGAGGCCCTCAGGCGCGCCGCTGAGACAACGGCAAAGGTTGAGGAAAAAGCAACTAAAGACAGTGAACAGATTTCCACGGAGGTCGTTGCAGCAGCTAAACAGGCTAATCAGAAAAGGGCTCTCGTTGCTCGAAAGGAGGAGCTAGACATCACTTGGGATTCCGTGAAGGACGAGGTCTCCTCTCCCGATTTAGATGGGAGGGAAGATATTCTGCAGGGACTTATTGATGGGGTCGAATCTCAAACTAGAGAGATGATATTGAGGCCCGTAAAGTTAGACAGGGAATACTTGTCAACGTCAAACTTTGAGATGGGCGAGGATATTTCCGGTCTTGGCGGCTTCATACTAGAGTCGAAGGACGGCTCAGTTGTTCTGGACTACAGATTTGACAGCCTTCTTGAGGATGCCTGGAAATCTAGTATGTCCGCCGTCAACAAGGTTCTGTTTGGAGAATGAGAGGTGATTCGATGGCTAGTTTGAATTACGGGCGTTCCAATGTCTACAACGCCTCTGCCAGGGCCAAGGCCCGAAAAGCTAGCCTAATCGACTCCACCAGGATGAGGCAATTACTACAACAAGGTCCGGATTCCATAGCCGCAAGTGTAGGTGAGTTGGGATATAGATCCGAAATGGATCTCTATGCCACAAGGATGACTGGCGCAGATGCTGTCGAATCTGCACTGTTTCATAACTTGGATAACGACATACACGAGGTGTTGAACTTCTGTCATGGTAGTCTCAGAGATCTTGTTGCCATATACGTTGAGAGATTTGACTACGAAAAGGCAAAGACAGTTCTCAGAGCAATAAATGGTGGAGCCTCGGACGAAATTATCGAAGACCAAATCCTTCCTCCCGAAAATACCAGGAATTCCCCCTGGCTGACCATAGTCAGGTCGACCGAGGGCCTTCCTGAAGCAGTGGAAGCAATGTCTGGAACCCCTTGGGGCAAAACACTCTCCAAACTTGAGGGGGAACCGAGTTTGGAAGAAATGGAAAATGCCTTGGATATGCAATATTTCCTAAACGCAATCGAGGCAGTTAAATCTGGTGGGGAAAAACGGTTACTGCGGTACCTTAGAGTGGAAATTGATCACAGAAATCTGATTAATCAGCTCAGAGCCCTGAGGTTGGGTACCTCGCAAGAGAAGCGAAACTCGATAATTATACCAGGAGGGAGGATAGAATCAGCCATAATCAAACAAGTATGTTCTGCGAACAATGATTCGGATTTGATAGAAGCCATTTCTAGGAGCTCATCCTTCGATAGCTCTGGACTAGACATCGCGATGGAGAAATCTAAGGAACATAGTTCACTTGATCCATATGCCGAACTCTTGTCCCACAAAAGACATTCTCTGCTGAAGAAATTCTCCTATCTCAGCCCGATTTCTCCTTTCCCGGTAATCCACTACATAGAATGCAAAGCACTTGAAGTTCGTAATTTAAGGCTGTTAGTAAGAGGCAAGTCAGTAGGCCTTCCGGATGATGTGATTGAAGCTCACATGGATTTTTGAGGTGATATGACATGGAAATAGCAGTAGTAGGCCCCTTGGAATTTACTTTGGGATTCCAATTAGCAGGTGTGAAAAATCTCCATAACCCAAACAGCGATGAGGAACTCTCTGAGTTGCTCAAATCACTTCTCAACCAGAAGGAGATCGGGGTTGTAGTCGTGGATAACATAGATCTCAACAAACTTTCCGATAGGCTACGCATACAGCTTACAGAAAGTGTTACTCCAACAGTTTTGGGGATAGGGACCGAAGAAGACAATACTCTTCGAGAGTCCATCAAGTCTGCTCTAGGTGTGGACCTTTGGAAGTAAGCAATTAAACAGGAAGTGAAAATAAATGAGTAATGAAAATGGACTAATCTACCGGATTTCCGGACCAGTTGTGACAGCAGTAGGAATATCGCCAAGAATGTATGAGGTCGTGAGAGTGGGCGACGAGGGGCTCATGGGAGAAGTGATTGAGTTGCATGGTGACCAATCCGTAATCCAAGTCTATGAGGAGACGTCCGGCATAAGCCCTGGAGAGCCTGTCATCAGAACTGGACAGACTCTCTCTGTGCAACTTGGGCCTGGTCTACTAACTCAGATCTATGATGGAATCCAGCGTCCCCTTCCTAAGCTGGAAGAAACCATGGGCGTGTTCATTACCAGGGGGGTAGATGCCGACGGTTTGGACTTTGAAAAAGAATGGGAATTCAAAGCAAGTGTCGACAAAGGGGATGAGATAAGCTCTGGGCATGTTATCGGGACTGTTCAGGAAACCGAGACCATAGAGCACCGCGTCATGGTCCCTCCTAATGTCAGTGGAAAGGTGAAGAGTATCAAATCAGGCACTTTTACTATCAAAGAAACCGTATGCGTCTTGGAAGACGGCTCAGAGATAGCCATGATGCAAGAGTGGCCGGTAAGGCACCCAAGGCCATTTGTACAAAAATACGCCCCGGATGTCCCTCTAATTACAGGTCAAAGAATTCTAGATTTCTTGTTCCCACTGGCTAAGGGAGGGACTGCCGGAATCCCCGGGCCATTCGGATCTGGAAAGACCGTTACCCAGCAACAGCTGGCTAAGTGGTCGGATGCTCAAATTGTCGTGTACATCGGTTGTGGCGAGAGAGGAAATGAGATGACGGAGGTTCTCGATGAATTCCCACATCTTATCGATCCTAACACGAACAAACCTCTGATGAACAGAACCGTAATGATAGCAAATACCTCCAATATGCCTGTGGCGGCAAGAGAGGCTTCTGTGTACACAGGAATTACAATCGCGGAATATTTCAGAGACATGGGCTACAATGTAGCACTAATGGCTGACTCCACGAGTAGATGGGCCGAGGCGATGAGGGAAATATCGTCAAGACTAGAAGAAATGCCGGGGGAAGAAGGATACCCCGCATACCTATCAAGCAGATTAGCTGAATTCTACGAAAGAGCAGGAAGAGTTCAGACTCTGGCAGGTTCAGATGGATCTGTTTCGGTCATCGGGGCCGTTTCCCCGCCTGGTGGAGACATTTCCGAGCCAGTTAGTCAGGGTACATTGAGGATAGTAAAAGTTTTTTGGGGCCTGGATGCAGGTCTAGCAAGGCAGAGGCATTTCCCCGCTATTAATTGGCTAAATTCATACAGCTTGTACCCACAAGCCTTAGACCAGTGGTATAGGGACAATATCGCTTCCGACTTTCCCGAGGTAAGAACTGAAATCAGTACTTTGTTGCAAATTGAGTCAGAGCTTCAAGAAATAGTCCAACTGGTAGGTTCTGATGCTCTTCCAATAGATCAGCAGCTAACTCTCGAGGTTGCTAGGATGATCAGGGAGTTCTTCCTTCAGCAAAATGCATTCCATGATGTCGATACATTCAGTGACCTCGACCTCCAGTACCATATGGCAAAAGCCATTCTAACCTTCCAAGAAGAAGCCAAGAAGGCAATTGCCGGCGGAGGACAGTTGGAAGATGTGGTTAACGTACCCGCGAGGACTGACCTAATGAGGGGCAGATTTGAGAAAGGTTATGCAGAAAGAATCAGCGATCTTATGAGCGAAATGAGTAAGCAGATTGATGCTAGTATGGAGGCTAATTGAGAGGTGATAATATGATTGGAAAAGAATACAGAACCATTACAGACGTCAAGGGACCTTTGGTTTTCCTAAACAAGACTGAGCCAGTTTCATATGGTGAGATTGTCCAGCTGATGCTGAGCGATGGCTCAATTAAGAACGGCCAGGTGTTAGATACCTCGGACGACCAGGTAATCGTACAAGTTTTCGAGGGCACTGCTTCTGTAGACAGGCAGACCGG
Source organism: Fidelibacterota bacterium (assembly GCA_002707765.1). Lineage (GTDB taxonomy): Bacteria > Fidelibacterota > Marinisomatia > SCGC-AAA003-L08 > D37C17. The sequence continues at coordinate 13,880 of PANV01000002.1, forward strand.
TGTCAAGTTCCTCGGAGATGTTTTCAAGCTCCCTGTTAGCAAGGGCTTGATTGGAAGAATCCTAGACGGGGCTGGAAGGCCCAGGGACGGTGGACCGGATATCGTCGCCGACGATATGGCAGATATCATCGGTGCGGCCATTAATCCATATTCGCGCCAGAGCCCTGAGTCATTTATCCAGACTGGTATTTCTGCAATAGATGCATGCACCTCCCTTGTTAGGGGACAGAAGCTACCTATCTTCAGTGCCAGCGGTCTCCCTCACAATGACATTGCCTTGCAGATTGCCCGTCAGGCTAAGCTAGTTGGAAGCGATGACGATTTCGTGGTTGTTTTCTGTGCTATGGGAATTACTGCAGAGGAATACAACTTCTTTGTTCATGATTTGGAGAGAACAGGAGCCCTGGAGAACTCTGCTCTCTTCGTTAATCTAGCCGATGACCCCGCTGTGGAGAGATTGATTACTCCCAGACTGGCTCTGACTGCAGCTGAGTATCTAGCATTTGAGCACGATTATCACGTTCTGGTGATATACACCGACATGACAAATTACTGTGAGTCTCTTAGACAAATAGGAGCTGCTAGGGAAGAGGTTCCGGGAAGGAGAGGTTACCCTGGTTACATGTATACCGATCTAGCCATGCTCTACGAAAGAGCTGGATTAGTGAAGGGCAAGAAAGGGTCGATAACCCAATTCCCGATTTTGACTATGCCCGGTGACGATATCACTCACCCAATCCCCGATCTTTCAGGATATATCACAGAAGGACAGATTGTTATTTCGAGAGAGCTCCATCAGAAAGGCATATACCCCCCGATCAATGTACTTCCGTCTTTGAGTAGACTGATGAATGCTGGAATAGGAGATGGTAAGACCAGAGAGGATCACAAGTCGGTTTCTGACCAACTATATGCCGCCTACGCCCAAGGGAAAGAACTCAGGGGGCTGGTGGCAATTGTCGGCGAAGATGCACTCAATGAGCGTGATCTTCAACTGCTTAAATTCGCAGATATATTCGAGGATCAATTCCTGAGGCAGAGTAGGGATGAGGACAGGTCGATTAGTGAGGGAACTCTCGACCTAGCATGGAATCTACTGTCAAATATCGATACCAAGTACCTCGTCAGACTAGATCAGAAGTGGATAGATAAGTATCATCCAGATGAGAAGTCAGGAAAGGAAGAGGAGTAATTCTGAGGTAATAGTATGGCTCTGGACATCAAGCCAACCAGGTCCGAGTTGATCAATCTAAAGCGACGCATTAAGCAGACTAGTAGTGGGTATAATCTTCTAAAAATGAAAAGGGACGGCTTGTTTCACGAATTCAGAACTCTCCTGTCTGAGATGATTTCAGCTAGAGAGGAACTCGTTGGAACTTACAGGGATGCGCTTCAAGCGATCAGCCTGGCCTCTTCAATCGAGGGTGGGCTCTCAGTTAAGAGTGCGGCTATAGCGGCATCTAAGAGACCAGAAGTCAGTGTTTCTCGTAGGAATATTATGGGAGTCGTGGTACCGAAGGTGGATGGCGAAAATCTCAAACTTTCTACAGAGGACAGAGGCTTGGGCCTCATAGGTGGGTCCCCTTACATCGATGAGGCAGCGGACTCTTACTCCCTTCTAATTGAGAAGGTCGTCAAAGCTGCTGAAATGGAGGCTACACTAAAGAGGCTACTTGAGGAGATAGAGGCGACAAAACGTAGAGTCAATGCTCTGGAGTTCAAAGTAATCCCTGAGATGAAGGAGGCACAGACTTTCATACAGCTCAGATTGGAAGAGATGGAAAGAGAGGAAACATTCCGACTCAAGCGCTTCAAGAACAAGTAGACGTAAGAACTCCCGAAGCGAGGGGTAAAATCATACCTCCTCTTGCATTAGCCGTGACAGCTTCAGAGTCGGAGCCCAAAAGGCTTGAAATTGATACTGAGACTTGGAGTAAGAGGGAACTAATCCAAGTCATTTCATCTAGATATTTTGTACTTGGAGAGGTCGAGTCAGGGGAATACTCTTGGAGAGTAAATGGTAAAGACGGAAAGTCAGAGAGTGAATGCTTACTGGATATGAATTCACACCTTGAAAAATTAGGTATGATAGGCCTCTTGGACAGAGGAAATCCTCCTGTGATGAGCGTAGTAGAACTGCCTACTGGAGTATTCGTAATGCCTCGATGGCAACAGGCGGTAATCTGGACAACTATGTTCTTATTCATGACTATAGCAGGTACTGGGCTATTGTTAAGGAATAATCCCGAACTGAGCTTTGGTATTTCCGTCATTTCTGATTCATGCATAAGATTCTCAATTCCGCTGGCCATTACAATATTACTTGCCAGCGAGGCAAGGAGAAGAGTTGCCTCAAGATATGGAGTTTCTATTGGCCAATTAACCCCCTTGGCCTTTCCTATTTCCGAACCTATCTGGCCGTTTGGAATAGCGGGTTTCATCTCACAAAGGAGATCTGATCAGGTCCCTATTCCCGATAGAAAGGCACTAGGCCTGATAGAGGTTACTTCACCATTGGTAATGTTCCTTTCAGGTATCATAATGGCCATAGTGGGAGTATCGCTGACTTCTACTGAGCCTCCTCCTCTTGACGCCCCTCCCCTGGCATTCAGTGGGAACTCAATTCTAGAGATGTTACAATTTTTGGGCATAATTGAAAATTTGGAAATAAAACTCCAGTGGCTAGATCCACTGGCTATTGCAGGTCTTGGCCTCTGTACGGTCTCCTGGATAATGCTGTTACCAGTACCAGGTTTCCCGGGAGACCATCTTCTCCATGCAATAATGGGCCCAGAGGATCTTCTTTCAGATGAGAAGCAAACTCTGATTTTCGCTTCTACACTATTTTTCATGGTTCTCGTTTTTTCCACCGACCCATGGTTTCCATGGTTGGTAATCGCTACAATCGCAGTCTGGAGAAGGTTCAGCCCCACTCCCATCTTAGATCCATTTGTTGTGGATGAATCAAAGGGCTTGGACGATATTTCTAGGAATCAGATACTAGCGATGATGGTTTTCATACTTATAGTGGCATTTCCGGGCATAGACGGGGCTTATGGAATTTCAGAATGGGATGAGGGAATCGAGACCTCCGAATGGCCAGACGAGGTCAGATACTCCGTAGGAGAGGATACCATAATTCCTCTACAGATTTCTCCAGATGGAGTAATGCCAGTATCTGGTTGGTTACAATTCAGAATCGAAGGAACAGAGACAAGACTCGTTCTTGATTCTGATTGTAACAATGACTCTCAGAGATGTATAATTGATGGAGTCACACAATTTGAAAACGGTCTTATAAATCTCACCATATCAGCAGAAAACTCACTTATACTGGACAATAGAACCGCTAGTATCAGAATCTTCTCAGAGATATCAGGGCAATATGAGGAACATGTGATTACAATACTCCCTGACGTTAGTAGGTATCAGCAGAGGGCCGTCTGGGAGCTCACGGGAACTCTCCAAGAACCAGTAATCTGTACCTACTTCATTATTGAGGATGAGTCCTCAGGTAATGTCTCAATCTCAAATCCCAGATGGTCCTTACTCAATGACTCTGCTATTATTCAAGGAAATAACCAGATTTGCCTCTTCGGGGTGAATGGGGCTTCAATCAGTGGTCCTTCAGACTATCTAGGGAGGCACCTTGGGCCACTCCTAACAATTACATGGGATGATGGAAATACCAGCTCTTGGAGGACCCCAATTGAGAAAACATCCCCGCTAGTAAACTCAATGGAAGGGACACTTAATCTACCTCAGGTATTTTCTGGCCACTCTGTAGGTTTCGTTGAGTCCACCGCCCCTTTCTGTCCAACACAAACTGACTTCCCAGAAGTCGATCCCAACATTCCTTGGAATAGGACACTTGGGGACTACTCCTTCATCGAATTGCCTGATGAATATACAGGAAACGGCTCATTAGTGGTTCAAGAAGGCGGGTGGCTAGTAGTATGCGATAATAACACAATGACCTCTTCCTTTTTGATATCTAACGGACCAGAAATATGGGTCTCCCCAGGGGGTTTGAGAAACGGATCTTCGTTTTTCGATTCGAGTGTTATCCATATTGGCAATCTTCAGAATGAGACACTTCCGATATTCGTCTCTGCATCGGGACCCCCGGGAGAATTGTGGGACATCCAAGCCCCCGACTCAATACCGGCACACTCAGATGCCAACATTACATTGAGCATCATGGAGCCCGGCTATGAGGCAGTTGTCTGGGTCATCCCCGAGGATTCCAGAATAATTGTTCACTCAGATATCAGGGAGATCTGGTAATGAGAGTGGCTGTCCTCGGAATCGGCTCAATAGGAGGGGTCATCTTAGCCGGACTAGCCGATACAGATGCAGAAATCGTAGCCGTTTCACGAGGCCATACTGCGCAGGTTTTGTATTCAGAGGGCTTAATTGTACATACTCCCGATGGCGTTATTGAGTCCATCCCTCCAAATAGATATACTTTGGTGGACAGCGAATCGGGTCCTTTGCCCGAAGTCCTCGTTGGTAGCTGTGAAGCTGCTATTATTTGTGGTAAGGCATACTCAACACCAATCCTCTCTCAAATTGCTGATGAGATTCTGTCTGATGAGGGAATCGCAATTAGTATCCAAAACGGAATGGGGCATGCTCAGCAGATCTCAAGTAGATTGGGGAGGACTAGGACATTAGGAGGAGCGACTACTCACGGGGCATGGAGGAGTACCGATGGAATACACTGGGTTGGAAGGGGTTCAATCACATTGGGGGCTCTGGGAGGAGGGCAACCCAATGAGACCATGGCCTCCTTGCTGAGTATTTTAGATAAGGCGGGCCTTTCGCCGATATGGACTGAGGATATATCCAGATCAATCTGGCAAAAGCTCCTGATCAACATCGCAATAAATCCTATTTGTGCTATATCAGGAGTCAGGAATGGAGCTTTGTCGGAGGGCGATCTTTGGGAGCAGTCACAAGAACTTCTCAAGGAGTCAATATCCGTTGCTCAAGCTTCAGGTATCGATATCACTGGCTCAGAAATGCAAAATTTACTAATCGAAGTAGTAGACTCAACTTCACAAAACAGATGCTCGATGTTACAGGATTTGATGGCCGGTAGGAAGACGGAGATAGACTCACTTTGTGGATATATCATTAGGAGGGGGGAGGAGCTAGGAATGCCGACCCCCCTTAATTCGATGCTGATGGCCTTGGTCAAAGGAGTTGAAATGTCCTCCCAAAGAGACTAATTAACAAGGTCCATGTTAAAGTGAAGACCAACATTATTCCTCCTGGACTTCGATGCATCAACGACCAATTTGGACACTAGTACTAGGTTGCGTAGCTCAATCAAATCCTGAGTTGGTTTGCAACTCTTCCAGTACCGGGATACCTCTTTCTCAATATGCTCAACCCTCCTCTCAGCCCGCTCTAGCCTGTAATTGCTCTTCACTAAGCCTACGTCCTGAGTCATTGTTGCCCTCAAGGCATCAAGGTCCGTGATAAGGGGAATATTCTCAATCAGTAGTCCAAGGTCCTCCGATCTCCATCTTGGGAGACTTTCAATGAGGCTTCCAAGCTCGTCAGCTTTCCACCTCTCGATAATATCTCTGGAGGCTCTTCCCGAGTAAACAACGGCCTCTAGAAGACTGTTCGAGGCCAGCCGGTTGGCTCCATGGAGGCCTGTGCAAGCAACTTCCCCAATTCCATAAAGTCCTGGTATCGGAATCCCTTCAATCTCAACTCTTCCAAGTCCGTCCACTGCAACTCCACCCACCATATAATGTGCCGCAGGAGTGACCGGAATTGGACTCACCCCTATCTCTATACCCTCCTCTCTCAACCTCCTGGAAATAGTAGGAAATGAGTTTTCTAGGTCGTACTTATCCAAGTGCTCGGTAACAAGAAGTACGTGAGGATCGCCTAATCTCTTCATCTCGGAATCAATTGCTCTGGCTACCACATCACGGGTTCCAAGACTTCCCTTTGGTGAGTAATTTTGCATGAAAGAGTGCTCAGAAGGATCAATGACCATTCCATTTGTCTTCCATATGGAATAGTCCTCAATTGTCATGAGTATTGCTCCGTGACCTCTCAATGCCTCGGTAATCAGAAATGGTCTAGGATTATTGGAGTGCAGAGCTGTCGGATGAAACTGAATAAATTCCATATCCCTAGTATCTGCACCGAATCTACTTGCCATGGCGACCCCATCTCCGGTCGCGATAGAGGGGTTGGTCGTTGCTTTATGCATCATGCCCGCCCCTCCAGTTGCTAGAACTATCACTCTCGACGGAAGTGTCCATACCACTCCCTCTGGAGATAAGCACCATACTCCAGATACTCCCTGCACTGGGTCACCATGGGTCTTCTGAATTAGGTCGACAGCCATCCAGTTCTCTAATATCGTTAGATTTGTATCAGACTGCTCCGATGCCACTTCGGTCAAAGCACGTTCAATTTCGGCCCCGGTTCTGTCTCTAGTATGAAAAATTCTGGCTCCACTATGCCCTCCCTCTATTGCCATATCATATTCCCCCTGTGAGTTATAATCAAACTGCACCCCATGGTCAATCAGATCTCTAATTCTATCCGACGCTTCTGTGATTACACTACGAACCACAGCCTCATCACATAGTCCGGAACCTGCATCCAGAGTATCCCTGACATGCGACTCCAAACCCTCCAGATCATTGGGGTCCAGTACTCCTGCAATCCCTCCTTGCGCCCAATTTGTGGATGACATCGAAACCTCCTTCTTTGTAACAACAGCGACTTTAAGCCCAGATCTAGCGCACTCGACCGCCAGGAATAGTCCTGCTATACCAGAACCTATTACTGCCACATCAACACTCTCGAGATTCACTTCTGTATTCTCGTTGCTCACAAGACGCCCACGAGGACCCACCCTAGAATCTTCTCCATTGTCAATCTCCACGGCGCGTAGGGGAATGCCTCGGAACCGTTATGCTGAACTGGAGGGAGCCTCAACATTGATAGGCGTAAAGGCAGGGAGGTTGTGACTGGTGTCGGCGGAAAATTTTTCCGATACTAAGGTGATGGGATGCATCTCAAAAGAATAGAAGTCGAGAACTTCAAATCATTTGGCGGGGAGATGGTAATTCCCTTCGACAAAGGATTCACTGCTATCACTGGTCCCAATGGGAGTGGCAAGTCTAACTCCGGCGATGCCATACAATTCGTTTTGGGCCCCAAGTCAACCAAGGCACTTAGGGCCTCAAACGTCGCCGAACTAATCTTCAACGGAGGAGGTAGGGGGAAGGCCGCCAAGCACATGTCAGTTACTCTGGTTTTTGCAAATATTGCTGAACATGATGGTAGGAGGAGGCTGAGGATTGAGGAAGATGAGGTGTCATTCACCAGATCCGTCAGGCTGAACAGAAAGGGAGATCCAATCTCATCTTTTAGAATCGGAGACAAGCCGTCTAGTGCTACCGAGATGCGAAGAGTCCTTTCTGAGGCTGGACTCCGAGGAGACGGCTACAACATAGTACTCCAAGGTGACGTTACCAATCTAGCCACAATGACCCCCCACAAGAGAAGAGGTGTTCTGGAAGACGTCGCTGGCGTCACAGCATATGATGATGAAATTCGACGAGCAACAACTCAGAGAAAACACGTTGAGAGCAGTATAGAGACGATTGATCTTCTCGAAGACGACAAGAAGAAACAACTCAAACAACTTTCCAAGGAGAGAGAGCAAGCCCTCAAGTACAGGGAAATCAAGGAGGATTTTGATAAATCCCGAGTAACCCTGTACCAATCTAGATATAGGAATCGTCTTGATGAGGTCAGTCTCTTGGGCAATGAAAGGGCGAATTATTCAGAGAAGGTTAGGTCTCTGGGATCTTCATTAGCTGATGGAAATAAGAAACTAGATTCTTTCGACACAGAGCTCGTCTCAGTTGAGTCCGAGTTGAGAAAGGCTCTCGCCGGAGATGCTCAGAGAATTATGGAGAGTATCAGGCAGTACGAAATCGAGATAGAAACGGGTTCTGATAGAATTGGAGATCAGAGAAAGATAATCTCAAACTCTAATGGAGAAATTTCTACTCTTAAAAAGGAGCTAGAAAGAGCTATGGGGGCGAAAAATGAAGCAAATGAAAAGCTCCATACTGCTAAGAAATCTCTAGAAGATGCAGAACAGTCACTAATTGACTCAGCAAAAGAAGAGGCTGAAGCCAGGAAGGCAATAGAATCTGGCGATAAGTTCGCTAGAGATCTAAACAGGGCGTTAGGTAAGGCCAGTGAAAGAGTTTCTGAGGCTCAAGATTCGTATGCGCAGGCCCAACTGGAGTCAGATAGAGCTGAGCAAGCATCACAGATGGCCTCTGAGAACCTCGCAGATCTCGAGGAAAAGTTCGAGGAAGCAATAATGATCAAGGATGATCTAGAACTAATCGGCAATGATATCAATGAAAATGGACCTGAATCTGACAGGTCATCATTAGCTGACGATTTGAGGAGCCTCCAAAAGCAAGAATCTGAACTGAGGTCAGACAGGGATAGAGCAGAGATTAGACTAAGAGATGCCGAAAGAGAGCTTAGCAAAGCGAAAGCACGTCTAGAGGCTAGGTCATCAGCTCCAGGCTCAGCAGTCACTATCGCCGCCCTAACAAGACTCAGGGAGAGCGGGCAGATCTCTGGAATCCTGGGTACACTGGGAGAACTTACTTCTCCCAAGGACCCATCCCACGAGGAAGCACTAGCTACTGCATTAGGAAACGGCCTGAGAAGCATCGTCGTCAGAGATGACGAGGTTGCAGCAAAGTGTATCAAGTGGCTAAGGGAGAATAGCGGAGGAAGGGCTACATTCCTCCCTCTAAACAAACTAAAAGTTTCAAGGCCTCAAGGAAGAACACTCCTAGTGGCTAGAAACCCAGGAATAATTGGATTCGCTCAAGATTTACTGGAGTATGACCAAGAGGTAGAGATTGCAGTGACCTATGCGAGCAGAAACACACTCCTTGTCCAATCGATGGAAGTGGCCAGAAATAATATGGGAGGAGTCAGAATGGTGACTCTGGAAGGATCACTAATTGAGAGCTCAGGTGCAATGACGGGAGGATCTACATCTCGTGGAAATCGGCCGTCATTTGGAGGTAGCGCAGGAGGGCATTCTAGTGTTGATAAGCATGAAAGATTGGTCCAAGAGTCTAACCTAATCTACTCTACGGTTGACGCAGCATTAAGAGAGACAATGCTTAATCTTCAAGATCTCAGAGATAGAATTAACAATGCCGATGGGAGTGATCACTCAGTTAAACTAAGGAACTGGAAAGCTGATATGGACAGGGCTACAAAATCTCTGTCGGAGATAGAGAATAGGATGAGGGCATCCAGATCCGAGTTCGAAACATGTGAAAACACAAAGGCTCTGAAGATATCAGAGGCCGAGAAAGCCAGAGTTGCTCTGGGACTCGCTCTTCAGAATCGAACTGATGCTGCGGAGGCACTTCAAGACAACACCCCCGATCATCTTTCTGAGATACTCAGATCCGCTGAAAGAGAGAGGACAGAAGCCGAGAGGACTAAGCTGTCTTGCGAATCTTCGATATTAACAAACGAGAGTCAGATTGTTCTGATGAATCAGAGAGTCTCAGATATTGAAACAAGGATATCCAAGCAAGAAGAAGAAATTAATACCGCACAAGAATCAATTATCCAATTAGAGTCATCTATCTCTACCGCAAAATCTGAGTTAATCGAACTGAGGGGTAAATCAGAGCAATTCGATGAAGAGCATCAAATCCTAACGAATAGGAGAGATGAGCTTGTGGGAGAGAGAGCAAGCCTCAGGGCTACGCTAGACCAGCTCTCCAAGGAGAGAGAGACTCTAAGGTCAAGAATAGACGAACTCAACTCCCAAATTAGTCAGAAGACCACTTTGGCCGAAGAGACAGCCAAAGAACTAGAAGATGCTGGTGTGGCCATCCCTCCTGAAGATATCCAACTACCAACCATTGCCGAGGCGGAGCGAGCGATGCAGGGGCTCGAACGCCGTCTCGGCAACCTTGGTAATGTGAATATGCTGGCTATT
>PANV01000003.1 GCA_002707765.1 Fidelibacterota bacterium
AATTGTTGACTCAGCAATGAGGGAGTATCTATCTATCAATCCCATGGATGAAGATAGCCTGCTCTCACACGCATGGATTTCTTCCGGGGAGTCGTCAAAGTCTAGGCTTGTTGGCCTGGTGATGCAACAGCTCGAAGTGACAGAAGAAGGATTCAAGCGGTCATGTAGGAGAATCTTCGAATCAAGCAACGATGAATACTATGATCTCAAGAAAAGAATACTCAGAAGAGACTCTTCGCTGGACTATCTAATGCCATTCTGAAGAGACTATGAACCCCCGGTGGTCGAGCCACAGTCGTTGCACTTGAGACAAGTCCCGTTTCTGACCATCTTACTACTTCCGCACTCATCACAAATATCTCCAGTAAATCCAGCTTCTCTGGCTAATCGATACGTACGTTCTTCAGTACTCTCAACGGTTGGAATCGAGTCTAGAGTCAGTTGCACTTCCCTACTCTCTCCCCTTATCCTCATTACACCCTCATCTGTAATCTCAGGCTTGGTAATCGTGAACGGGTCTAGGTCCTCAGCTCCAACATGTGCTAAGTCGTCTCTACCTGCATACTCGATGGCAAGCTCTCTGAATATCCAATCTACTAGGCTGGAGGCCATTTTTACTCTACCACTGCCTCCCTCGACCATTCCGCTTGGCTCAAACTTCTGGAAAGTGAATACCTTGACGAAAGCTTCCAACGGTACCCCGTGCTGAAGCCCAATCGAAACTGCTATTGCAAACTGGTTCAACATTGCTCTCCACGCCGCACCTTCCTTCGATGTGACAAGAATAATTTCCCCGAGTCTTCCATCTGGATATTCGCCAGTGATTAGTCGAACACTGTGACCGCCAATCCTTGCCTTGACATTATCACCCTTTTTCTTATCTGGCAACGCACGCCGTGTCGCAATATATTCCACAAAGGACTTCGCAACAGGAGTGGCCGCTTCCTGTGGAACTGGAAGGGCCTCCACGACCTGTTGTACCATTGTAGATACAGAGTCATCTTCTTCATCCTCTTCCAAGGAGGTTGTATCAACTAACTGATTCATCAGAGGCTGAGATAGCTTTGAGCAGTCCCGATAAACGGCGCAGGCCTTGATCATCGTCTCATGGCTCAAGTCATAGGCGGCTCTGATATCCTCTACAGTGGAGTCAGAGGGCATGTTGATTGTCTTTGAGATAGCTCCAGATATGAAGGGCTGTGAGGCTGCCATCATCAGTACGTGAGCCTTCCAGTCGATAGCTCTCTTACCATACTTCCCACAGGGGGTAGCGCAGTCGAAGACAGGCAGGTGCTCATCTTTCAGACCAGGGGAGCCTTCTATAGTACCTCTTCCGAAAACATAGTCATTAGCCTCATCTAGTTCAGCGGATGTGAATCCAAGATGATCAAGTACGTCGAACCAAGGATCGTCACACTGCTCCTGCGTCATGCCAAGGGACTCCTTACAGAAATCAACTCCTATTATCGAAGGAGCGAAGGCTCCCCTGATTCCAAATACGTCCGCCATACTGGAATTGATCTTTGATAGCACTTCTGGAGTGAAACCAAGCTCATCCAGCCTACTAGAGGTCAGATTGGGGCACCCAGTTAGGCTCATTGTTCCCATAATGTATTGCATTATGCCGTTTATCTTGGGTTTTGAGTATCCGAGACGCTTCAATGCCGCGGGAACCCCGTTGTTGATTATTCTCATCGATCCACCACCAGCTAGGGTCTTATATTGTATCAATGAGAATTGAGGCTCTACTCCCGTGGTGTCAGCTGCCATGACCAGGCCAATCGTACCAGTGGGAGCTATGACAGTAGTCTGCGCGTTTCTGTATCCGTGCTCTTCTCCCTCTCTCAGAGCCCTATCCCAGACATCCCTCGCAGCCTCTAGAAGGTCCTTGGGACATTTCTTTGAATCAATTCCCATGGGCGTGACGGTTAGTCCTTCATAGTCCCCAGAAGGAGCATCGTAAGCCGCCCTCTTGTGGTTCCGAATCACTCTTAGCATGCTTTCTGAGTTCCTTTCATAATCAGGGAATGGCCCCATGAAGGAAGCTATCTCAGCACTGGTAGCGTACGACTCCCCGCACATTATCGATGTCAACGCTCCACATATTGCATATCCGCGCTCATCATCATAGGGGATTCCCATGTGCATCAGTAAGGAGCCTATGTTACAGTATCCAAGCCCCAGAGTTCTGTAGTCATACGAGCCTCTGGCGATTTTCTCAGAGGGGAACTGAGCCATGAGTACGCTTACCTCTAGCGTAGCTGTCCATAGCCTAACGCTGTGCTTGAAGTCTTCAATCTGGAATTTATGGGTATCCAAGTCATAGTACTTCAGCAGGTTGATACTAGCTAGATTACAGGCAGTATCATCCAAGAACATGTACTCTGAACAGGGATTCGAACCATTTATTCTCCCTGCCTCAGGGCAGGTATGCCATTCGTTTATCGTTGTGTCAAATTGGACACCAGGATCCGCACAGGCCCACGCAGTGTATGCAATTTTATCCCAAAGCTCTCCAGCGTCCAGAGTTTTGCATGCCTCGGGCCCCCTCCCTTCCTTTGCCGCCTTATCCAACTCTGTCCTCCAATGGAGATCCCAGCTTTCACCACTCTTGACCGCATCCATGAATGAGTTTGGCACTCTCACGGAGTTGTTACTATTCTGACCTGATACGGTCGTGTAAGCCTCTCCTTGCCAATCAGTATCGAATACTTCGAAATCGACACCCTTCCAACCTTGCTTTGCAAGATCAACTACTCTTTGAATATGGGGCTGAGGAACAGAGTCTTTGATTGCCCTTACCATGGCTTTCCTCAAACTAGCATTTTTGCTCTGGTCAAACCTATCGGCATCACTATCAGAATCCCAAATCGCCTCCATCAAGGAGTTCGCATGTTTCTGAAGAATATTACTACCAATCACCAGGGCAGATACCTTTTCCTCTTCACTGCTCTTCCAGTCGATGTACTCTTCGATATCTGGGTGATCAAGATCCAGAGTGACCATCTTTGCAGCTCTTCGTGTGGTTCCTCCAGATTTTATAGCACCAGCAGCCCTGTCTCCAATCTTCAGGAATGAGAGGAGGCCAGAAGAGCTCCCTCCTCCAGAAAGAGGCTCGCCCGCTCCTCTAATCTTGGAGAAGTTAGAGCCGGTACCTGAACCATACTTGAACAGCAGAGCCTCACGATTCCACAGGCCCATGATGGAATCCTTCCCTCCTACCAGAGAATCCCCGACAGACTGTATGAAGCAAGCATGTGGTTGGGGATGCTCGTATGCATTGACGGAGTACTCTAGCTCACCCGTTATCGGGTCGATGTATGAGTGACCCTGAGCAGGACCCTCAATTCCATATGCCCAATGAAGGCCAGTATTGAACCATTGAGGACTATTGGGCGCTGATCTCTGGCTAGCCACTAAGAAGCACATCTCATCGAAGTACGACCTAGCATCAGCTTCGCTGGCGAAGTATCCATGCTTCCATCCCCAGTATGTCCAAGTCCCGGCGAGTCTTCGGAAGAGCTCCCTTCCATCTCTCTCACCAGTGTATCTCTCTCCTGCATCGGTTGACTCCAACTTCTCATGATCAGGCTCGCTCCTCTGTAGCCATACTGGAACTCCTTCCTCTGGTACTTTTCTGAGATGTATCGGCACTCCCGCCTTCCTCAGATACTTCTGTGCTAGGACCTTTCCCGGCACACCAGAGTAGCCAGACGGTAGCCTCACGCCAGTAATCGAGTCTGCCATCGAACCGTCAGGATTTCTGATCTCCGCATCCATCTCAATCCAATCAAACTTCTCGAAAGGGTCCTCACCAGCGGACGTGAAACGTCGTTCGATTACCATGCCTTTCTCTGCATTTTTCTCATTTTTCGAACTCTTGACTTTCTGTTGCATCTTCTCTCAACTCCCATTATTCAACTCTCAGCATACACGTCCCGTGGCGCAAGGGATTCCGTCTTCAGGATGGGGGGTGTTTAATGATTGGTATACACAACCAACCAGAAGTTATGGATGAAGTATTTTTCTAATTACGGGGAAAGGGGTTCTTGTTATTTGTATCATTCCATCTCCAAAGTCCAAGTCAGACTTGCACCAGATCGAGTAATCATTATTCCGACACTACAATACTTCTCATGGCTCTGCTCGATAAGCCTTCGAACCAGCTTCTCTGGAACATCTCCCTTGACTATGTATTTCATTTTCACAGATGTGAAAACTCGTGGTCTCTCATCCGATCTAACAGAGTCAATTTCTACTGTCGCGTGCTCGACATTATCTGACCTACCCTTCAAACCGTCTATCACGTCAATCAACGAGCAGGCGGCATGGGAGTGAAGGACCATCTCCATCGGACTGGGACTTGAATCGCCGTATATTCCGAATACCTTGCCTTTGGAGGTCTTACCGACATAACCGTCCTCATCTGTCCATCGCACTTNCCCGTTCATGGTCCCCACTCAGAGTCATCCCACTTCAAGGGTTGGCTTCATGAATACCCCTGTGGTCGGAGATATGAGAAATATGACGCAGGACTCCACCATCCAACTCTTCGAAGGTCACTTGCAGGTTCCCGAAAAACCAATTATCCACTACATCGAAGGAGACGGGATAGGTGTGGATATCACTCCCGTGATGATCAAAGTTGTAGATCGGGCGGTCTCCAAGGCATATGGCGGATCGAGAGAGATACAATGGTCCGAGGTGTTAGCAGGTCAGAAGGCCTACGATACGACTGGTGAATGGCTCCCGGAGGAAACTCTTCAGGCCATGAGAAGTGGGCTGGTCTCAATCAAGGGACCACTTACTACACCAGTGGGAGGGGGGATCCGAAGCCTCAATGTCGCATTACGTCAGAAATTAGACCTATTTGCATGTGTCAGGCCTGTACGGTGGTTCGATGGGACCCCAAGTCCAGTAAAGGACCCAGGGGCAGTAGATATGATAATCTTCAGAGAGAATAGCGAGGACGTATATGCTGGAATAGAATGGGAGGCAGGCACTCCCGAGGTCCAGAAGGTAATTCGATTCCTTGAAGATGAGATGGGCGTTGAAAAGATTAGATTTCCAGAAACCTCGGGAATCGGAATCAAGCCTATCAGCTCAGAGGGAACTAGTAGGATAGTTCGCGCCGCTATCAGGTACGCTATTGAAAATGACAAAGACTCTGTAACTCTGGTCCACAAGGGGAACATCATGAAGTTCACAGAGGGGGGCTTCAGAGATTGGGGATATCAGCTAGCTCGTGACGAGTTCGGCGCTGAGCTCCTAGACGGAGGACCATGGTGTAGACTAGAGAACCCAAAAACAGGCAGGAGTATCACTATCAAGGATGTTATCGCGGACGCAATGTTGCAACAGGTTCTCACACGGCCTAGTGAGTACGGGGTCCTCGCTACCATGAATCTGAACGGGGACTACATCTCAGACGCNCTCGCCGCGCAGGTAGGAGGAATAGGAATAGCCCCAGGCGCGAACATAAACTACGATACAGGAATAGCTATTTTTGAGGCGACTCACGGTACCGCACCCAAGTACACAGGCCAGGACAAGGTCAACCCCGGGAGCCTGATTCTCTCCGCTGAGATGATGCTCAGACACATGGGATGGGATGATGCCGCTGACTTGATTATCAAAGGCATGGAAGGGGCTATCTCAGCCGGAACAGTGACCTACGACTTCGAGAGACTCATGGAAGGCGCGACTCTACTCTCCTGTTCTGGTTTTGGAGATGCCTTAATCTCTCATATGTGAGATGGTAAAGTGAAGGAATATAGCCAAGACAAACTCGAACTCCTCAGAGCGAGGATTTTAGAGATGGCCAGAGAAGCCGAGTCAAAAAGCGACCCCCTAATCTGGTTCGAGGAGCTCTACAAATCGTCGGAAGGAAACGAGGAGATGATACCATGGTCAAACGGGGAGCCGAACCACCTCCTTGTCGAGTGGTTGGAGGGCAAGCCTCCTCAAGGACGGGCACTTGTGGTTGGATGTGGCTTAGGGGAGGACGCCGCCTACCTGTCCAAACTGGGGTGGAAAGTAACCGCTTTCGATATCTCTCCAACCGCGATAAGATGGGCCTCTGAAACCTATGGTAGTCTGGATATCGAGTGGAGAGTAGAGGACCTTCTGAAGCTACCAATGGAGTGGCAGCACAGGTGGGACCTAGTCGTTGAGGTCCATATCCTTCAGGCGATACCCGAGGAGGTAAGAGTCGTGGCCGCGCCCGTTCTCCCTAGTCTTTTAGCTCCAGGGGGCAGGTTGGTCTCAGTCGGTCGTGTGAATAACTCAGGAGTAGAAATAACAGGTCCCCCCTGGCCATTAAATAGAGAATTTATATCATCAATCGGAGGAGATTTGGAGAACACTTCGTTCGATCTGCCTACCGAGTCTATCAACGGCGAAGAAATACAACGATACATCTCAAGCTGGAAGAACTGAGGAGATAAAATATAGCATAGACCAGTCCATGGATATGCCAGATCAAATACTAGGAATGTACATTCCCTCCGACCCAGCTCAAACAGAAACCCGGTTTATCAAATTAAAGTCGGTGTAATAAAAATCACCTTCAGTTTTAATTATCCCGCCNTTCCTTGTATTGTCATGCCCGCAGTGATAGCCGGATATGCTAGGTCTCCATTCACCCCCGCAAAGAAGGGGGAGCTAGCCAGAACAAGACCAGATGACATAGCCGCTACGGTGATTAATGGATTAATCGAGGAAACAGGTGTAGATCCTTTGACAATTGAGGACCTGATAGTAGGTACAGCATTTCCAGAAGCAGAACAGGGTTTCAACGTAGCGAGGATGATAACCTTCCTGACGGATCTCCCAGAGACAGTGCCTGGTGTAACAATCAATCGATTCTGTGGCTCATCAATGCAAGCGATTCACGACGCCGTGGGTAGAATTTCCATGGGTGCTGGGGACGCCTTCATAGCAGGAGGAATAGAATCTATGACACGAATTCCAATGACAGGATATAATCCCATGCCCAACCCTAGGCTTGGCTCCGAGTACCCTGAAGCATTCACTTCAATGGGAATAACGGCTGAGAACCTCGCTGTCAAATATAGTATCACGAGGGAGAGACAGGAAGAGTTCGCCGTTGAGAGCCAATCTAGGGCCTCCAAGGCGTTAGAGAATGGGGCATTTTCAGAGGAGATCGTGCCCATACAAACAGAATTCGGTACCGTCTCTGATGATGGCTGCATAAGGCCAGATACCGATGCCGACACCCTCGCAGGTCTCCGACCTGCTTTCCTGTCAGAAGGCTCTGTGACCGCAGGGACGTCCTCTCCTCTCACCGACGGCGCGGCCTTCGTCCTTGTTTGCTCCGAAGAGTTCGCAGAGAAGAACAGACTGAAGCCACTGGCTAGAATCGTAAGTACTGCTGTAACTGGATGTGCTCCTGAAATCATGGGAATAGGGCCCGTAGAAGCTACTAAGAAAGCACTATCGAGAGCGGGAATAGGTGTGGAGGATCTCAGCATAATCGAATTGAACGAGGCATTCGCCGCACAATCACTAGCTGTAATTGAGGAGCTCGGACTGGATCCTGAGAAAGTCAACACAGAGGGAGGTGCGATAGCACTGGGCCATCCACTGGGCGCAAGTGGAGCAAGAATAACCGGGAAGGCTGCTCAGCTACTCAGCAAGAACGGTGCTAAGCACGCTCTAGCTACGATGTGCGTTGGCGGAGGGCAAGGCATTGCCACCGTCTTAGAAAGAATCTAGGTGATAAAATGACAGGAACGATTGACAAAGTCGCCGTCATTGGAAGCGGGGTCATGGGGGCAGGAATAGCCGCTCACTGTGCCAACGCCGGTTGCGAAGTACTGCTCCTTGATATCGTTCGAGAAGAAAGCCAAGATAGGAGTGCAGTGGCTCGGAACGCCATTAAAATGATGCACAAAGCCAATCCAGAAATGCTGATGCACAAGAGAAATGCAAAGAGAATAACTCCTGGAAATATTGAGGATGACCTGCATCTCCTCAAGGACTATGATTGGGTCGTCGAGGTGATAATTGAAAACTTGGAGATTAAAAGAAATCTCTATTCAAAACTTTTAGATTGCATCGGCCCGAATACAATACTCTCATCCAATACATCGACTATCCCGAGATCGGAACTGGTTTCGGAGCTACCCGAGGATATCTCATCCAGATTTCTAATCACTCACTTCTTCAATCCTCCAAGGTACCTCCCACTCTTAGAAGTCGTAACATCTCCTGAAGTTAACGATGATGTCGTATCACGATTCTGTGACTTCGCAGACCGTAGGCTGGGCAAGAGAGTAACAATGTGTAATGACAGGCCCGGCTTCATTGGAAANAGGCTAGGTGTCTATTTTGTTCAGAGGGCAATTAAGGCAACCCTCGAACACGGCCTGTCAGTCGAACAAGCAGATGCAATGCTTGGGCGACCGATAGGACTTCCAAAGACAGGAGTTTTTGCTCTGATGGACTTGATCGGTATTGATCTTATTCCCAAAGTTGGAGAGAGCCTTCAATCAAGACTCGATCAAGAAGATCCATTCCACAAAATATCAGGGCCCGGNGAAGACATAATAATGTCTATGATTGAAGAAGGAAATACTGGGAGGAAGGGCAAAGGAGGATTCTATCGACTCAATCGAGATGATGGAAAGAAGGTAAAAGAGGCAAGGGATCTTTCTTCAGGAGAATATCGGAAAGCGAATCGAAGGGCCGCTTTCCCATCTGCAAAGATGGGCAAGAGAGGTCTTTCCGCCCTGATGGATTGTGATGACGATGGAGCGAGATTCGTTACAGACGTGCTCCTTGACACTTTAGCGTATGCAGCATTCATTGTCCCCGATGTAAGTGATGATATCTATTCGATTGACGGAGCCATGAAAGTAGGATATAACTGGAAGAAAGGACCCTTTGAGATGATGGACTCAATAGGTGTTCCCTCAATGGTAAAGAGACTCCAAGATACAGGAAGGGAGGTTCCCAAATTCCTATCTCAGGCCCAAGAAAAAGGATCGTTTTACAGTATTGAGGACGGCGAGATTATGAGACTCTGCTCATCCGGGGAAATGGTTGTTGTCGAACGCCCAGAGGAGACTCTCAACGTCGCCGATCTCAAGAGGAGAGGAAAACCACTCAAGAGGAATGGATCTGCCAGTATATGGGATATGGGCGACGGGGTTCTTCTCGTTGAATATCACACTAAGATGAACGCCATGGATCCAATGAACATAGAGATGCTAGTCAATGCAGTGGATATTGCTGAGTCGGATGGATTCAAGGGCATTGTTATCGGAAATGACGCATCTAACTTTTGTGCTGGAGCTAATCTCGGTCTGGCCTTGTTCGCTGCTAATCTAGGAGCTTGGAAAGATCTTGAAGATTTCATAACACTAGGTCAAGAAACATACCAGACTCTGAAGTATTGTGAAGTCCCTGTTGTGGCAGCTTCAGCAGGTCTCTGCCTAGGAGGTGGTGCAGAGGTTTTGATGCATTGTGATGCGGTCCAAGCCCATGCAGAGTCCTATATCGGTCTAGTTGAGGTCGGGGTAGGCGTTGTCCCCGCATGGGGGGGATGCAAGGAACTTCTGGGTAGGTTAGTAGAATACGGGCTAGTTACCAATGGGCCCATGGGAGCGGCAATGAAAGCTTTCGAGACAATAGGAACCGCACAAGTTGCCAAGTCCGCTGAACAGGCTAGTTCACTAGGATTTCTAGCCCCAAGCGATCAGATAACAATGAACAGGGACAGGCTACTAGCAGACGCTAAAAGGAAGGCTCTCGAACTTCATGAAAATTACATTCCTCCGGAACCAAGAACCTATGCTCTCCCAGGGCCCACTGGCATGGCCGCACTGAGTTTGGCATTGAATGACTTATCACTATCCGGACAAGCTACACCACATGATGTTGTTGTAGCCACAAAACTGGCGAAGATACTTACCGGAGGTGACTCTGATATAACAGAGACCCTGGAGGAGGACGATATCCTATCCATGGAGAAGGATACCTTTGCTGACCTGCTGAAGAATTTGGATACTTTAGATAGAGTCCAACATATGCTTGAAACAGGAAAGCCATTGAGAAACTGAGGTGATAAATTGGTAGAATATGAAGCCCCACTAAGAGACTACGAATTTTTGTTTAACGAGGTATTTGATGTAACTCCGACCATGGAAAGACTCGGGTACGATTTTGATGAGGACTTCCTTTCAATGTTAGCAGAGGGATGGGCAGATCATGCCAAAGAAGTCTGGCTACCGATTAACCAGCTCGGTGACAGGGTCGGTCTGAAGTTTGAGAACGGCGAAATTACCATGCCCCAAGAGTTCAAAGATGCATACAATCAGGCCATTGAAGGAGGATGGCTTTCCACTTCCACCAAACCAGAACATGGAGGCATGGGAACCCCAATATTCTTCCAATCTGTGATTTGGGGGGAGATAGCCACATCCACTAACATGGCAATGAGCGTTCTCCCAGCTCTAACTCTGGGAGTCTACGATGTACTAAATGAGCATGGAGATAAAACTCTGATTGACTACTTCTCCACCCATCTCGCGCAAGGTCACTGGGCCGGTACAATGTGCTTAACAGAACCACATGCTGGTACGGATCTGGGTATAATATCCAGTAAGGCTATACCTCAGGACGATGGGACATACCGAGTTACAGGTACCAAGATTTTCATAACATACGGGGAACACGACATGACTGAGAATATCGTACATTTGGTCCTAGCTAAGACCCCTGGATCACCTGAGGGAACCAAAGGGATAACGATGTTCCTAGTTCCGAAATATCTACCCGTAGACCTGAAGTCAGGTGATTTANANAACGCATCTCATGANCTAATGGAAAATCACAANGGTGTNACTTGCGCAGGAAGTGAAGAAAAGATGGGCATTCATGCTTCTCCCACATGTGTAATGAACTTCGATAATAGCATCGGTTGGAANGTGGGGGACTTACATACNGGCATGAAACTCATGTTTCAGATGATGAATCAGGAGCGCCTCGCAACCGGAATAATGGGACTTGGGTTAGCTGAAATAGCATANCAAAATTCCNTGGCTTGGGCTAAGGATAGGCGNCANGGNAGNGATCTNAAAGGNCCNAAAGACCCTAANGANAGTGCTGATAATATCCTNGTGCACCCNGANGTCAGGAGAATGCTTCTCGAGTCNAAGGTAAACAACGAGGGATGTAGAGCCTTAGCGGCCTGGACCGGAATCCTCCTCGACCAAATGCATAGCGATGACCCAGAGGAGGCGGAATATGCCTCATCCTTGGTTGCACTGTTCACCCCTATCGTCAAGGCCCACTTCACAGATGTTGCATGTGAAACTGCTAGTACCTGTATGCAGGTCATGGGAGGGGCAGGATACTGTACCGAATATGGGGTAGAACAATTTTATCGTGATGTCAGAATATCAAAGATATGGGAGGGTACCAATGGTGTCCAGGCACTGGATCTAGCAGGTAGAAAAATTACACAGAATATGGGCAAAAATCTTCGCCATCTCATGTGGCCACTAACTGAATTTATCGAAGAGAACCGAGATATACCTGAAATGTCAGAATTTAACAAGCCTCTTCACCAAGGAGCAAGAGGTCTCCAACAGCTGACTCTGCTTTTGATCGCAGAAGGACAAGCCAATCCTCATTTCCTAGCAGCTGGTGCTACTGATTACTGTAGGTACTTCGGTAATGTACTGTTGGCATACATGTGGGCTAGGATAGCCAAGACAGCCATTAAGAAGAAAGGCGATCCTTTCTATGATGCTAAACTAGGAAGTGCGCGATTCTTCTTCAAGAGAATATTCCCAGAGACGGTAAGCTTGGCAGCAAAGATTCAGTCTGGGCATAAGTCTGTTATGGAATTTCCAACGGAGATGTTTTGATGACGGGAAAGGCTAGCCAATCACTGAAAATAAAATTTAAAAGATCATCAAAAAAGGTATGGGATTTATCAGAAAGACCCTCGAACAACCAACTCCTAGAATTGTATGCTCTGTTCAAACAAGCTACAGACGGGGATTGCCAAGGTAGAGCAAGTGGCGGAATGAGAGAAAGGGCAAAATGGAAAGCATGGAACGCTATTTCAGGAATGTCTGAATCTGAAGCCATGGAAAGATATTGTTCCATAGTGGACGATTTGGATGGATGATGAGGTGATTGGGTGCCAATTGATGACACCAAGTTAATCTCGGAATACAAATCACTAACAGGCCGGATAAGATTTAGAATTTTCACAGCTCTATCTATGCCCGCCGCTTGGTTTTCTGGACTGAGAATGGACGTTCTTGACGATAATAGATGCGTTACATCATTACCAGGTGGATGGAGATCTCAGAACCCGTTCAGGACAATGTATTGGGCAGTCCAGGGGATGGGCGCAGAACTAGCAACTGGAGCAGCCCCCTTTGCCATGTCAAGGTCGATGGATGAGAAGCTAAGGATGTTCGTTATTAGTACAGAGGCAAAATTCGTTAAGAGGGCCAAAGGTAGGATTACATTCGTTTGCTCGGATGTGTCCAAAGCTAGGGAGGCTATTGAAGAGAGTTTGGAGAAAGGTGAGGCTGTTGATGTTGATCTAATTTCAGTGGGAAAAGACTCGTCTGGAGATGTGGTTTCAGAATGGGTCTTCAAGTGGAACCTTCTCGCAATAGAAAGGAAGTGATTTATTGGCGGTGACACGACTCACACAAGACGCTGAAATCGAGTATCCAATTATCTGTGGAGCAATGTATCCATGCTCTAATCCTGAACTAGTCGCGGCTGCTTCAGAGGGTGGAGGAATCGCAATAGTACAACCGGTGTCCCTGACTATGGTGCACGGTTATAACAAGCCAGATACTAAAGAGGGCCTGAGGGTAGCTATTCGCCATATCCGGACCATGACGAATAATCCAATAGGATTCAACGCACTAATAGAAAAGGGTAGTGAGAAGTATCTCCAGAGAATGTCTGAATGGATCGACATAGCTCTGGAAGAGGGAATAAGATTCTTTGTCACATCACTGGGAAAGCCAGATTGGGTTTGTGAGAGGGTCCATGCAAAGGGAGGCGTTGTTTACCACGATGTAACTAACAGAACGCACGCAATAAAGGGAATTGATTGTGGTGTGGATGGATTGATTTGTGTTAATAACAGGGCAGGAGGGCATCTAGGTGAACTTTCTATGGAGCAGATGTATGAGGATCTATCTGATCTTGATGTCCCACTTATCTGCGCGGGTGGGATTGGTAGTGAAAAGGAGCTCAGCGCTGCTATGGAGATAGGTTATGATGGAGTACAGATGGGTACGAGGTTCATCGCTACACACGAATGTACAACTCCACAGGATTACAAAGATGCCATAGTCAATGCGAAAGAGGAAGACATCACATGGACAACAAAACTTACCGGTGTACCTATCGCAGTCATAGAAACAAAAGGCTCCAAAAAACATAGTAATTGGCTTGTCAGGAGACTTCTAAAGAGTAGATTCAAGCATCGAGTCAGGGTATTGATAACAGGCATCTCATTCTGGAGAATGAGGTCATTAGCCAGGGGAAAGAAATCTTCAGCAAAAGATCTTTGGTCTGCTGGAAAAAGCGTTGAGACAGTAGACGAGATAGAATCGGCAACATCAATCATGAGGAGACTGGGGCTTTCTCTAGAATCAAAAGATAATTGATTAAGAGTCCAAGTATGCGAGTTTGTTAAGTTGTTGAAGATCACCAATTACTCCAAACCCAAACTCTTCTTCTAACGCTCTCGAGACTAATTTGAAGTCGGAGTCTCTGGTTGCAACGGCGACACTTCCTACGCCTGTGGAGAAAGAATCGGCAATAATGGCGGCACTCGTCATTATATCACAATCCCCTTTCTCTGGGTAAATTGACTCGCCTCCTATCTCTGTTCTTGCGGGGATGTCTTCCTTATGCTCTCTTTTGTGCTGATCTACTACTCTGAAAATCTCTCTATGATTGGTCAGGAAAACTTCTAGATCTATTTCATTGGAGAAATTCTCTAGATCATCTCCATCCCAGTTGTTGAAGATTGAAATGACGGAAGATACTCTCTCTTGTAGAAACTTCTCAGAGACAATCTCGTCCCACGCTGACCTCTCAATATACACGTTTTCAAACAAGTCCAGGACTATCTCAGGAGATTTGACACGATTCATGAACTCTCCCATTGCGGCCCTAGGGATACTCAGTAACACGCGATCTTCCTTGGCAAGGGACCTCAGCTTCCAGTGAAATGCCCTTTGCATCGTCCAATCAAAACTACCAAGGCTATCTGGAGATAACTCTCTCAGTAAATCATCCTTGAGAGCATCTATCAGGATATTTGTATCCACCAATACCAAGGGTTTCAGGCCCAAGCTACCAAGAGTCTTTCTTTCTCTAACTGAAATCTTTCCTGACTGTCTCGTAAACAGATTCCTCTGAGTATTCTGTAGAATTTTCTTTTCCCTACCTTCGAATTCTCCAGATTTCAAGGCCCTCTCAAACATCCTAAGCGCCCTAATAGGACTCATTTCGGCAACTTGCTCTATAACAGTGACAATTGAAAAAGTATTTTTCTCTTTGGATCTCATTTCAGAATCAAATCTTCTCTCAAGATCAGATCTCCTTGATTGCGAGGAATGGCTCATCTTCATTATCGCTGCCATTACCCTGCCCTGGAAAGGATCAATTGGAAGTCCGTGCTCCACAGGATACATTTTGATCGATTCGAGAGACTCGACGATAGAGGCACCATCTTCCTCGTCATCCCTGATTCGTTCCTCTTTACTTACATGATCTATTACCCTCGATGTAGCCCCCAACTGATTCTTTTCTGTACAATCCTTACAGACATTGAGATACATCTTGAATCTATTTGTTACAGAGGCTGATAGAGTGGGATATGCATCAATAAGAGAAACTGCCTCCTTCCATCCTCCTGCATGTGCGAACGAAATTAGAGACCATCGTAGGAATATTGCAGATCTTTCAATATCTATTTCCATCAGCTTAGAAGCCGCATCTTTGTACGCCCATGCCGAACCAATCAAATCACCACTCCTCTCTAGGAGAGCAGCCTTTACAATCTGACATTCGGGACTTTTACTATCATTCTCTCTATACCAAGCATTCAATGACTCAATTCCTACAGAGTGTTCGAAAACTAGGTCAGAGGCGAATCTAATTGTTCTCATAGAAACGCTCTCCGACGAAATCACTGATTCAAGGGATGAGATAGCTTGGTTCCTACCGGAAACCTCCCCATTTTGGAGATTTACAGCCGCCCTATTGAGAATCAGTGAAGTAATGACAGCCTCGAAAAGCCTCCTCTCCAACAATGTCAAGTCAGCATTGTTAACAGAATTAACCAACTTCTCTATTCTTACTTCCTTAACTATTCCATCCCCTTCGGGACCCAAAGCCATCCTAACCTCTTTCAGGGTCTTCAATCCTTCAGAATCCAACTTATCATGAACCGCCTCAAGATTGGTGCTTATTCCATCAAGTAGAGAGATTAGTCCCACACATACCTCAGAAAGTACCCCATCTTTCTCCGCCTCTTCTATTGATGCAAGAGCTACTCTTCTTGCTTCCAACAATTTGGATGAAATCCCTACGGAGTCTTTTGCAGTAATCAAGTGCCAAGACAACATGACACGAAATGGATAAGCTCTCTGTAACGAAACCTCCTCGATTAGCATGTCTGTTAGCCCCTTTATTTCTGCTGACATAGTAAACGACGATATGATCTCATCAGTGTACCTTATTTGATCTATTTTGGAGAGAAAACTAGCCGCCATTGTCCTAACCGGGGACGGAGAATTAGGATGGGTAAGAGCCAATCTTAGGCACTCCTCATCTAGTTCTGGCAGGCCAGAAACTATGGAATCGAGTGAAATCCCAGTAGAATCACTAGATATCATAGTCAGGCAAGTCCTCAGTCCTCTGAAATCATTTACTGCCTTCCCTTCAATGTAATTCAGGGCGGTAGAGAAATCTCCAGATTCGACGAGTCCCTCCGATGCTATCCAAGCTAATCTGGTTGGAATGCTTCTACCACTCTCTTCGATAATAGAAACTCCCTCCATTGCTAATTCAGGAGTCATTTCGGCTGGATAAAGATCCACTCTTAGCCACCCTTCTATTTTGATTGCGGAAGATAACTTATCTTCCTCCTTCCTTTCGACAGTCACGCTCCAATCACAATCTTCCTCCTCTCTTAGAGAAATTAGAACACTAAGGTCTCTAGCCACTTTAGAACAGTCTCCTTCGATACTATCTAGCACTACTCTGGCCCTATCAGATTGAGCCGCAGCTAACAATAGCCCCTCAAGTAGCATTGCATCCCCTTTCAAGCCAATCAACGAAGGAGACATCCAATCTTCCCAAAGTTTACGTCGAGGATTTTTCCTGAGATCCTTCTCAATCTTTTGAATAACTTTCAACTGTGAGGCTGAAAGTTTGAATGGTGCAACCAAATTCAACCAACTCCTGAGTGATTCGTTATCAGAATAATCTATTCTCGACTCGAATATCCATGGGTCTCTTTCTCCAAAACTAGATTCAGGCTCTACAATCGGGAAAAGACCCAGCTCTGCCAGAAGCGGGGATTCTCTTGCAAGCC
>PANV01000004.1 GCA_002707765.1 Fidelibacterota bacterium
GGTTTACAGGTAATAATATTGGGAAGCAAGTTGCTATAGTATTGGATAAAAAAGTTTTTATGGCTCCAACAATTCAAAATAAAATATCATCTGGAGGAACCAGAATTACAGGTTTTGCTAATAAGCAAGAGGCTCAAGATATTGCTGCTGTTTTAAAAGCTGGTGAATTACCAGCTCCAATTAAAATTGCACAAATTAATTACATAGGGCCTTCATTAGGTCAGGATTCTATAGATTCAGGCTGGAAATCAATGATTTTTGGAATTCTAATTATATTTATTTTTATGATTATATACTATAATATTTCAGGATTATTAGCAAATCTTGCTTTATTTATAAATATGATTTTAGTTTTAGGAATATTGATATCTATGAAAGCAGTATTAACTTTACCTGGAATTGCCGGTTTATTATTGACAGTAGGTATGTCAGTTGATGCAAACATAATAATTTTTGAGCGAATAAGGGAAGAAATCCGCATTGGTTCTAAAGTCAAAACCGCTATTAATAATGGATATAATAGAGCATTTATTACTATTTTAGATGCTAATGTTACAACATTATTAACAGCATTTGTATTGTCGTTTATTGGTTCAGGTCCCATCAAGGGTTTTGCAACAACCTTGAGTATAGGAATATTATGCTCAATGTTTTCAGCTATTTTTATAACAAGAACAATTTTTTTAACTTTATCTAATTATATATCAATAAAAAAACTGAGCATATAATGCAAATATTTAAAAATACATTACAAATTAACTTTTCATCTTATAATTTTTTTACAGGAATTTTATCATGTTTATTAATTTTAACATCACTATTTATCTTATTTTGGAAAGGTTTAAATCTAACAGTAGAGTTTACTGGAGGTACCAATATTAATATTTCTATTATTAAAACTCAGATAAAAGATTTTAGAGAAATATTAGAAACTCATATTAACCAAAAGATTGAAGTTGTTGAAGTTAACTCCTCATCTGAAAATTCTAATTTTTTATTGAGAACAAAATTTATAGAAAATGAATCATTTATTATTGATCAATTATCTGTTTATTATCCAACCATAAAGGTAAATAGCATAGATTCCTTTGGACCAAAGCTAGGTTCTGAGTTAAAATCAAGTGCAAGAAATGCAATTTTATTAGCATTACTTTTAATCTCTTTTTATATAGCCATAAGATTTGATAGGTATTATGCACTTGGAAGTTTAGCAGCATTAACTCATGATGTTGTCATTACTATTGGATTATTATCATTTTTTAATATAGAAATTGGAATTACTATTATTGCTGCTTTATTAACTATAGTAGGATATTCATTAAATGATACAATTGTAGTCTATGACAGAATTCGAGAAAATATTAATAAATTATTAGATCAACAGAGAATTAATATTATTAATAGATCTATTAATGAAACATTAAATAGAACATTTGTAACATCTATTACAACACTAGCAGTTGTTTTAGTTTTGTTTTTTTATGGAGGAGTTGTTTTGAAGCCATTTGCGTTTACTTTAATCATAGGAATAATTATTGGAACTTATTCTTCAATATTTATTGCAAGTCCAGTGATGTTATTTTTTGAAGAAAAATATCCTATACCAGAATTTAAAGAACAGGAGGATTAAATAATTATGTCTTTTGATGCAATTGTAGGAGGTCAATGGGGTGATGAGGGAAAAGGAAAAATAGTAGACTTACTAAGTAAAAATGTCGATGTTGTAGCACGATATCAAGGAGGTGCAAATGCTGGACATACTGTTTATCTTGAAGATAAAAAAATAGTATTGCATCAAATTCCAACTGGTGCACTTCGTGAAGATTGTGTTTGTGTTTTGGGTAATGGAATGGTAATTGACCCAATAGGTATTTTGGAAGAAATTAATAAACTAAAAGAACTTAATATTAGAGTTAATAATCGTATATATATTGATTATTTTTCCCATATTGTTACCCCTATCCACAAATTTATAGATCGCTCAAATGAAGCAAAAACTAATAACGAGATTGGGACAACATGTAAAGGCATTGGCCCAACTTATGTAGATAAATATAAAAGAATTGGTTTGAGAGCGGTAGATTTATTATCAAATTCAGATTTACAAGATAAAATGGATAAAAGATTAAAATTTGCATTGGATAATAATGAAATCTCCAACGAGGCAGTTAAAGACTTAAAAGAGGAGTTTAAATTATTTTATCATGCTTGTGACAAAATTTCAATTTATATTAAAGATACATTTGAATTTTTACATAATGCTTTGAAAAAAAATGTTTTAATTGAAGGTGCACAGGGAACTTTACTTGATGTTGATTATGGAACTTATCCATACGTAACTTCATCTAATTGTTCATCTGGTGGTATTGGTACAGGTTTAGGTCTGCCAGGGTCTAAATTAAATGAGATTACCGGAATTTTCAAGGCATATACAACTAGAGTTGGTGGAGGACCGTTTCCAACTGAATTATTTAATGAAGACGGTCAAACTCTTGGTCATATTGGAAAAGAATTTGGAGCAACAACTGGTAGACCAAGGCGCTGTGGTTGGTTTGATCTAGTAGCTGCAAAATATAGTGCTAAAGTTAATGGATTAACGAGTATAGCTATTACAAAACTAGATATTTTAAATTCATTTAAAACCATTAGAGTGTGTACTCATTATGACGTCAATGGTAAAAAAATAAAAAATATGACTGAAGCTCTTAATAATTTAGATATTGTAAAACCAATTTATAAGGAGTTTTCAGGCTGGAATACTGAAATTGAGAATATCGATAATTTTGAAAGTCTACCTGAAAGTGCTCAAGAATATATAAAATATTTAGAGTTAGAGATAGGTGTTAAAATATCAATAATTTCTATTGGGCCTAAACGACATCAAATAATTTTAAGAAATAAATAAAATATGCAAAATCAAATGGACTTTATTAACTTTTTATAATGAATAAATCAAATTTAATATTATTTTATTTCTTTCTTACTGTTTTAGTTTCTAACTCTTTTGAACCATTAGATGTAGATTTTCTTAAACAAAAGAAAGAAAAAAAAATAGTTAAGTCAGATGAGCCAAATAAGCCATCTCAGGCACCAAAAAAATCAGAGTTTCCATCTTTTGATAAAGCGATTAAAAATTTTGATTTTATACCTGGTTTGTTCGATTTATATTGGGATAAAAATAAAAATAAATTTTTAATTTCAATTAAGCCAGAACAATTTGATAAAGTTTATTTGGCAAACTTAACAAGAAAATCAGGTGATGGACAGTATTATGATTCAGGTTCTCAGCTTTGGGAGTTTCCTTATATTTTTGAAAAATTATCCAATACAGTACAAATGGTCCATGTTAATACCTCTTTTAGGGCTGACGAATCTTCTGCTATTTATCGTTCTTTAGAAAATTTTTCAAATTCAATTGTTTCTACAGGAAAAGTTGTATCTATGCCTCATCCAGAAACAGGTGCCATTTTAATAGATGCTACAGAAATGTTTCTTACAGATGTTTCATATGTTTCGCAAAACAGAAAAGGCCAATATAGATTTGATAAAAAAAATAGTTTCATTAGCGATCTGCAATCATTTCCGACAAATACAGAAATTCAGATGAAATTACATTTTAAAAGTGCTAAGTGGACAAATTCCATCACTCTACCAAATTCTCACAGTATGATGCATACCTATCATATTAGCTTATTGGATATTCGTAATACAGATTTTAAACCTAGAGTTGCTGATGATAGGCTAGGCTATTTTACCACCATTTATCAAGATTATACATCTACATTAAAAGAGACACCATATGTTAGATATATAAACAGATGGAATTTGAAAAAAAAATATCCTGATAAAGAATTATCTGAGCCAGTTGAACCTATAGTTTATTGGTTAGAAAATACAATACCAGAAGAATTTAGACAGGCTGTAAAAGATGGAGTTTTAGCTTGGAATAAAGCATTTGAGAAAATTGGATTTAAAAATGCCATTGTAGCAAAGCAAATGCCTGACGATGCAACTTGGCATCCAGGTGATGCTCGATATAATACAATAAGATGGATTGTACAGCCTCAAAGAGCATATGCTGTTGGTCCTTCTAGAGCTAACCCTTATACAGGTGAGATATATGATGCTGATATTAGAATAGCTGCAGATTTTACTAGAGCTTTTTATAGAGAATATGATGAATTTGCTGTTCCAGTTACATCAGATGACCCAATTTCAGTATGGGAATCTGAAGAAATGAATCACAATGAACATAAATGTAATTATGCAGAAAATTTACAACAGCAGATGATTTTGTCTTGGCATTCTTTGACCAGTCAAGGCTATTTAAATGATTCAGATTCTGATTTACAAGATTATATATACCAAGGGCTTGTTGATTTAGTTTTACATGAAGTAGGACACACATTAGGTCTTAGGCATAACTTTAAAGCTAGCTCAATTTATACTGTTGAACAATTGAGTGACCCCAAATTTACAAGTCAAATGGGTATTAGTGGTTCCGTTATGGATTATCATCCAGTATCATTATTAGATAATGGTAATAGTTTATTCCAAATTGAACCTGGTCCATATGATGATTGGGCAATTGAATATGGTTACAGTCAATGTTCTCATACTAAAGGTGTTTTGCCTGCAGTTTATCAAGATAATCAAATACCAATCAACAACGAGAACGAATGTTTAGAATCAATCGCCAATAGGTCAAATGAACCTTATTTAACATATGGTACAGATGAAGATGCATTTGGTTTATCTTCTAGGGGAATTGATCCATTGTGTAATGTTTGGGATATTGGAAAAGATCCAGTGGAATTTTATGACAAACAGTTAGATTTAGTTCAAAAATTGTGGGAAAATTTGATTAATGATTTTGAAAAAAAGGGAAGTAGGTTTCAAAAATTAAGAAGCGTATTCTCACAAGGTATTGGTGAGTATTATTCTGCATATAGAACAGCAGCAAAGTTTATTGGAGGAATTCATTTTTCTAGAAATCATATTGGAGATCCTGGTCAAAAAAATCCTTTAGTTGTTGTTTCTGGAGATCAGCAGCGAAAAGCTTTACAGTTCATTAATAATAGAATACTGCATAAAAATGCATTTAATTTTGATCAAAACTTATTAAACAAATTATCTCCTGAAAGATACGATGATTTTAATGGTTATGTTTGGAGTATGGATAGATTAGATTATCCACTCCATACTATAATAAAAAGGATTCAATCTAATGCTTTATTTTCTGTTTTTCATCCAAGAAGAATTTTAAGATTACAAGATAATGAACTACGAACTTTAGATTCTAACCCATTTACGATGGTTGAATTATTTCAAACTGTTAATACAATGATTTGGGAAGAACTTGATTCTGGAGAAAATATAAATAGCTACAGGAGAGAACTTCAAGAGTCTTATATTGATTTAATGAGAGTAATTGTTTTAGATATCTATAATACTACAACCTTTCCGAACGATGCAAAAATATTAGCACGATCAAATTTAAAGAAAACCCTCAAGAACATATACTCCAATCTCGGTCATAATACTTTTGATGATTATACTAAGGCTCACCTAGAAAATGTTGCAGAAAATATTGAATCTATTTTAGAAGCAAAAATAGATTTAAATTAATGATTACTATTTTAGGGCCTACTGCATCAGGGAAAACATCTCTTGCTGTACGATTGGCGAACCAATTCAATGGAGAAATTATTTCTGCAGACTCTCGTCAAATTTATAAAGGTATGGATATAGGTACCGGCAAAGACATTTCAGAATACATTATTAATAAAAATAAAATAAAATATCATTTAATAGATATTATTAATCCTAATCAGAATTATAGTGTATTTCAATTTAAAATCGATTTTAATAAATCTTATAATGAAATTCAATTAAATGGTAAAAATATTTTTTTGTGTGGTGGTACAGGATTATATTTAGAATCTATTTTACTTAATTATGAAATTTCTAATACACCCCCTGATAATAATTTAAGAAAAAAAAAAATTAGTTTATCATTAAATCAACTCATTCTAGATTTTAAAAGACAATATCCAAAAAAATATAATTCATTATATCATATTACTAAGAGAAGAATAATTCGATCTATGGAAATTTTAAATCAAAACGAAAATTTAGATATGAATTTAAATCAATTGAATACAACAAAAACATTAGTTTTAGGTATCAAAATTAATAGAACAAAAAATTTATCTCTTATTAGAAAACGGTTATTTTATAGATTGGAAAATGGTATGATTGAAGAAGTTGAACAGCTAATTAATAATGGCTTAGATATAGAAAGATTAAATTATTTTGGCTTAGAATATAAATTCATTGGTAAGTACATAAATAATGAATTTTCATTTAATGAGATGAGAGATAAACTTAATATTGCTATCAATCAATTTGCTAAAAGACAGATGACATTTTTTAGGAGAATGGAGAAAAGGGGTATCCAAATTCATTGGATAGATAATTATGATAGCGCTTTAGAATTAGTAAAAGCATATTATGAGAATATCTTAAATTGAATCAAACTTTAAGTAAATATGAAAATAAAAAAATAGATTACCAATTAGGTAATCCAAATGAATTTCCACAAAAAAGAAAATATAAATATTTTATTATAATTCCTTCATTTGCAGAAAAAAATTTTTTACAATTAACTTTAGAATCTATAAATGAACAGAATATTGATTTACTAAAAAATACTTTGGTAGTCATTGTAATTAATAATTCGACTAATGATACCATACATATTAAAAAAAATAATTATGATACTTTTAAAATAGTCTCAAAACTAAAATTTAAATATGAATTTATAATTATAGACTGTTTCTCATCAAATCATCAATTAAGCAATGAAAACTCTGGCGTGGGAATGGCAAGAAAAATTGGCCATGATTTTTGTATTAAATATTCTAGTTTTTCTAGTTTATTCTTTTCTCTAGATGCAGATTGTTTGTTACATGAGGATTATTTAGAGGTTATTTCTAATAAATTTGAAAAAAATGATATTAGCTTTGCTACTATAAATTTTAAACATCAGAAAAATGATAATATTAAAATTCAACAAGGAATTAAAAAATACGAAAAATTATTAAAAACAATTGCCATTAATATAGAATCTACAGGATCTCCTTACGGCTACGTAAGTTTAGGTTCTGCAATTGTATGTACAATGAAAGCTTATATTTCTGTTGGTGGTATGCCTGCTAAAAAAGCAACAGAAGACTTTTATTTTTTACAAAGGCTGGCAAAGTTTAGNAAGCCATTTAAAATAGNTAATATTTTAGTATTTCCTTCATCTAGATGTGAGTCTAGGGTTTATTTGGGTACAGGTTTTAGNTTATCAACTTTANAAAAAAATTTTTTATCTGANTTGAATNTAAATAAAGANGCATATAGAGTATTAAAATCNTTCTTTNAGACGTTAAGTANTTCATGGAATAGNNNTATAGAAGAAATAGTATTATCATGTAGTAAAAAAAATAGTAAATTAAGNAAGTATTTAAATACTATTAATTTTGAAAATACAATATATAAAATTCAAAAAAATAGTAAAACNGAAAAGCAATTTATGAATCANTTTCATATTTGGTTTGACAGTCTTAAAATATATAAATTTTTAAAACTTTATGTCGATTAAATTAGATAAGTTAAANGGTCAACAATTATACTATGCANTTTCTGCNGGTATAAANAATTTAATAGCCCATCANAAAACCTTAGATGAAATTAATGTNTTNCCAGTACCNGATGGNGACACAGGCACTAATATGGTTTTTACTTTATTTCCCGTTGTAAAAGANTATCAAAATNATNAGTTTGANTCTGCTGNTAANGCTATGGATTTATTAGCTAATACAGCTTTAGAATCTGCAAGAGGTAATTCTGGTACGATTATAGCTCAGTTTTATTATGGACTTAAAAAATCATTTGAAAATTTAGATACTATAAATGTACAAGAATTTGCAGAAGGTTTGAGTCAAGGCTANGAAAGTGCTNTNGATTCTCTNACTAATCCTGAAGAAGGTACAATCATAACNGTTATGCGNGATGTATCAGAAGCTGCAAAGCAAATCATTGATGATGGGTGTCAGGATTATGTTATTTTTGTAAAACATATNTTTAAAGAAGCAGAAAAATCTTTAAAGTCAACAAAATCAATATTAAAGATTTTAAAAAAATCAGATGTTGTAGANTCTGGAGCACTAGGATATGTTNTGNTAATTCAAGGAGCTTTAAATTTAATTGAAAAAGGACAAGGTAGAAGAATACAAACTACACANCTAGATATCAGCTATGAAATAGAAAAAATAGAACAATTAAATAGAGATGTAGATTTTACAATAGAAAATAAATTTTGTACTGAATGTGTAGTNGTAGGCAATAATATTAATAGGAANGAATTAAAATCTAAAATTTCTGATTTTGGCGATAGTATGGTTATAGCNGGTTCNACNAAAAAAGTAAAAGTCCATATACATACTAATGAACCAGCTAAGTTATTTAAAATGTGNAATGTTTATGGTNCNGTNGTTGANAAAAAAGTAGANGACATGACNAAGCAAGAAAAATCTATGCATCATCATGGTTCAAGTTCTATTGCTATAGTTACNGATTCAACAGCTGATTTACCTGAAGAGTATNTAAAAGAAGTTCAAGTNGTNCCAGTAAAATATAGTTTTGGTAGNCAGCAACATATAGATAAAGTCACTCAAACNAGTANAGAATTTTATAATCAAATGAAAATTGATCCTAATCANCCTAAAACATCTCAACCNACATCAAGAGATTTNATTAAAATGTATAATTTTGTGTCNTCTCATTATAAAAATATAATATCNATTCATTTNTCANAAAAAGTNAGNGGGACATTNCAATCATCACAAAANGGTTCAAAAAATATCAANGAATCCAATNTNGATATTATTGATTCNGAAACTGCAGGTGTAGCTTTAGGATTATTAACAATGTATGCNGTTGATTTAAAGCAAGCNGGNAAAAGTTATAAACAAATTNTAGATAGAATTGAACAAAAAAAAATAGATACTTCNTTATATGTATTNTTAACAGATTTNAAATATNTTGTTAGNGGTGGAAGANTAAAACCNAAAATAAAAACTTTAGCNGATNTATTACGATTAACACCTGTATTAGTTGNAAAATCAGGAAGGCTAAAACCNGGNGGTGCACTATTAGGTAAATCAAATTTAGTTGAAAAATTTGCTAATCACGTNGGNAAAAAANTAAATCCAAAATTTAATTATAGATTATTGGTTGCGCANGCTGATAATANNATAGATGGTAAAAAACTGGAAACATTAATGTTAANTAATAANAAAAATATTAAAAAAAGTTATNTANTAGAACTTGGAGGTGGTTTAGGTTGTCACGCTGGTCCAGGAGCNNTAACTNTTGGGGTNCAAAAANTAGATGAAGATTTTGAGATATGATNAAGTTATTTNNATTTATTATTTNNGGTTATCTCATTGGTTCTATTTCTGGAAGCCTTTTATTAGGGAAATTTAAAAAAGTAGATATTAGAAATTTAGGCAGTGGTAATGCTGGAGCAACCAATGCNTTNAGAAGNNTAGGTCCATTTTTTGCACTTNGTACACTTTTNATNGATATAATNAAAGGTTATTTACCTGTTATCTTATTTTCCCCATATNTAGATATGNCNTTAGATNAAGATTTAATTAAAATATTAATAGGTGTTTCTTCTGTATTGGGACATGTTTATCCNATTTTNTATAGTTTTAAAGGNGGAAANGGNGCNGGNACNTTACTTGGGGTNATAGCAGCAATTTTTCCNTCAAGTATTTCACTNGTTTTTTCTATNTGGNTNCTANTCTTNATTTTTACAGGATATGTTGGTTTAAGTACTATTTNTGCTGGTTTAGCANTGGTAGTTTCTACTTATTTTTGGTATAGCCCTGGTATTTATTCAGCNTTCGGTTTCTTTACAATATTAATTTCNATTTTTTTNATTTTCACACACAGGTCTAATATTTCAAGAATGATAGAAGGTAAAGAAAATCAATTTCAGAAAGTAATGATTNTTAAANNTTTTTTTANAAATTAAAAACTTTTAANATTAACAATAGCTTGAATTTCTTTTTTCGAATTGAAAGGGTTAATACCNAAGCAAATATCTATATTACCCATTTTATCAATATTGTATCTAAATCCCANNCCATAACTTTTTATTTTATTATTATAATTNAATTTTTTTNTATCATNAGAACCTATACCCCAATCCCAGAAAAATAACATGTTAGTTAACATTAAATTTGTTTTTTTTATNGGTANCTCTAATTGAANTGAANTTGAAATAATATTATTCCANAGCAATGTATTTTCAATCATATCAAACGGCAGNTTATTAATATCATATCCTCTTACATAATTTTCATTAATAACATATTCCTTTTTATANATTGGAATATTTTTTGAAAAATTAAGATAAAATTTATTNTTGANAACTAATTTTAAATTTTCATTAACTTTTCCAAAATTAATGGAATATANATTATTTACTTTTAATGANAAATAATCATCATANATATTATTAAAGTANTTGTGTGATAANTTTATAAAAAATTTATTTTTTNTAGTTTTAAATTCATAAATAAATGAATTNATAATTGAATAATTTTTTTCAGTANTATTTTCATAATAATTTAATTTTGANAATTCAGCCTCATTGATAATTTTTATTTGATGCGAGAAATTTGAGGTTAACAGCGCAATAGATGATTGAATACCACTATTAAATAATTTATAATTTTCTGGAGNATTATCTGTTTGTTTTAAATAAANATTAATNTTTAATGAATCTTTNGTNGATTTTAATTTAGGGTCAANATAATNTAACTCNAATANATTATTAGCTCCTNCGANNAAACTCANACCTAATTTTTTATTTTTACCANTNATATTGTTNTTNNTAGCCGAAATNCCAGCAGACCAACCCAATATNTCATCNTTNTCAATTTCTGGGCTAATACTTCGTTTAGGTTTTTCAAAAACTATGATATTATAGATTGTNCTATCAAAATAAATTACTGTATCGTAGAATAATCCAGTATCAAATAATTTTTGTTGATCAAGTGTTAAATTTTGAATATTAATTGTATCATTAANTGAATGAGAGATTGTTTTTAAAATAGTATCATCTNTAGTGATATTATTTCCATATATTTTAATATCTTTGATAACATCAGATAATAAAAAAGAAAAGAAAATGTGTATAAGTAAATATTTTGCCATAAAAAAAACCCCCTTTAAAATATTATATTAAAGGGGGTTAATTAGTTTTCAGCTAATTTAAGACTAGATTACTTTCTGCCTCTAGCCATTTTAGCTCTAGATACATCACCGTCTTTGTCAATGAAGTATAGGTATCCTGATTCTCTTTTTACACCAGCTTCACCAACCATTTTTTTATCACCACCTTTATCGCTACCTCTAGCCATTCTTGATGCCCAAACATTACCATCTTTACCTAAGTAATATAGGTAACCTTTTTCTTTTTGTACACCTGTTTTTGCGACTTTATCTGCCATAATTACGTCTCCTTCTATTATATTAATATATATCTTAAAAAAAATTGCATATAATTCTAGTGATTTCTCTTCATAAAAACAAGATAAATTATAAGAATTTGATAGATTTATCTATTTTTTTCATAATTCATCATAACTATTTTAAATTCTTCAAGGCTTGAGCATTGAAAAAAATCAAACAATTTAATACTATCTTTTATGGTGATTGATGGTTTGAATCCATAATTATGACCAGGTAGAATTAGTGTTTCGGTATTTAGCATCAAAATTTTTTTATAAATACTATTATATAAATCATTTATATTGCTTTGCTTACCTACTACTCTTCCAGTACGGCTTACAAACATTGTATCGCCAGTAAATAAATATTTATTTTTTTTATTCCAATAGCATACACTATCTGAGAAATGGCCAGGTGTATGTAGGGTTGTTAAAACAATTTCACCAATATTAATTATTTCATTATCAATTAAACCTATATAGTCTTCTTTTAGATTAATAGAATTATGAAAACTATAAATCATTAAATTAGAAAAAACATTCTTATAATCATTCAAATATGTAATATGATCATGATGTGTATGAGTAATAAGAATTTTGGATAGAATTAAATTACGTGATTCAATAGATTCTAAGATTTCCAATGGTTCAGTTGAAGGGTCAATAACTGCGGCTAATTTTGTCTTTTCACACCAAATTAAGTATGAAAAATTTTTATCAAAACCACCTAAGAAAGATTTAACTTTCATAAATTATATTTAATATAATCTGCATTGAATTTAATGAGTTTCAAAAATTCTTTGATTTTAAAAAATATTCCTCTGTTGGTTGATATTTCTTTATGTTCATATAAAAAGGATATAAGTAGAGTACTATTTTTTAAACTTTGATGTAGAAAAGTAGACTCTGTAAATGGAACCATAGAATCATTTGCTCCATGCATGATGAATACTTTATTGTTAATTTGATCAATCCAATTTTTAGGAGAAATAAATTCTAATAAATCTTTATTAGTTTTAATCATTTGATTGATTATTAAATGCATTTTTTTAGTGACTTTACCATCAAGAATATTAGAAATTAATATTTTTTCTTTTGAATTATCATCCATTTTATTTAATTCCTTTTCAACGACATCATGCTCATCTTTAATTCGGTGATGAAGTATTTTTTTAATTTGTTTTGTATTTAGCTCTGATTTTATTGTATCAATAAAATTATAAAAGAGTACAATGGGACCCCACTCATGTGGTTTAATATTAAAATTTTTATTATTAAATTTAATCTGACCAGTTATAAAAAAATCTAATGCTGTATCTATAGAAAAATAAGTTCCGTACGACAAAATAGATTTTGGTTTAGGATTTTGCATTTTTTTATTTAATGTAGCTTTTAAAAGTGATGCTCCCCCATAGCTCAAACCAATAATCATAATATCATCTCTGAATCCAATTTTATTTTTTACTAACTCTTGATAACAGTGTGCAAACCAATTTACATTATCTTTATTCAGAATTAGATTTTTCAATGATGGAACTCTCGGTAAATATACATTGTAGCCAATTTTTCTTAGTGAATCTCCTAGCATCATCATTCCAGGGTGCTTTTCAGCATAAGGAGATGCTCCTGGAAAAATTATAATAGATTGATTCTTTTTATTCTGCGAATGAAAGATTCTTACAATTGTTTTATTTTGATTAAGGCCAATATAATGTTCATCAGAAAATTTTAAAGAAGGAATTTTTGAATCTTTAAAAGAAGCCAAGTAATAAACATATTTGGTTGCCTGTATGTAAGATTTAATGATTTTAATCATTTTATAATTTACATTATTTATTAACATTCTAGTTAAAATAAAAAATGCTCAGAAAAATTCTGAGCATTTTTTGTAGCCCGTAGGAGAATCGAACTCCTGTTACAGAGATGAAAACCCTGGGTCCTAACCACTAGACGAACGGGCCAAAATCGACAATTAATTTAAATTAATTATTAGATTTTTTACAATAGTATTTTATAAATTTATTCCAAATGACAAACAGATTAAAATTTAGTAATAAGTATATAATAGGTAATGTTGGTATTATTAATAAATTATCTCCAGAATTAAATTTTTCGGAGCTAAATAAATTTTTTGATATTCAATGTAAAATAGACTCAAGCATAGATTTTGATATTATTAGACCATTTACTCGAGATTGGTCAAATATCCAAGGAGAAGCTCAGTTGCTTGTGAGACCTCAAACCAATGAACAAGCTGCATTAATTTTACGAACTTGTTCACAATTAAGTATACCGATTACTTTTTCAGCAGGCCAAACAAATTTAACAGGAAGTGCTACACCCCAAAAAGGAGTAATTTTTTCAACAAAAAATTTGAATAAAAAAATTTTTTCTGTTAATTCGAAAAAAAAATATGTACAAACAACCGTTAGTATGCCTTTAGAAAAAATGAGAAATAAAATTTTAGAGCAAACCCAAAATACACTTTATTATCCTGTTGATCCAACTAGTCGAAATGATGCATTAGTTGGCGGTACATTATCTTGCAACGCATCTGGATTTATTCCAGGTAATAAAGGAGCCACGCGGTATTGGGTAGATGAAATTGAATTTATGTTAATTAATGGATTTAGTTTAATGATTAAAAGAGGAGACTATATTTCAATTGATGGCAAGTTTATTTTAGATTGTGATGGCCGTACTTTTATAATTGATATACCTAGATATAAAAGACCAAATATTAAAAATGCTAGCGGACCATATTCTTCAATGGAATCAGAAATTGATTTTATTGATTTAATTATTGGGAGTGAAGGCATTTTTGGACTGATAACTCAATGTAAATTTAATTTAGCTGATAAACCAAAAAATTTTTTAGATTTATTTTTACGTTTAAATAATGAGAATCAGGCAATAAGAATATACCAGTTTTTATTTAATGAGTTCAATGGTGATATGAGCCAATTATCTGCCCTAGAATATTTTGGACATAATTGTCAAAAGTATATGAAGAATAAAGAATTTTTATTTTCAAACTCAAAGGAAGTAGGACTTTATATTCAAATTCCTATTTTTAGAGGAAGTATTTCGTCAAAATCTCATGAGTGGTCAAAATTATTATTAAAATTTGATTCATCAATAGACTTATCATCAATTAATGTATTAAATGATTCCAATCATTGGAAAAAGTTTTTTGAGGCGAGACATTCTATGCCTGATAATGCATTACTTGAAACTAAAAAACTTGGAGGAATTAGCATTATAACTGATACAATAGTTCCTCCCAAAAACTTCAAAAAATATTTATTAAAAATTCATAGAAAACTTCAATTTCATAATATTGAGTACTTATTATTTGGACATTTGGGAGATTGTCATTTACATTTTCATTTAATTCCCGAAGAACATCAGCAACAATTAGCATTTGAAGTTTATGATTACATGGTAGATTTATCAGCAAAATTAGGAGGAGTTTATTCAGCAGAACATGGAACTGGGAAAAGAAAAATAAACGATTTTAAAAAATGTTATGGTAAAAATGCCGTTACAATGTTAAAAAATACAAAATCTGGATTTGATCCTCAATTTTTACTCAACAACGGAAATATATTTGTGAATTAGGAATTTATAAATTTTTCTTTTTGAGAGATGTAATATTTATTTTCAGGTTTTAGGTCAATAGCCTGTTGAATACATTTAATGGCTTCATCAACTTTACCTGATTTCCATAAGACTTCTGCTTTGGTATCAAGAAGGTTGGGATACTGTTCATTTTTTTTTTCAATAAGTTCTAACGCCTCATTAATTTTTAGTAGAGCAACTTCTAAATCAATATTTAATTCAGACATTCTCCATGCAAAACTGTTTAAAAAATTATAACTTGTATCTAATTTTTTTAAATATTTATTATATAATTCAATTTCTTCGAAATTCATCTGTTGAGATTTATAATAATTAATAAGCTCGAAAACTGCAATTTCAACATTATCACTATATGGATTTTCATTAAGATATTCAAGAATTAATGCAGTATTATTTTTTTGAATCGACAAAATAGCAAGACTATATTTTGAGTTATCATAATCTGATTTGGATACATTTGAAGAATTTAGTAGTTGTTTATATAGCGATATTGCTTTATCAACTTCATTTTTTTCTTTGTATTTATTGGCAAGTGCAAATAAAATTTCTGAAGAGTGATTATTTTTATTATATTCATCTAAATAATAGGTAAAAGTATTTTTCCCATTAAGGATATTTTGCATTTTGATTATAAATTCATAATCTGGAAGAAAACCTGAGATTCTATCTAACTCGTTACCGTTTGAATCTAAAAATAAAATTAAAGGGTATCCTGTGCCATTAAAACGATTAAATAGAGGTATTCCATATTCAGTTTCAGCATTTATTTTTAGACTTATAAAATTATTTTTTGCTAAATTAATAATTTCTTTATCTTTGAACGTTGATGCTTCCAGCATTTTACATGGACCTCACCAAGTTGCATACAAGTATAGCATAATTGGTTTGTTGTAATCGACAACCGCTTCATCAAATG
Source organism: Fidelibacterota bacterium (assembly GCA_002707765.1). Classification (GTDB taxonomy): domain Bacteria; phylum Fidelibacterota; class Marinisomatia; order SCGC-AAA003-L08; family D37C17. The sequence goes on from PANV01000004.1 coordinate 16,135, forward strand.
TTAAATCATCCCATTGAAAATCATAACTTGCACAACTCAAAATTAAAATAAGAGCTGTAAAAATAATTTTTTTCATTTAATGCGTATGATTTGGATCACTATGATCATGATCGTGATTATGTGTATCTATAATTTCAACTAATTCAACATCAAAAATTAAAGTCGAGTTAGCTGGTATAGGACCTCTAGCACGCTCACCATAAGCTAAATGGGGTGGAATTATTAATTTTGCTTTAGAGCCTACATTTAAGAGTTGTATGCCCTCTTCCCAACCTTGGATAATTTGTCTTGCACCAAGCATAAATTCTATTGGATTTTTACCAATTGATGAGTCAAACTGTTTTCCATCAATAAAATATCCAGTATAGTGCACTTTAACTTTTTGTCCCGGATAGGGGGTATCACCTTGACCTTCTTCTAAAATTGTATAATATAAACCGCTTGCTGTTTGGGTAGCATCTTTGATAATTTTTTCTAATTTATCTTTATCAGCATTCTCTTTTTCAGCTAATAATTTTTTGGCTTCATCAATTTTATTTTTAAAAACTTCAGCTGCATTAAAGTTGATAGCAGCATTACCTTCTCTAACAATTTCTATTTTATTTATAATATCATCTTGTTCAATATTGTTTACCACATCTTGCCCATCAACCACAACACCAAAAACTGAATGTTTGTTATCAAGCCATGGAGTTGCTTTATGAGTTATAAAAAACTGACTACCGTTTGTACCTGGTCCTGCGTTAGCCATTGATAAAATTCCAGGTTTATCGTGTTTTAAATCAGGGTGAAATTCATCCGCAAATTCATAGCCAGGACCTCCTCTGCCAGTTCCAGTTGGATCTCCACCTTGAATCATAAAATCTTTAATAACTCTATGAAATTTAATTCCATCATAATAAGGCTCACCTAAATTTTTGGAGTTATTTTCAATTTTACCTTCGGCCAAACCAACAAAATTTGCAACTGTCATTGGTGTTTTTTCAAATTCAAGTTCAATGGTTATATCACCTTTTGAAGTACTAATAATTGCATTCATGGAGCCCCCTGTTTTACTAACTGTTGCATTAGCATTGTTTGCATCTGTATTTTTTTCATTTTTACAACCACTTATGATAAATAACATCATTGCATAAGTTATTATTTTTTTCATTTTCATTTTTACCTCTTTTCTAATTTTCAAGTATGATATTTAAAACAATCAAAATATCAATTATATTAATAATACCATCTTCATTACCATCTGCTGAAAGGAATTGTTCATTATTTAAATCTTGTAGTTCAAGTATAAAATTTACCATTAAAATTATATCAACAATATTTATTATACCATCTTGAGTTATATCTCCAACATTATCTGAATTTTCTTCATAAAAAAAGGTTCGAAATACTAAAGTCTCATCAATGATAAATGGGTTTGGAATATTATTTTGATAACTAGCAATATTCCATGTTCTATTTATTTCTAAATTATTTATTGGATCTTCATTATGCCATTGATATAATATTTCTTTTTGCGATTCAAAAAAACCATGATCTGCTACATCATTATAAATGGTAAAAAAGTAAAATATTGCTCTTGCAATATCACCTTTGACATTTTCTTTAGGCTCAAAATAATTGATACCATTTTCAGAAAATTCGTTTATATTTGAACTTGGTATGCTGTTTAGTTCATAGTCTAAACGATACCAAGTTTCAGTTAACCAATCATCAATGTCGTTAAAGGGTTTATTACCTCGAGCAGAGTTAACATTATCCTTGCAAGGTCTTAAATGATGCATATCACTTTTCATTGGAGAGCTGCTTGCGCCTAAACTCTGAGGCCATAAATGTTCACAGTTGATGCCATTCTCATATAAATGAGTACTAGGATCTGAATTGTTTAATTGAACTGAATAATCAGTATAAACACATTTCACATATCCATTTGTATTATCAATTTCTGAATACAAAATATCTCTCGCAGAATTATAACTTTCTACATTAGTTGTACTATAATTATTTTGAATATAATTAAATAATTCAGTACCATTAAGATTAGGTGCAATCTCATCTTGTGAAATTAAAAAATTTATAGATGATAATATGTAAATTAATTTTTTCAAATTTTTCATTAAAATTATTTAAAGTTAATATATAAAAATTAAAAACTCGTTATTAAATTAACTATTAATTCATAATAAAGTTTAAATATAAATTGTAAATATGCTTAACAGAAAAAAAATTTTTCAACAATTCAAATGGTTAAAGGATAAAAATAGACAATTTGTAATTTCCGCAAATTATGATGGTTTAATTTGTGCATCTTTTTTATCACACTTTCTTAATTGGGAATTGGTCGGTTATTATAATATGCAAACAATATGGATTTCAGAATCAGGAGTAAAAAATAAAAAAGATTTAATATGGGTTGATCTAGATATAATTCCAACACTAGGCAGAACGTTAGGCGGCCATATTATTAAGCTTGGAGATTCTATGCCAAGAGGATATAGTAATTCTTGTAATCCAAATATTTTAATGAATTTATCGAATAACAATTTTAATCAAAAATATCCGCTATCAACTCTGGCTTTTTTAATTTGGCTGTATGATGTTAAAATACCCAGTGATAATTATTCAAAATTTCTAATATTACATAGTGATTCAATGTGGTTGAAATTTCAAAAATACTCAAAAAATTTCAATAATTGGCTTCATATTTTTTCAGATTATAATTGGAAAGAGTTATTCAAAAATATTGATTCAAGAGAATATGAACAAGAAGTAGATCAGATATTTTATTCTGATTTAATTAATCTACAAGCAGTATCTGGATTTGGTAAACTAAAAAGTAAGTACCTAGGCTTACAATGTAGAGAGTCAAAATTTAATCCTGATTGGGATGAGGATATTATATTAAATTTAATTGAATTATTTGCAAATCATTTACAATGGGGTACTTTTAAATTACCTTTAATAAGCAAGAAAATTAAGGGGAAAAAAATTACTATTCCTGTATCGGAAGTTCAAAATATTGGAATTTCAAAATTTATTCGTGAAAAAAAAATCTTTTCGTATGCAATAACCTCTCCTAAAATTATCAAGTATACAATATTTGAGAAGATTAAATGAAAAATAGTTTATTTGATTTAATTAATGAATATGGTGAACCTGATGCCTTAATTGATAATCATTCTGAAAGTGTTGGATATGCTATTTGGGGTTTTGATGAAGTTGTTTATCAGATAAATGATAGTACATATCATAATCATCAAAAAATTAGATGCAATTCATTTGAATTACTTCAAAAACTTATAAATAAATGGTCTAGAGATATTGATACTATCAAATCAGTAGGATTTATGAGTTATGATATCAAAAATATAATTTACCCACATATTCCATTTAAAGAATTAAAATCTAATTTTCCTTTTTTTTGGTTTGCTAAGCCAAGTATGATTAAATCATATTCAATTCAATCAGATAGATTTAAAGAAAACAGTTTTAAATTTTTATCCCAAATTAAAGATTTAGATTCTTTATCAAATTATTCCAAAATTATTGAGAAAATAAAAAAAGAGCTTTTTCAAGGTAATTCATACCAGATTAATTATACGATGGAACAAAAATACAAAATTGATTTAAGTTCAATAGATGTATACTTGTTAATGAGACAAATTGCAAAACCCCAATATGGTTATTTTTTAAAGATCAAAGATTATGATATTTTGTCGTTTTCTCCAGAATCTTTTTTTCATACAGAAAAAAATAAAATTTTTACATATCCCATGAAAGGGACAATTAANAAAGGTAAAAANAAACAAGAAAATGATGAATTAAAAAATAAGNTAATGCAAAGCTCTAAAGATAGAGCAGANCACATTATGATTGTTGATTTACTACGAAATGATTTNGGTAAAATNTGTGAATTTGGATCTGTTAAAACTAAGGATTTATTNTCTGTTCAATCNTTTACAACTATTAATCAAATGGTTAGTTGTATTTATGGNNATCTTAAAAATGNGGTTAGTTTTATNGATATAATTAAAGCTNTNTGCCCTGGGGGNTCCATTACAGGAGCACCNAAAGAAAGTTCNATGAAAATTATTGANTTATTAGAAANTTATAATAGAGAAATATATACTGGTGCAATTGGACANATTGATATAAANAATGATTTTAAATTTAATATTGCAATNAGAACTATGTTAATTAAANAACAAATTGCAAAATATTGTGTTGGNGGTGGAATTGTTTGGGATTCTNAANAAGAAGAAGAATTACATGAGGCACAANTNAAAAGTAANATTTTAAATGAATTTATAAAATANATATGAAATATTANATAAATGGNAAATATGTNAAAGNAAANGANGCNAAAATNTCAATTCANGACATGGGTTTTGCATATGGNTACGGAATATTTGAAACGATGAGATTTGATAAAAAAANAATATTTTCATATACCAATCATATTNATAGATTATATAANGGATTAAAAATTTCAAAAATAAAAATTGACAAGAATAAGANTCAAATTTTATCAATTTTAAACAAAGTTATTAACATTAATAATTTAAATTCTGGTATGCTTAAATTAATCATTACCAANGGTNATGAAAATAATCNGNANAAAAATGATTNNTCAATTTTTGTNATTATAAAACCATTGTATGAAGTATCTGAGGTTCCAGTAAAANTTCTTTATTTAGATGAAAAAGAATTTCCTCTCATTCGTTATAATCCTGCTATTAAATCNATGAATTANATTGGNAATATCATGGCAAAAGAATATTGCNAATCAATGAATGTATTTGAATCAGTTTTTTTTAATNAAAATAAGATAGTNACNGAATGTNCAATGAGAAATATATTTTTTATTAAAAATAAANTTCTNTATACNCCATCATTAGATTTAGGAATTTTAGCAGGTATAATGAGGAGTTTAATCATANATATTGCTAGCGATTTAAAGCTAGAAGTTAAGGAGTGCCACATACCATTAAATGAAGTNAAACTAATGGATGAAGCATTTATATCTTCAACTGGAATTGGTCTAGTNGAATGTTACTGGNATAANTGGAAATCAGACTANCNTTATTCNAAAAGAATTAAAAAAGAACTATTTAATAGAATTAAAAATAATTAATTTATTGATATGAAATTACCNCTTTTAACTAAAGAAACTATGTCAATTAAAGGTCAAGATTTNTTNGAAAAAATTAGACATGATTTTATTGGTTTAGATACAGAATATGAGACAGTTGATGGTAATAANTCTAGNAGAATTTATTTAGATACCACAGCCTCTTCCTTAATGATGGGNGTNGCACATAGATCATCAAATGATTTTCTAAAACATTATNCAAACACTCATTCATTNTTACATTTTAGTGCNAAAATTTCNACTAAAACATATCATTGGATTCATAATCGTATTCTTGATTTTGTTCATGCTGACCNTAATGAATTTACATGTTTTTTNANGGGNAGCGGNGTGACAGCAGGTATGAATCGTATNGCAAAAACCTTAAATNGAATTAGNCCAGAGAGAGATATNGTNCTTGTTTCAATCATGGAGCATCATTCAAACGATTTNCCACATAGAAAGCATGGTGGTAANGTTATGCACATTCCTATTAACAAAAATAACACNAATATGGGTGGNATAGATATGGAAATTTTTGAAAAATATTTAATNCAATTTCANGATAGAATTAATTATGTTTCAATTACTGGTTTAAGTAATGTAACTGGNATTATTAATCCAATCAATAAAATTGCTAAGCTAGCTCATAANTATGGTGCATATATTATAGTAGATGCAGCACAAATGGCNGCACATGTTCCTATTTATATGAGCGGATTTGATGACAAAGATTTAGAAATTGATGCTCTATTATTTTCAGGACATAAAACATATGCACCAGGTTCTCCTGGAGTTGTCATAGCAAGAAAATCATTTATGTCAGCTATTGAACCNGAAGAAGTTGGAGGTGGNATGGTTGATAAAGTATTCCCNGAAAATTATTTTGTATCTAAACANTTCCCTGATAGNGAAGAAGCAGGAACACCTAATATTNTAGGTGCAATTACNTTAGGTTCTGCAATNCATGTTTTAGATAGTATAGGTATGGATAATATATTAAAAAAAGATTTGCAANTTACTAATTATACTNTAGAAAAAATGAAAGAACTTAAAGATATTTTTATTTATGGTGATGCGGTTGATGANGATTCCNAAAGAGCTGGTACTATTTCNTTTAATATTTTAGGTTTGGATCATGGATTAGTTGCAGCAATACTAAATGATTATTTTAATATAGCTGTAAGAAATGAATGTTTTTGTGCTCATCCNTATGTTGAGAAAATGCTTCATATGACACATTCAGAGGAATTAGAACAATTAGATTGTATTGATGACCATTTATCATGGAAGGTTGAACCATGGATGGGTATGGTTAGAGCCAGCTTTGGTTTATACAACACAATTAATGATATTGATTTTCTATTAAAATCTTTAAAGCAAATCATTGATAGAAAATCATATTTTATTGATAATTATTCTATAAACGAAAGTGGTGATTATCAGCATAAATCATTTAATTTCTCAAGTAAAGATTTCTTCAGTCTAACAGGTTCAATTGATAAAAATATTTTATCTACATAATAAATTTTTATGCAAGATAAAAAAAGAATAGAGGAACTGAGGTTAATTCTAAATCAGCATAATATTAATTATTATGTTCACGATAATCCAACAATATCTGATTATGAATATGATCAATTATTAAAAAAACTTCAAAATTTAGAAGATAAAAACCCTGATTGCTTTTCACCTGATTCTCCAACTCAAAGAGTGGGTGGGATGCCTTTAACATCTTTTAAAACTATAACACATCGGCTGCCAATGCAATCATTAGCTAATGCAATGAGTGATGATGAAATTATCCATTTTGATAAGCAAATTAAAAAATTTTTAAACTTAAATGATGAGGTTTCTTACATAGCAGAACCTAAATTAGATGGATTAGCAGTAGAATTAGTCTATGAAAACGGATCATTTATATATGGTTCTACGAGNGGTGATGGATTAACAGGTGAAGATATAACNCACAATTTAAAGACTATCAAGTCAATTCCANTGGTAATNTCTGATGATAATCCACCCAGCTTATTGGAGATCAGAGGTGAAGTNTTCATTAATAAAAATGATTTTAAGAATTTAAATAAAGAAAGAATAGTAAATAATGAACCCTTATTTGCNAATCCAAGGAACTGTGCAGCTGGNAGTTTAAGACAGTTAGATCCAAAAATTACTGAAAATAGGCCTTTAAGAATTTTTTGTTATGCACCTGGTAAAATAATAGGCAAACAGTTCAATTCTCAAATCCAATTTTTAAACCAGTTACCTAAATGGGGTTTTCCTGTTAATCCATATATAGAGGAAGGAAATGGTACATCATTTTTAATTGATTATTATAGAAGAGCTGAAAGTTTAAGAACTAAAATCAATTATGATATTGATGGAGTAGTATTTAAAGTGAATTCTTATAAATATCAATCTGAACTGGGGATTCGAAGTAAATCACCTAGATGGGCTATAGCTGGTAAACTTAAAGCTGAACAAGCCACAACTAAAATTAAAAATATAATAATAAGTGTTGGTAGAACCGGTGCATTAACACCAGTTGCACAGTTAGAGCCTATTAGTATTGGTGGCGTGATTGTATCAAATGCCACGTTACATAATCAAGATGAAATTAATAGAAAAGATATTAGAATCAACGATACAGTATTAGTTCAAAGAGCTGGGGATGTTATTCCAGAGGTGGTAAAAGTAATACTTGAAAAAAGAGCATTAAAATCTAATGCATTTGTAATTCCTAATGAGTGTCCTATTTGTTTTTCTAAAGCTTCAAAGTCTGAAGATGAAGCTGTACTACGTTGTGATAATTTATACTGTCCTGCAAAATTAAAAGGTTCACTACAGCATTTTGTTTCAAAAAATTGTATGAATATTGATGGTTTAGGTGTGAAAATTATTGAATTATTGATTCAAAATAAATTAATAAATAATATTTCAGATATATTTTATTTAAATCATGATGATTTATCACACCTTGATGGTATGGGTGAAAAATCTGCTGCTAATATTATTAAGTCTATCGATGATTCTAAAACAACATCAATGGCACGATTTTTATTTGGATTGGGAATCAGACATGTAGGACAAAATGCATCAAAAATTTTAGAAAAACATTTTCAATCTAATTTTGATAGTTTGGTAAAATCAAAAAAGGAAGAATTGGTAAATATCCATGAAATAGGTGAAGTAATGGCTGATTCAATAAGAATTTATTTTAGTAATCAGGTTAATGTTGAAATTATTAATAAATGTTTTCTTGCAGGATTAAAATTTTCAAATGTTAATGAAATTAGAGAATCAATAATAACAAATAAAACCTTTGTTTTTACAGGTAATTTAGAATATTTAAAAAGATCTGATGCTATTAGATTAATTGAATTATATGGTGCAAAAAAATCATCTTCTATTAGTTCAAAAACAGATTTTTTAATTGCAGGTATAAAATCTGGTAGTAAATTGGATAAGGCAAAAAAACTTGGAATTAAAATTTTAGATGCACAAGAATTTATGGATTTAATTAATTCTTTGAAATAAATGGAAACTTTCTATTGTATACGGAGTATTAATATATATATTAATAACTCCTCCTAAGTTATTAGTTATCAAAATATTAAGAGTCAGTGTCCGCTGACTCTTTTTATTTTTTAAAGAACTGGTTAAATCTAAAAATTTTGCTTAGTTAAATAATAGACCCTTTAAATGTATTCTTAATCATATTTTAAATCATTTTCATGAATTTTGTAGCTCCATAGCGGCTCGCCATAACTATTATAAATTATATATTCCAATAATCGATCATTATATAAACCACTAATATTGATTATAGCAAAATTACGCTCAAAAACTCCACTATCTTTGACTCTATACTTATTTTTTTCATCAATACAAATATCACAAAAACTGGATGTTAAAGGTGAAACTGTAAAATCATGGAGTGGATATGCTCCATACCTATCCATCTTTGATACCTCTGAAAAATGTCTATCACCTGAAATAAAAATAACACCTTCGATTTTTTCTTTATCGATTAAATCTAAAATTTTTTTGTGTTCATCTTCCCAATTTATATGATTTTCATAAATTTTTTCGGAATTAAGAAATTGCCCTCCTAATGCAATTATTTTAAATGGTGCTTTGCTATTTAAAAGAGCATCAATTAACCACTGGACCTGTTCATCACCTAAAATTTCTTTATAAATATTTTTTCTATTTTGTGGCGTTCTGAAATAACGATTGTCCATAAGGAAAAAATCCACATCTGACCATCTGAATTGAGTTGTAATACCTTTATTTTTTTCAAATCCATAGGTTGGATTTGCCCAAAAGTCTTTAAATGCTTCAAGTGTAATATTTTTATATATGAAGCTTCTATCAGAATTATTAGGTCCGTAATCATGATCATCCCATATAGCATAATGATGTACAGAGCCAAGCAATGGTTGTAATTCATCAAGAGATCTATCGTGCGAATAACGATGATATATACCTGTTCTGGAGTCATCTGGCTCTCTAAAATAAACATTATCTCCAAGCCAAATCATAAAATCAGGATTTTTTTTTAAAATTGAAGAATATATAAAATAATCACCGCCATATGCTTTACCGGGTCTATCTTTATCTTTCTCATTTGTATATGCACAACTACCAAATGCAAAACTAAAATTGGGTGGATTTGTTCTGTGTTCCCAATGTTTTTGAGTTTGAAATTCTAATTGATAATCAAAATTAATTTCTTTACCATTTATTAAAGGTTTGTAATAATAACTTGTTCCTGGATTAACTTTATCTGCAACTAAAGTTGCTGTAAAACCAGAATGCCTACTTGTTTGGTAATTTTCTGTCTCAAAAATTATATTTGGATTGTTTTTGTCCCAGTATAAAAATTTAACATCAAATTCTGCTTTTGTTTGAATCCATAAAGCTACTTCCCTTTTGGTCGAATAACCAACCATTGGTCCAGCATTAATTTTATCTTTAAAAGGAAATATTGAAGATATAAAAAGTATATAAAAAATTATTTTCATTAATCTGAAATCATTTCAATTAAAATGGTAATATCTCTAGTCAGTTAACATTGATTTCTGATTTTAAATAAATATTTTTAGAAATCACTTAATTTTTTTGAAAGTTCTGATGGTTTATGGGCATAATAGAGGGCATTATCTTTAGTAATTAAATTATCGTTGTATAGTGCTAAAATAGAATCATCCATTCTCACCATTCCATCTTTTGCTCCACTTAGTATATAATTATCAATTTGATGTATATTATTTTCTCTTATCAATGCTTTGATTGATGGTGTATTTACTAAAATTTCTAAAGCTAAAGATCTGCTATTTTCAACATTTGGAATTAATTGTTGTGAAATAATCGCCACTAATGACATTGATAGATTCATTCTAATAATTTCTTGTTTTTCTGGTGGAAAAACATCAACTATTCTTGAAATAGTTCCAGCTGCATTATTTGTATGCAATGTAGCCAAAACTAAATGACCCGTTTCAGCTATTGTTAATGCTGTTGCCATAGATTCAGGATCTCTTAATTCTCCAACAACAACTAAATCAGGGTCTTGCCTTAGAGCGCTTTTTAATGCATCCGCAAATGTTGGGCTATCAATTCCAATTTCTCGTTGGTTAATTAAAGATTTAGAGTGCGGATACAAGTATTCAATAGGATCTTCAATAGTTATGATGTGTCCTTCTAATTCTGATGATATTTTTTGAACCATTGTAGCAAGAGTTGTTGATTTACCACTGCCAGTACCACCTGTGATTAATATCAAACCTTTTCTTTGTTCAGTTAATTTTAGAATTGTATCGGAAAATCCAAGATTTGTTATATTAGGAACCTCCAATGGTAATCTTCTAAAGGTGGCAACAATACTACCTCTTTGTTTAAATGCATTGACTCTAAATCTACTTAATCCAGGAATACCGATTGTAGAATCTATTGCTTTACCATTTTTGGCTTCTTGTAATTGATCATCTTTAATATATTCACTTAATAAATTAATTATACTGTTTTCATCAAGTTTATTTTCATTAATAGGATTTAATTTGCCATTAACTCTTATTCTAGGAGGGCTACCTATAGATAAATGCAAATCACTTGCATTCTTATCATTCATTATTTCAAATAAATTTTTGAGAGAAAGCATTTTTTATTCGAACGTATTCCAATTAATTTCTTTAGTAATGTATTCGAACTTTAAAGAATCTGGAATACTGACTGTTATTTCAAATTTTGCATTTTGTGCAGGTTCAATTGCACAATCAGAAATTACGCCATTTGAATAAATAATATTTTGACCATATACAAATGAAGAGTCTGAAAAAATTGGACTCGTATCATCTGCCCAAAAATTATAAATAATCCTTACAAAATCAGCTCTTCTTAATCCATTATTTATAACTTCTCCAATGTATGTCACTGAATTATCATCATTAATTCTTTCTTCTATTTCTTTTGAAGTAAATTCTACGTAAGGTTGTAATGGAGCCTTGTCTTCAATTGATTCTACAAATTGTTTTTCAATTGTTAGTTGACCAATTTGCGTTTTAAGTATCATTTTTTCAGTATCTTCATATATGATTGTTCCATCTATTATTGTACCATTTGTCATAATAATTTCATGTTTCAAATGAGGTGTGGTAACCATTTTTAAGAGATCTGTATTAACAGATGGATAATGTAAACGTGATTCATATTCTATTATTTGACTTTTTAAATCAATTATTTCGTTTTGAATATCCATAATAGATTGACTTAAAGGATAAAAGGGCTCAGAATCTTTAATTAAAGTTGATGNTTTTTTATCNCTTTTATTTCGTTGATTATTAGATATATTTTNTTTTGANGCACAACTGAAAATAATNAGNAGNCTAAAAGATAGNATNAAATATTTTATGAAATTATTCAANTTTATCTCCTCNANTAATATTCGTATTTAACATCGCTTTNAATGCTGCATTTCTTANCTCATTCATATACTTTTCTTCAGCATCTAACTTTTTTGCTAAATTTAAAATTTCAAAATAAAATTCATANTTTTCAGGATTTTCTAAAATTGGAATNATATANTCTAAAACTTGANTATCATTAAAATTTGCTAAACTATTGATAGCTTTAATTCTTAGTAANCTNGGNAANCCATCTGTTGTAGCTACTTCAATNAATGCTGGCTTAATTTGAGGGTTATTATAATTATCCATTGCAGACATAATAGAATGTAAATTTGCATAATATCTATTTTTCCCTGTCTGAAATGATTCTAATAATGCCATAGTCATTCTTTCATTTTGTATATTACCCATTGCGCTATTAACAAAGTTTAACATTTCTTCATTGGTTTCAGGGTCTCCTAACATTTCAATAAAAAAATCAACTAACTCAGGTGCATTTTTTCTCGATAATACTTCAACTGCAGTATTTCTAATTCTTATATTAATATTCTTATCACTAGCAATTTTCATAAGCAGAGGTATTGATCTATCATCATTCATACTACCAAGTGTTAGAGTTAATAATTCATTCATACGGTTGTGATTAGTTAAACTAATTTCATATAAATCTATCAATGTTAAAATTTCATCATCACTACCATTTTCACCAATTGCATTAACAATTGTTTCTCTTAAATCCATAATTTTATTTTCAGAGTTTTTAAGTCCATTTACTAGAGAATTGGTTGATTCTAAATCTTCAAAACTATTTAAGATTTCTATACACTTAACTAAATATTCAATTTCTAAAAATTCAACATTTTCAACAGTATTTTTTAAGGCATCTTTAACTAGTGGACTATCAATACTAGATAATAAATCTAAACATAAAAGTCTAATTTCATATGTTTGATTTTTATCTGAAAAAATATTTAGCATAACATTTAAAGCAGATTGATTTCCAAACTCATATAAAATTTTTAGTTGGTTAATTTCGTCAATATTATAAGGATCTTGTTTTATAACTAAGTTTTTACCTAGTAGCCTTTTTTTAGCTCTAGGTTTCATATTTTTTATTTTTTCAGCATCTATTATCTCAATATCTTGAGAAAATAGTAAACTTGAAATAACAAAAAGTATTAATAATGTCAATTTTTTATTCATTTTTTTTTGTTGCAGGACTGGTAATATTATTCAATTCTATTCCTTTTTTCAAGTTAATTCTAAAAATTCTTTCCAATTTCCTTGCCAAATTTCATTAGAACTTATCTTTGTTATTGTAAACTTGTCTAGCCAATCACCTAGAAAAATTAAATGTTTTTTTTCATGATGAACTATTTTTTGTTGATGATAATGACCAACAAGAACTATATCAATTCCTGTCGACCACTTATACTTAGCATAATTTACTATATCTCTCATTATAGTATCTATATATTTATCATTATGATTATAGCCAGAACTTGATTTTGATAATTTATTAGCCATTTTAAAGCTAAATTGAGGAGGAATCATTTTAAATAACTTTATAAATAAAGTGCTTCGAATTATTTTTTTCATGAATCTATAACCATAATCACTTTTTAATAACCCATCTCCATGAGTGATTAAAATTTTTTTATCATTTAAATGAAATTCCAAATCATTTTTATAGAAATTAATGTTAGCTTTTTCTTTAAGATATCCAAAATCCCAATAATCATGATTACCTGCAATATAATGAATATCAATATTATACTTTTGGAGATTACTTAAGTTATCAATTAAATCTTTATAGCCATTAGGTATAACTGCGTTAGTTTCAAACCAAAAATCAAAAAAATCACCACCAATTAATAGAGTTCCTTTACCTTCTTTTTTTATTTTATCTAAAACAGAAAATAATCTTTTTCTTCTTTTTTTTTCATTATTATCATCACGCATCATAAAGTGATTATCAGATATAATATAAAAAGGTGCTTTCATTTGTTTAAATTATTACTATAATTATAGTTAATTATTAAACTAATTTAAAAAATAAATTGTATAATTTTTTCAAATATAAAATGAATCGTTTAATTAAAATTTTATTATTATTTAGTATTACCAATTTTTTATTCCCACAATTTGGCAAAAATAAAGTTCAATATGATAATTTTGAATGGTATTATATTAAAACAGAACACTTTAATGTTTACTTTTATGACAAAGGAAAAGATCAGGCTGAATTTGTAGCATTCTATGCTGAAGAAGCATATAATAAAATTTCCAATTTAATTGGTTGGGAATTAAGTAAAAATTCAGATATTTTTGTTTATAATTCCCACAATGATTTTCAGCAAACCAATATTGTTTCCGTACACATGGGTGAGGGTGTGGGTGGAGTTACAGAGTTATTTAAGAATAGAATGGTAATTCCATATAATGGTTCTTTAAAAGAATTAAAACACGTTATATATCATGAACTTGTTCATGTTTTTATAAATGATGGAATTTACGGTGGGAATATTATGAATGCGATTAGAAATAATTCTGTAATGATTCCTCTTTGGATGAATGAAGGACTAGCAGAGTATTTAACGAACGAGTGGGATACTAATTCTGATATGTGGATGCGAGATATTGCTTTGAATAGTGAAACAATGCCACAAATTCCTTATTTAAATGGTTACTTAGCATACAGGGGTGGACAATCGGTATGGAATTTTATAACACAAAAATGGGGTAAAGAAATTATTGCTGAACTTTTTTCAAATATTAAATATAAAAATGATACAAATAAAGCAATTGAGGTAACACTTGGAATTGATTTAATGGAATTGTCAAATCAATGGCATGAATTTTTAAAAAAACAATATTGGCCTGATATTGTAAATCGAGATGATATTAAAGATATTTCGAGACAAATAACTGACCATATTAAATTACAAAATAATTATAATATCGGCCCTTCAGTTTCACCAGATGGAACTAAAATAGCACTGTATTCAAATAAAGATGGAGGTATGTCAATATATACTGTGTCTTTGTTAACAGGCGAATTTTTAAATAAAATTGTTTCTGCGCAAGTAACATCTGAAATTGAAGAATTGCACATTTTAAAACCAGGTATAACTTGGTCCCCCGATAGTAAAAAAATAGCTTTTGCAGTTAAATCTGGAAGTTCAGATGCATTAATAATACTTGATCCTAATAATCCAAAAGATAGAATAAAGAAAAAATTTAATATTGAAGGTATATATAGACCAAAGTGGAATCCCATTAAAAATCAAATTGCTTTTATTGGATATAAACAATTTGCAAGCGATGTATTTATATATGATTTAGATAATGATAGCCTAGAACAAATTACTAACGATGTTTTTAGTGATGTTCAAGTTAGCTGGAGTCCTGATGGTTTAGAATTATTATTAGTGTCTGATCGACAAAATAATGTTTCAAGTGTAAACTATGATTATTTATCAACAATCAATTTTAATTTTGATTCTTACGATATTTACAACATAGATTCTGAAAATGATATTAGTCGTTTAACAAACACTGATTACAATGAGATTTATCCTCATTATTCACCTTCTGGAGAATATATTGCATTCATATCTGATGAATCAGGGATTAATAATATATATATAACAGATGATCGTTTTTCATCTAAGTCTAATATAACCAATGTTTTGACAGGTATTACTGAGATAGATTGGTTCTCTGATACTGAAATGATTTTTACAGGATTTAATAAAATGGGATATGATATTTTTCAAATATCAAATGTTTTAGAGTTAATGGATAAGTCGACTAAAATTAAAGACTCAAATTGGAAAAGTTTTGAAGAATATTCTCTTTTAAGAGATTCCAATAATCAGATTAAAGAATATAAAAATTTAAAGAATTATGAATTCATAAAAAATATTAGTTCTAATAATGATACTAAATTAGCTGCGACTGATAGTCTAGGTATACGAATTCCTTATAAATATAAAAGAAAGTTTACTTTAGATTATTATGGTGCTCAATATCAATATGATCTTATACAAAATGAGGGACAAGGAGTAGGTTATTTTTTATTCAGTGACATACTTGGAAATCATAAAATTGAGCTGCAAACATCTTTAGTTATTGATTTTAAGCATTCAGATATTATGCTTAATTATTTGAATTTAGAAAATAAAATTGATTGGGGCTTAATATTTTACCATAATTCAATTGTATCATCATATAGCTGGAATCCATTTAATTATCAAAGTCAATATGATTTTTTTAAAGATATAGGATTAAAAATAAAATTTTCAAGACCATTCACAAAATTTAGTAGGATTGAGACTGCTTTAGAGCATAATTATTTAGAAAAAAATGAAGAAATAACAAATTGGTATGGAGACNTAAGTACNGAATATATAGAATCATTTAATTTTTCTACATATTCTTTAAAATATGTTTGGGATAATACTCAGTTTTGGGGAGGAAATCGAACATTTATAGANTATGAAGTTGCACCTTCAATTANTTCAAANGATTATATATTTGANAAAGTTGAGATTGATTCAAGGACTTATTTTAATTTAACAAATGATGGTTATATTCGTTTNGCNTCAAGGATATTTNTTGGTTCTAGTTGGGGNANAGATGCAAGAANTTTTGGAATNGGAGGTGCAGGATATAACACTATTTCNCANGGNGATGATAATTTACTTAATGAAGATTATGGACAAACTCTTACAGGTGATGGTGAATTAGACTACAGATATGCCTCTTTAAATAATTTTCAATTTCCAGTTAGAGGGTATAATGTTGCCCAAAAATTTGGTACTAAATCATTAATAGCAAATTTTGAATTAAGGTTACCTTTTTTGATATATTATTTTCCAACAATAAAATATTTAGGACAGATATTTGGTGTTATATTTATAGATGCAGGTGTAGCTTGGAATGATAAAATTCCGAATTTTTCAAGCAAGAATAGTTGGCAATTAGATAATAATGAAGGTTGGATAATGTCATTTGGTTTTGGACCAAGATTTAATTTTTTAGGAATGCCATGGAAACTTGATTATGCTTGGCAATATAATCCACATAGAGGTATTATTTCTTCAAGAAAGTGGTATCTTTCTATAGGTATAGACTTTTAGTATGGAAAAAAAAATCTACATATATACAGATGGTGCATGCAGAGGTAATCCCGGTCCAGGTGGATGGGGTGCACTATTAAAGTATGAAAACCATATAAAAGAAATTAAAGGTGGATCTTTATTGACAACAAATAATATTATGGAATTAACAGCTGTGATTGAATCTCTCAATCAATTAAAATTTAAATCTAAAGTAGTTGTAACAACAGATTCTGCCTATGTAAAAAATGGAATAACAACCTGGATTCATAATTGGAAGTTAAAGGGCTGGAAAACGGCTTCAAAAAAACCTGTAAAAAACAAAGAATTATGGATGAAGCTAGATGCCTTATCATCCAAACATGACATTCTTTGGAAGTGGGTCAAAGGTCATAGTGGAAATCCTGATAATGATAGAGCTGATTTTTTAGCTAATCAAGGAATAGATGACCTATATCTTTAATGTGACTTTTATCACAAATTTTAAGTATAGATTTTTTGAAATTATAATACAAGGTTAAGATAATCTATTGATTATCTAGCATATAAAAGGGGAAGTGAATACTTCCCCTTTGCTATTTATCCCATAATTATATTGATAAGTAAGACAATATCATTTATGTTGGTATTATTATCATTATTTAAATCAGCCAAATTTAATTGGGTTTCGGATGGTTCTAAAATACCCATAATCATATTTACCATAGCCACAACATCAAGTATATTAATTGCATTGTCTAAATTTAAATCTCCCATCATAAAAAAACATCCATCATCTTCAGGACTATAATAACCTGAGGAACAATCATCGCAATTGTCTTCATCTATATCTGAACATAAAAAATTATCTAAAGGATGTGAATCAATCTGGTCTGAAACACCATCATTATCGTCGTCTATATCTCCCGCGTCACATAGACCATCTCCATCAAAGTCTAATCCATCATTCGAAATATCAAAACTTCCTGAATTACAATCATCACAACTGTCATCATCAATATCAGAGCAGACATATTGGTCATTATCGTCCCAATCATTGGATTCAGCGACTCCATCATTATCGTTGTCAGTTTGATTAGTACCATCATAAGTCCCAACTATTTGAATAGCACCACTATTAATTGGATCTAACCATTGACTAACATTACTAAAAGAAAGAGAGAATTTTCCATAGTAGTCTTCTGTATCACCTGAATAACAATTACCTGAACCTCCAGATAATTGCCCTACTAATAATCCATCTTCATTAAATACAGGAGAACCTGAAGAACCACCATATGTTCCTCCATCATCCCATAAAACCCTCCAGTGTGAACCTGCAGGTGACGACCCTTGTCCCTGCCAGTTAATTGATCCAGAACTATATGCCATATCATTATCGAAGTTTATTTTTTTAGGATCACCATTTGGATGGTGAACACCACATGAAATAACTGGATTTTCATTTGATTTACTCCAACCACTATAAAATATACCATCTGAGATTGAAGAATCATTTATTATCAATAGGGCATAATCATTGTCCATACCATTTGAATCAGATAAAATAGAACTTCCATATTCATATGAACCTTGATTTGCCCAGCTTCCATTACATGAGGATGTTTTATAATTAAAATAAAATCTGAATGTGCTAGGATTATCTCCTTCAACACAATGCCATGCAGTCCAATAGTAAGGTGTTAAATCAAAACTTGTATTATTAATCATTGCTCCACTACATATATAACCACCCATATCTAAGAATGATGTAGCATTAATTTGATCTGTAAATTCGTTAGCACTATTACATACTACATTATCACCACAGCTTCTTGAATTAGAACTATTTGAAAAATTTAAAATATCTCTATAATCATGTATTATATAATCTATACTAATTATACCTTCACCATAAGCTTCAAATGGTTCATAATATTCTAAATTGACATAATCGCCTTGTATTAATGGAGTAGAAAAAAGCATATCGGGCTGATTATTTTTTTGTGTATAAGCTCCTAATATTTTATTTTCATTATACACAAAAAAACTTGAGTTATCTGGTAACTTGAAATTATCATATTCTATAGAAATTGCCTTGGCATTTTCACTTTTAATTGACAATGTCCATATCCTATCTCCATTTTCTAGTGATTGCCACTCACCAGAATTTTGTAAATTTAATTTAACATTAAATTTATAGCCATACCTGAATGGAGTTGCTGGTGGTCTATTTTCATCTTCTAAAAGTAGTTTTTCTATATCAAGTATAGGCATACTGACTAAATTATTATTTAGTTTAATTTCATTTTGTTTTGTAAATGGCATACCTCCAATACTATCTTGAGAAATAATAATATTGATTAAAAATATTAAAGAAAATAAAATTGTATGCATTAAAATTCTCCGATTAGTTTAAAATTAAATTGACTATATTAATAATATCTAAAACATCAATAAATCCATCAGTATTTATGTCAGCTGATTCATTGTAAGTGTTCGAACCTAAAATAATATTTACACTAAGTATAACATCTTGAATATTTATATTACCATCATTATTGACATCACCATATAAAATTGACGAATAAAAACATGGAGGAAAAATAATATTATCTATGTAAGCTGCATCTTCTCCTACTGTAACCGCTTGGTCTTTGATATATTTCCAAGTAAATATATGAATACCAGCTGATACCGGGAAAACGTTTGTTGACCAATTTATTTCACCTGCCCATTTTTCCTGTTCAATATTATCAATATAAAATGCTAAATAATCGTAAAAATTTCCAGTCTGACTTCCTACATCTTCACAAGAAACTTTTTTATCAAATTGAATGTTTCCATCTTCTTCAATATTCATTTCTATTGAAATTTCAGATATCATGTTATGATCAATTTGTCCAGATTTTATGTGTGATGACTCATTTATCAATTGATTACCGTTTATAATTTCCCAATTTTGTTCACTATTTAGAATCCATGGAAATTCGTTAAATGAATTATGGTTAAAGTCTTCAATTAAATATTCTACATTAAAATAATATGTATTATCCCATAAATTATTTGTTGAAATTACTTCAACATCTAATGTAAAGTTATGACCAAAAGGTGCATTTTGATCAATTAAAAAAGACAATATTACATCTATATTTTCTCCAGCACTTAAGTTATCAATATTAATATTTTCAGTAATCATATTAATATATTGGTTATTATCAGTATTTATTAGATTGACCTGTATATTGTTATCGTTAGCATTACCTATATTTTCTAAGTTTAGTAATACATTGATTATCTCATTTTGAGATATCATCAAATCTTGTCCCATATCAATACTTTGTGAGGAAATTGAGGTGAATGCACCATCTGGAGAAGCTACAAAAATTTCGTTAAAATGTGGTATTTTATTTTGACCTGTAATTGTAATATCTAAATTTGTAACATCATTAATTGGATCAAAAATTAGCACAACGAATCCAGACTCGTCAACTGTTCCCGAACTTATCAGTTCATTGCTTTGAGATAATCCAACATAGCTAAATGGATCAGCTTGAATTTCAATCGCTTCAGAACCAATAGGTAAGAATAAATCATAGTTTGCATTAATTTCTTCAGGAATACCTTGGTAAGTTGAAAGGGAAGGGTCCCCCATTAAATGGTAAATTTCCCAGTAATAATCATCCATACCATTTGCTTGAGCAACAGCAAGATTGCCCACCATCATTATTGCACTATTAACCACTGCCCAGGTATCTTCATTTTGCAAATGAAACATGGCATCATACGCACCAATACCCGAAGTATTATATGATGGATTTACGCTTACATTCCCAGAACCTACTCCCCACCAATAATCTTCATCCCAGTATGTAACATCTGAACCTCCAATATAACCAATAGCTCCAGCATTAGCTTTTCTTAGAAGAGTTTCTCCAAAACAAGACCCCGTATCAAATGCATTAGTTAAACAACAGTTCCCTATCATTGTTGGATATCTATTAAAATTCGTCATGTTACTTGCATCATTAAGATCAAATTCAGGATCTGCCCAACCTGATTCCCAACCATGCGCAGTATAGTTAATAAACCCTACGCCTTGATTAGCTATATTTAAAATTTGATTTTGTGAATTACCTGACGCAGGATATAAAAATGTGTTTGAGTTAATACCATTGTTAGAATTGAAATAATATTGATTTCCATAATTAATTTGTCCATTTCCATAAGTAGGAGCAAAGTTAGCATCTACTCCAGAAATCATTAGAACTTCGCCTAAAAAATTCGGATTAGGCATATTGAACTGTTCGTATTCTAATGTTTTCTCAACTTGCGCAATGGCATGATTAGGATTTTGTGCAGAAAATCTACCACATAAAACATCTGGTAAATTATCATTTGTATAATCACAATAATCTAAATCTGAAACATGACCACCACTTGAGTAAGAAGCAGGAATTTGTTGCGTGTCTCCAACTAATAAAACAAATGATGGAATAGGGTCTCCATTAATTGGATTATCATATTTATTTTGAAGATAGTTTTTTATTTGATTTGAGGATGATCCTATCTCATCAGTATATCCAACTGTAACATGAAATCCTTTTCTAGTTTTCCAATTAATGAATGTTTCTAAACTATTTTCAAAAATTCTATCAGCTATGATAATATAGCCAACTTTATCTTCAATAAAATCATTTTCACGTGTTGCTTCATTTACAGAACTATAATTTTTTAAAGAATTTCTAAAAATTGGTTCGAAAAAATAAGAAAACGCTTTGGATTTATTTTGGTTATATTGTTCAAACTCTAGATTGTCAAAATATATTTTAAATTTAATATTTTTATGTACAATTACCTCATTGGTTACGGGGTTATATTCTAGGGGACTAATCATAAGATTAGCTATATTTACTTCTCTAAGCTTTCCTTTATTTTTAATTTCAATCAATGGATTTTTTATAAATTTATTACTTGCATATTCCTTTTCATTAAATTCGAACTTATTTTGATATTTACTTTTGGCTCGGGAACCTTGGACTGGATCAATTAAAAAATTAATATTATTTTTATTTCCATTGATAATTTCAATTTCGTCATTAATAATTTCTATTCTAAAATTATTATCTTGTGGTATTTCAATTAAGTTATTTACCATTGGTAAATTTGGCAGTCCTAATTGTTTTGATGGGTAACTATTTAATAATGAAATATTAGTAAAACTTTGTTGATTAATTTGTATTTCACTTAATATCAGTTCATTAATCGAAAACTCAACTTCTATAGAATTTGGACTAATATTATTAATTCTAAATAATTGTACATTATTTAAATTGATTTTATTATTAGAAAATAAAAATTGAGATAAAAATAAAAAAAATAAAAATTGTTTAAACCTCATACTGCTCCCATTAAATTTTGATAATTTAATTTATATTTTATATAACAAGATAACTATTTAATATTCATAACAAAATGTAACATCAAATTATTACATTTTAAATACATATGATATGGAACATATATTCAATATAAGTTGTAAAACTTAATTGATATAATTTTTAAAAATGAAATTCAAAATTTATTTAATATTACATCTAATTTTTCAAACCTCTTTTTTATTTCCAAATGAAAAATTAAAATTTTCTGCTGATTTTGCTGAAAGTTATATTGAAAACAATTTAAAAATAAAAGTTTTTAAAGATAATGTTAAGATAATTGATAAAGATAAAATCTTGTTTACAGATTTAGCAAAATATTTACAGGATTCAAATAAAGTTATTTTAAGTGGAAATGTGAAAATGTTTAATCAATTAGATACATTATCTTGTAATGAATTGATTATTTTTCAAAATAATAATAAAAGATATGAAGCTCTTGGAAATGTTATTTTTAACCGAAAAAGTACAATTATTAAATCAGAAAAATTATTATACTTTACAGATTCAGAGCAAATTGAAGCCTTTGGAAATGTTTATTTAAAAAATGAGAATAACGAAATTTATGGACAGTCTTTAAAAATTAATTACAAAAATAATAAGGTTTCCGAAATTAATATGTTTGATGAAGTTAATTTAATTAATAAAAAATTCTTTTTATTTAAAGACAATAATTTACCTCAATTATTAGAAGACAATATGACATCAAATATACTATTGATTTACTTTGATGAAAATGAAAGTATAGATTCAATCAAATTAATCGGTATGGCACAAGCTAATTTTAATGCAATATCAGACAGTTTATTGAAAGGATATAATAATGTTTCTGGTGATACAATTTTAATTAGAATCAAAGATGATGAATTAACTAATATGTTTGTAAAAGGAGGAGCCATAGGAAGCTTTCAACCTGATAAAAAAAATGAAAATTTATTATATAATATTTCATATAACGCTGAAGAGATAAGTTATGATTTGGAAAATGAGCTAACTTATTTAGTAGAATCAGCCAAGGTTGTTTATGGAGAAACAACATTAGAGGGAGGTGAAATTAATGCAGATTTAAAAACAAATATAGTTGAAAGTAAAATAAGTAAATCAATTATACCCTCAGTTAAAACAGGGAATGAATCTCCAACATTTGGACATTATATGAAGTTTAATTTATATTATGAAACTGGTACAATAGAACAAGGATATAATAAAATCGATATGGGTATCTTTCAAGGTGATAGTTTTATTACAGATAAGAATGAAGATATTTATATAGAAAATGGAGTTTTTACATCATGTGATATTGAAGAGCCTCATTATCATTTTGAAAGTAATATCATGAAAGTTGATAATAAAAATAATCAAATTATAGCAAGGCCAATGAGATTATATATTCAGGATTTCCCATTAATTACTTTACCATTTGCTGTTTTACCTAATTCAAATCAAAATAGAAAAAGTGGATTTATTATGCCTTCATTTGGACATAGTAAAAATAATGGAACATGGATAGAAGACTTAGGATATTATTATGCACCAAATGATTATTATGATATAATTACATATTTAGATTTCTATGACAGATCTAAAGTTAAACTCGATTCAAAAATAAATTATAAAAAAACATATGGTAATAATTGGTATAATTATAATTATTACGGTCATTTTCAAATTAATAATTTTATAAATGAACTTAATCCTTCAAATAATGATTTTATAAATTTATTTGATAATGAAAAATCAACAACAAAATATTCAAGTAAATTTGCACATAATCAAGATTTTGGTAACAATCAATTCATTCGATTAAAATATGAATATTATAATTTTGAAAATTTATCAGATGTAGTAGAAAATAATGCTAGAATTAGATTAGACCAAAAAGAAATTTCTCAAATTTACTATTCTAAATCATGGGATAATTCTAGTTTATCAATAGGAGCTTCATCATTTAGAAATTTAATATTACCAGAACCTGATTATGAAAATCAACTAAGAGATTATAAAAAAGTAGACTATCCTAGCGTAAATTTTCAGTATAATAATCCACTACTTTTTGGTAAAACTGATAAATGGTTTGGTAATACTAAACTTTCCTACAATTTATCACATTTTAATGAAAGTATATCTTACTCAAAAAAATCAACTTGGCAATGCCAAGATCAAAATGGATTGATTACTTCCGATTTAAATTCTGAGCAGTGTTTACAAGATAATAATATCTGGGAAGGTGAATGTTTTGATTCAGATTATAATCAGTTAAGTCAAATTGTTTCACAAGAAGAATGTTTATCATCAAATAATATTTGGATACTCGATTGGGTGAAAAATGGAATTAGTAATCAGTCTAACCCTTCATTGGAAAACAAGTTAACAATAAAAATCCCATTTAATTTTTTGTATTTTAATATAAATCCTAACATTGTTATTTCAGAACAATGGTCTTTAGATGGTATCTCTAAAATTAAAGCAAAAAAAAGACAAGGTTCTCTAGGTATAAATTTACAAACAAATATATATGGAACAATTAATTCCAGCTTGATTTTTAGAAAAATTCAAACTTTTAGGCATATAAT
Source organism: Fidelibacterota bacterium (assembly GCA_002707765.1). Classification (GTDB taxonomy): domain Bacteria; phylum Fidelibacterota; class Marinisomatia; order SCGC-AAA003-L08; family D37C17. Next base: position 41,287 of record PANV01000004.1, read on the forward strand.
TACTCCTTCCATAAATACAATTTATATTTCAAAAAATCAGCTAATATCAGGATCTTATGATGATTTTAACCAAACTAGATTTAATATTAATGATGATTTAATTAATAATTATTCACTTATTTCATCCTTTAATATTAATAATAGATTACAAGCAAAAATTTTGAATGAAGATAACGAATTGTATAAAAGAGAAATTTTAACTTATAATTTTTATACAAGTTATAATTGGGATACAAAATTATTCAATGCTTTAATGTCTTCAATCAGTTTAAAGGATAAAGCTGGAGGAGAATACCTTAGATTAAATATTGAACAAAGTTTTTATAGAAAAGATAGTAATGAATTTTTGAATGGGTTACCTAGATTAGTCGGAATGAGCACAAGTATTTCTAGAAATTTTGGTTACACAATCAATAGTGATGAATATTCTGAATCAGAAACTAACCAAAAATTGAATAAACAAAATCTTTGGGATGCATCTTTTGGATTTACATTAACAGCAAAGTATGATTTACAAAAAAAATGGGATCTTGAATATTCAACTTTATCATTGAATTCAAATATTAGATTAACAAATTCATGGCTAATGAAAAATAATTTTTATATTAATATGGTTGATTTAGAAATTAATTCTTATGAAGCTGAATTTATTCGATCACTTCATTGTTGGGATTTTTCATTTTTCATGAAACCTATTGGTTATAATCAAGGATTTGGTTTGAAAATAAGTATAAGTGAACCTAACTTACAGAGTTTAAAAGTCACACAATCTTCAAGAGTGCGTGGAAATAATTGGTAATGAAATTATCAGATAAAATAAATAAAAAAACAATAATTTATCCGTTAAATTCTCAAGTCAGAGAGGATGCCTTACAAGAGCTTCTCAATCATTTTCAAAACAATAAGTACTTAAAAGAAACAAAAAAATTATTTTCATATTTAAATTCTAATCAATTTAAAACAATGGCTAGAAGAGGTGTAGCATACCATTATCATACATCTTTAGAAGTTAAAGAAACATTAGCGGTACTAGGCATTTCAGCAGATGGAATAAATTATCAATCAACAGATGGTTTACCTTGTAATTTTATATTGTTAATTTTAGAACCCATGAAGAATCCTAATAGCCATAGAAAATTTATTAATATGTTTCAGGAATTTATTAAAACTTCAAATATTAAATCTGAATTATTAAAAGCGGAATCAAATGATGACATAGAAAAAATAATTTCTGAATGGGAAACAAATAATAGAAACCTTGATATTGAATGAAAAATATAATTAGAAAGATAAAGGGTACAAATGATATACTGCCTGATGAATCATTAATTTGGATTTATTTTGAAAACTATATTAGAGATTTTTTTCAGAAATATGGTTATAAAGAAATTAGAACTCCTATTTTTGAAAGTACTGAACTATTTTTACGATCTATTGGTAAAGATACAGATATTGTCTCTAAAGAAATGTATAGTTGGGTTGATCAGGGTAATAATAATTTGACGCTAAGACCTGAATTAACTGCTTCAGTTTCAAGAAGTTTTATTCAAAATCAACTATCAAAACAACAAAAGTCTCATAAATTTTATTATATAGGATCTTCATTTAGGCGAGAGCGGCCGCAAAAAGGAAGATTTAGGCAATTTGAACAATTTGGTATAGAATCTTTTGGATCTCCTTTTCCAGAACAAGATGCCGAAATAATATCTATGGCATATTTATTTTACAAATCTTTAAAAATTAAAAATCTTAATTTAAGAATTAATACTATTGGTTCAAGAGAAGATAGAAAAAAGTATGTTCAAAGTTTAAAAGAATACTTTAATAAATTTGAAAACAAATTAACAAGTATCAGTAAGAAGCGTTTAGAATCAAATCCATTAAGAATTTTGGATACAAAAATTGATTTTGAAATTGAGTTGGTTAAAAAGGCACCTAGAATTATTGATTATATAAGCGATGAAGATAAAAAACATTTTCAAACTTTATTAAATATTTTAGATAATATAAATATTCCATATGTTATAGATCACTATTTAGTTAGAGGATTAGATTACTATTCTAGGACTGTATTTGAAGTTCAATCTGATGCACTTGGTTCACAAAATGCATTATGTGGTGGTGGTAGGTACGATTATTTAATTGATGAACTAGGTGGTCAAAAAACTCCTGCTATTGGTTTCGCTGCAGGAATTGAAAGATTAATTTTGGCATCTGAACTAGAGGTAACTGATATTATAAATAAGCCAGATATTTATATTATAGCTAATAGTAATGAAGCCATAAATCTGTCTTTTGCATTAGCTAATAAATTGAGACATCAAAAAAAATTCGTGGTAATTCAAGATACTTTACGCAGAAGTATTAAATCGCAGATGAAAGATGCAAATAGAGTACAGGCTAAGTATTGCATCATCATAGCTGAAGAAGAAATAAAAAATTCTACTGTTTCAATCAAGAATATGGATACAGGTGATCAAAAAACAAAATTATTTGATGAGGTTTTAGATTTCTTTAAGTAATATTTATGAGATAAATTTTAGGATGAAAAAATGAAAATAATTTCTTGGAATGTAAATGGTATTAGAGCAGTTATTAAAAAAGGATTTTATGATTTTATAGATGAATACAAACCTGATATTTTATGTTTACAAGAAACAAAAGCTCATCCTGAACAGGTTGATATAAAGCTTAATCAATATCCGTATCAGTTTTGGAATTCGGCAGAAAAAAAAGGTTATTCAGGAACAGCAATTTTTTCTAAGAAAGAACCATTATCTGTAAAAAATAATATTGGTATTGATAAGCATGATAATGAGGGAAGAGTTATAGCTGTTGAATTTGAAGATTATTTCTTAGTTACTGTTTATACTCCTAATTCAAAAAGAGAATTACTAAGATTGGAATATAGAGCACAAGAATGGGATGTAGATTTTTTAAAGTATTTAAAAAAATTAGAAGAAGAAAAACCTGTTATTTTTTGTGGTGACCTAAATGTAGCTCATAAAGAAATAGACCTGAAAAATCCTAAAACTAATAAGAGAAATGCAGGATTTACTGATGAAGAAAGATCAGGCTTTGATAATTATATTGCGTCAGGATTTATAGATACTTTTAGAGAATTTGAAAAAGGAGAGGGTCATTATACTTGGTGGAGTTATATGTTTAACTCCAGGGCAAAAAATGTTGGCTGGAGAATTGATTATTTTTGTATTTCACAAATTTTACGTTCAAAATTAGCTAAATCATATATCCTTAAAGATGTTATGGGTTCAGATCATGCTCCTGTTGCAATAGAAATAAATGATTAGTAAAAATAAAATAAAACTTCTTAAATCCTTACAATTAAAAAAAAATAGATTAACCAGTAAACTTACCATTATCGAAGGTCTAAGAATTATTGATGAAGCTATTAATTTAAATGCTGAAATCACTCAAATTTTTTATGTTTCAAATTTTTTTGAAAAAAATAAAAGTTTATTTACTAAAATTGATTTAAACGGTATTCCTCATGATACTATTGAATTAAAAGATTTAAAGGAAATAGCTGATACAAATAATCCCCAAGGAATAATAGCTGTAGTTAATATTAATAAATATTTGGATTCCAAATTGACTGATACAAATGGAAATTATGTGATACTAGATCAAATTTCAGATCCTGGCAATTTAGGAACTATTTTACGTACATGTGCATGGTATGGTATAAATCAAATTGTTTTAATGCCAGAATCAGTTGATCCTTTTAACTTAAAATGTTTGCGATCAGCTATGGGTGCACATTTTAGTTTTAACTACATTAATTATTCAGATTATGATGAAATTATATCTTTTTTAGAAAAAAATAATTATAATATTTTATGTTCAAATTTAAATGGATCTGATGTTTCAAAAATTTCTGTAAAAGGTAAATGGGCATTAGTTTTGGGGTCAGAAGCACATGGAACAAATCTTTTGTTTGAAAAATTTAACAATATTACAATATCTAAAAAAGGTAGTATTGATAGTTTAAATGTTTCGGTTGCAACCGGTATACTTTTAGATAGATTAATTAATTAACTTTTTAATCAACTTTAAATAATTAGAATATTTCACTAACTCCTCCCCTCCTAGAATCACCTACTGCTTCATTAATACTTACACAGTTTGCACCACCAAAAAATAAGCTTTTATCAGCAAATTTATTTATTAGAAATTTATTTGTGTATGTATTTTTTGGTATTTGTATATCTCTTTCGATGAACAAATTATTATTTTCTAAGTGTATTCTAGGAGATTCAACGGCATCTTCTAGATTCATTTTTTTTACAATAAGGTTAATAATAATTTGTACGATTGCTGATCTTATTCTATTACTTCCTCCACTGCCTAATGCATATAATGGTTTATTATTTTTCATAATAATTGTTGGACAAAGCATTGTGGGTAATCTACCTGAATGTTTCCATTGATGAAATCCAAAAGGATTCAAATCTCGTTCTCCTAGCATATTATTCATTAAAATTCCAAATTCAGGAATAAAAATACCTGAGCCTTCTCCATTAGTTGTTGTAGCACTTACTACATTTTCATATTTATCTATTACGCTAATATGTGTTGTTGAGCCTAAATCAGAACTTTTAAAATTTTTGTTATTAAAATTTTCATTATTAAAACTTTCTAAATATTTATTTAAGATTGAATCCTTGAGACAGTTAGAAATTTCCATTTCATCGAATGGGTTCAAGCAGATTTCTGATCTTACCACAGATGTTAATTCCATAGCTTTTATTAAATCAATTATATTAGAATTTAAACGTTTAGATTTTTTAAGAATTTTTAATAAAAATACAACTAGTGTTCCTCCATAGGCTGGTGCTGGATTTGTAAAAACTTCATATTCACCAATTTTAATTTTTAAAGGTTTTCTCTTATATACTTTGTAATTATTTAAGTTCTGTTTATTAATCATACCACCATTATTAAATGTATTTTCAATAATCTTAGCTGCTTCACCCTTATAAAAAAAATCTCTTCCATTTAAAATTAATTCTTCTAGAAAAGTTGAGAAATTAGGGTTTTTAAATGTATCACCTTCTTTTAGAAATGATTTATTTTTTATAAAGAGTTGTTTCCCCATTTTTGAATCTGTAAGAATTGGTTTAATTAATTTATTTATGTATGACTGATATTTAGATAATATAACACCATCTTTTGCAATTTTTACTGCTGGTTGTAGAACCACATCTAGCGGTAGAATACCTTTTTCCTTATGAACTTGAAGTAACCCAGCAATGTTTCCTGGGATAGCACATGAACCTTTGCCTATAAAAAAATCTTGCGATGTATTCCCAAAATCAACTTTGATTTTTTTAAAATCTAAATTCGAATTAATATTACTAAGAGGGTAATTAACAAAAAAATCGTAAATAATTGGATGTTGGTCTTTGCTAGATGATATTAGTATTCCGCCTCCCCCTGCACCTGTTAACGCAAATTCTGACGTCATGCTAGTAAAAATGGCGCCTACTGTTGCATCAAATGCATTACCGCCTTCAATTAAAATATCTTTTGCAGTATTTAAAGTTTCTTTTGAGCCAGCGGCAATTGAGCCATATTTCATTTTGATTTTTTCTTCAATTAATTATATAACTTTTTGTTAAAGATGTTAAATAAATTATTAATTTATAATATATATTTATAATGAAAAGAATGAGATTAAGTTGAAAAAAGAATTATCTACAGTTTACGATCCTAAAAGAGTTGAAGAAAAATGGCATTCAGAATGGATTGATAATAAAATTTTTGCTCCTGATTATAAAAGTAAAGAATCATTTACTGTAATGATTCCACCTCCAAATGTTACAGGTATTTTACACCTGGGACATGTTTTAAATAATACTATTCAAGATGTTCTAGTTCGAAAAGCTAGAATGGAGGGTAAAAATACTCTTTGGCTTCCTGGAACTGACCACGCATCTATTGCAACAGAAGCTAAAGTAACTAAGTTTCTTAAAGATCAAAAAATTGATAAAAAAGAAATTGGTAGAGAAGCATTTCTTAAACATTGTTGGGATTGGACAGAAAAGTATGGAGGTATTATTACAGACCAACTAAAGCGTTTAGGATGTTCCTGTGATTGGGGCCGTGAAAGATTTACAATGGATGATAAATATTATAAATCTGTCATTCAAACATTTGTTAAATTGTATAATGATGGTTTGATATATCAAGGGAAGCGAATGATTAATTGGGATCCACTTGGTAAAACAGCATTATCTAATGAAGAGGTTATTTATAAAGAAGAAAAAGGTTTTTTATGGCATATCAAGTATCCAATTAAAAATGAAAAAAAATATTTAATTGTTGCTACAACTAGGCCAGAAACAATGCTTGGAGATACAGGTGTTGCAGTTAACCCCAATGATAAAAGATATTCAAAATATATTGGTAAAAAAGTTTTACTTCCAATCATGAATAAAGAAATTCCTATTTTTTCTGATGAATATGTTGATATAGATTTTGGTACAGGATGTGTTAAAGTAACTCCCGCACATGATATGAATGATTATGCGATGGCAAATCGTAATAATTTACAGATTATAAATATCATGCATGACGATGCAACATTTAATAACAATGTTCCTTCTAATTTTCAAAACAAAGATAGATTTGAAGTTCGAAAAATGGTTCTTGAAATACTTGAAAAAAATGGTTATTTATTAAAAACAGAAGATTACATTCATAAAGTTGGTCATTCAGAAAGAACAAATGCAGTTATTGAACCTAGGTTATCGAAGCAATGGTTTTTGAAAATGGATAAATTAGCTAAACCTGCTTTAAAAGCAGTAAAAAATAAAGATGTAAATTTTCATCCAAAAAGATGGGAAAAAATATATAATCATTGGCTAGAAAATATTCAAGACTGGTGTATTTCAAGACAATTATGGTGGGGCCACAGAATCCCAGTTTGGTATAAAGAAGATAAAATATATTGTGGTACCACTGCTCCAGATGAAGATGGTTGGATTCAAGAGGAAGATGTTTTAGATACATGGTTTAGCTCTTGGATTTGGCCAATGGCTACGTTAGGATGGCCCAATGACAGTGAAGATTTAAAACATTTCTACCCATCTCAAGATTTAGTAACAGGACCCGATATAATTTTCTTTTGGGTAGCACGTATGATTATGTCTGGATTATATTTTAAGAATGAGATACCATTTTCTAATGTTTATTTTACAAGTATCATAAGAGATGATAAAGGTAGAAAAATGAGTAAATCTCTTGGTAATTCTCCAGATGCTTTAGAATTATTTGATAAGTATGGAGTAGATGCTGTTAGAGTGAGTATTCTTATGATGGCACCTCAAGGTTTAGATATACATTTCAAAGAAGATAGATTAGAGCAAGGCAGAAATTTTATGAATAAACTTTGGAATTGTTCTCGGTTTATAATGATGAATGTTGAAGATTTCGAATTTCTCAAAATTGAAACAATAAACGAAGATAAATTAGATCAAACAGATAAATGGATTTTATCTAAGCTGAATATTGTTATTGAAGATGTTGAAAAATCTATTAAAAATTATAAAATGAATGATGCAATTAAACTTATTTATAATTTTGTTTGGGCTGATTTTTGTGATTGGTATATTGAATTTTCAAAATCTCGTATTTATGGTCAGTCTGAAGAAGATAAAAAAGTTGTGTTATCTATATCTACCTATATTTTAAAAGATATTTTAAAATTAATTCATCCGTTTGCTCCATTCATATCAGAAGAAATATGGTCTTATTTAAATGAAAGTAATTTTTTATCAAAGGAAACTTATCCTGAATTTCGACAACAATTTAAATTTGAAAAAGAGCAAAAAAATATTGAATTGTTTAAATCAATTATTACTTCGATCAGAAATATTAAATCAGATTTAGGTGTTTCACCAAAAAAAGAATTAGTGATTTATTTTAAAGGCAATGATACAAAAACTCAAATAATCAAGGATAATGAACATCATTTATTTAAAATTGCGAATGTAAAAGAAATAAAATATGGTAGTAATATATCTAAACCAGAACAATCAGCATCCTCTGTAATTAATAACTTAGAATTCTTTATCCCATTGCAAGGACTTATCAATATAGATAAAGAAGTTAAGCGATTAAAATCTAAATTAGATGATATAGAAGCAAGGCTTAATAATGTCCAGAAAAAATTAAACAATGAAAATTTTATTAATAAAGCTCCTCAAAATATTATTGATCACGAAAAAAATAAATATAAAGCATATTATGAGGATTATCAGAAAATTTTAAAAAATTATAAAAGCCTTACCTAAAATTAAAATTTGGATATACCAAATCAAACCACTATTAAAACAGAAGTACAATACCTTAAAGGTGTAGGTCCTAAACGAGGACAAATTTTAAAGAGTTATGGAATAAGTAATATTGGTGATTTAATTCGTAATTTTCCACGAAAATATTTAGACAGAACAAATGTTAAAAATATTAATCAAATTAAAATTAATGAACAAGTAGTAATTATTGGTATTGTAAAATCATTTGGTTTAAAGTATTTAAAAAAAGGAAAGTATTTTCAACTTAATATTTCAGATGAAACAGGTTTTATTCAATGTATTTGGTTTCACGGAATATCATGGATTTCGGAAAAATTTAAAGAAGGTGATAATATTGCTGTTTTTGGAAAAGTTGAATTTTATAAAGGCTATAGAATTATCCATCCTGAATTTGATTTATTAGAAAATAGTAAAGACCCATCCAATACTGGTCAAATTATTCCACTTTATGCATCAAATAATTTATTTAAAAAAGTAAGTTTAGATAGTAGAGCAATTAGAAAATTAATTCATAATGCATTAAATCAGGTTTATTTGATTAAGGACCATTTCTCCGAACATTTTCTAAAAAAAGAGGCCTTATTAAGCCTGGATAAATCTATTCGAATCGTTCATCAGCCTAATTCAAATGATGATTTAAAGTCAGCATACTATCGTTTAAAATTTGATGAGTATTTTTTCCTTCAATTAGTTTTAGCAATAAATAAACATCAGTTAAGTAATTTTAAAGGAAAAAAATTTATAGATTTAGGTGACTATGCAATAAAAATGTATAAGAATTTAGATTTTAAATTGACAAATGCTCAAATTAGAGTGATGAGAGAGATTAGAAAAGATTTAGCAATGGATAAGCCAATGAATAGATTAGTTCAAGGCGATGTTGGATGTGGAAAAACAATTATTGCAATGCTCACATCTGCAATAATTGTAGGTAATGATTCTCAAGTGGCAATTATGGCTCCAACAGAAATTTTAGCTGAACAACATTTTGAAAGTTTTTTTGAGTTTTGTTCTAAATTAAATATTAAATGCAAATTACTTATTGGAAATTTGAAACAGAGTCAAAAAAATCAGATTTATGAAAATTTAGAAAATGGTAAAATACAAATTATTGTTGGTACTCATGCTTTAATACAAGAAAAAGTTAAGTTTAAAAATTTAGAATTAGTTGTAGTAGATGAACAACATAGATTTGGGGTAGAACAAAGAAAAAATTTAATTACAAAAGGTAAACATGTTAATATTTTATCTATGACGGCAACCCCTATACCTAGAACACTAACTTTTGCAATTCATGGTGATATGGATTTATCATGGATTGATGAGCTTCCACAAAATAGAATTCCTATAAAAACATCAGTAATTGAATCAAAAAAAATTGATTCAGTATACACTTTAATGAAAAATGAAATGGATAAGGGACGTTTTTGTTTTATTGTATTCCCAATAATAGAAGAATCTGATAAAATTGATGCTGAGGCAGCAGAAAGTGCCTATGAGAATTTTAAAAAAAATATTTTCAAAGAATACACCTTAGGTTTTCTTCATGGGAAATTAAAAAAAGAATCTAAAACACAAATTATGGAACAGGTAAATAATGGTGAAATTCAATGTTTAATTTCTACAACTGTTGTTGAAGTTGGAATCAATAATCCCAACGCTACAGTGATGGTAATTGAAAATGCTGAAAGATTTGGTCTGACTCAATTACATCAGTTAAGGGGAAGAATTGGAAGGGGGAAATTTCAATCATATTGTTTTTTAATTCAAAGAAAAAAAACTGAACAATCCTACAAACGACTTTCAATAATAGAAAAACATATAGATGGATTCAAAATATCTGATGAAGATTTAAAACTTAGAGGACCTGGAGAGTTTTTAGGAACTAAACAGCATGGTTATATTTCATCAAAGCTACTTGATATTGTTAATGATGGTAAAATTATGAGACATGCTAGAACAAGAGCCTTTGAAATTATAGAAAATGACCCTAAACTTATAAAGTCTCAGAATTTAAAAAAGAAACTTTTACAAGATTATAAACATATGTTAGAATTTATTAATATAGGATAAACAATGTATAAAAAAATTAATATTATCTTAGCTTTTTTATCGTTTTTTATTCCGCTTATCTTATATTTGATGACTATGGCACCAACAACTTCATTTTGGGATTGTGGTGAATTTATAGCTACGTCTTATATTTTAGGTGTGCCACATCCACCAGGTTCTCCATTATTTTTACTTTTAGGTAATTTTTTCAGTAGTTTGCCTACTTTTTCAGATATTGGAGCCAGGGTTAATTTAATTTCTCCTATTGCTAGTGCACTTTCTGTAATGTTTTTATATTTGATTATAGTAAAATTAATTGAGGAGTATAGCGGTAAAGCAAATAATACTTCTAAAATTATAATAAATAATTTAAGTGCATTTATTGCATCTTTAACCTTCGCTGTTACTGATTCTCATTGGTTTAATGCTGTAGAGACTGAGGTATATTCTTTGTCAACATTTTTTACAGCTATTGTAATATGGATGATATTGAAATGGTCTTCATTGTCTAATGAAAAATGGAATATAAGATATTTATTATTAATAGCTTATATGATGGGACTTGCTATTGGCATTCATATTTTAAATCTTTTAACAATGTCATTTATTGGATTAATTATTTATTTTAAAAAATATGAAGATGTGAGTATAAGCAGTATAATTAAAGTTTTATTTTTTACAACTTTAAGCTTTATAACTATTTACTATGGTATCATTTTAGGTCTTCCAGATATAGTAAGTAAATTTAACAGTCTTTTAATAATTATTTTCGGTATTACTTTTATCATAACTTCAATTATTTTAATTCATTTAAGTTCCAAGAATAATTCATTGTTTAATCTTACAAGAATATTTTCGACTTTATCTATAATTTTCATAGTTTTTCTTTCCTTTAATAAATTATTTATTACGGATAAAAATTTTATATCTAACAACTTATCTAATCAAATTGTAGCTGTTGATGATGCCTATTATTATTATATGATTGAATTAGAAAAGCAATCACCTAATTATGCAGATATTAATTATGATTATTTAGATCAGCTTAAAAAAGATAAGGCAATTTTGATAAAAAATCAAAAAATGTTTGATAAGCAAGGTGATGATATGAGTTTTTTTGGTTTATTATTATGGCAATCCAAATCAGTTATTTTTACTTTATTATTAATTGTAATTGGAATTCCATTATTTATTTTTAGATTTTTTACTACACATGGAGATAATAAAAATCTACTTGTAATTAAAGTTTTATTATCATGTTTTTTACTAATAGTTATTGGCTATTCAACATATACTACAATTTTCATAAGAGCTAATCAGGAACCGAGAATAAATGAAAATAATCCAAATACTCTTGATAGGGCGGTTTCTTATATTAATAGAGAACAATATGGTTCTATAAATTCTTTTAATCCAAAATCAGCAATCCAAAATAGTACAGGAGGACATTGGAAAAGATGGACAAATGATAAAGAAAATCCATCATTAAAAGAACAGTTTAATTTCATGTGGAATTATCAAATTAAAGAAATGTATTTAAGATATTTTGCCTGGCAATTTATTGGTAGATCAGATAAAAACAGTGATAAAGCATGGCTTATAAATGATATAGATGGAAACCCGATAGGAAATAGAGTTTTGGATGGAATAGATTTTTTTAGATATGGTTTGCCTATGGTACTTTTGTTTGGTATAATCGGTATTGTTGCACATTTCTCATCAGATTGGAAAAGAGCATTAGCAGTATTGAGTGTTTTTTTAGCCACTGGATTAATGCTTGTTATTTATTTAAATCAGTATGACCCCCAACCTAGAGAGCGTGATTATTCCTATGTAGGTAGTTTTTTTGCATTTTCGATTTGGGTTGGTATAGGTATCAGTTTTATTCAAAAAAAAATCAAGGATTTTTTTGAGGATTCAAATATTTCATCTTTTATTTCTTTTAGTATTATATGTTTTATTTTTATTTCAATGACATTCACAATGGTGATAAAAGATTATAATGAGCATTCAAGAAGAGGAAACTATGTTGCATGGGATTATGGATATAACCTCTTAAATTCATGTGAGCCCAATGCTATTATATTCACTAATGGAGACAATGATACTTTTCCTTTATGGTATCTTCAAGAAGTTGAAAAAATAAGAAGAGATGTAAGAGTAGTTAATCTTAGTTTATTAAACACTCCTTGGTATATTAATCAGCTTATGAAAGATGAGCCAAAACTTGATATAAAATTTTCTAATTCATTATTAAAAAAAGATATTTATAATATTGAAAATGAATATATAATCAGTACTGAAGAAGGATATAAATTATGTTCAAATGAGTTTACAGGTAAAGTACCTTGGTCAAATTTAGATTGTAATTTGAAAATTGATAAAAGTATAGAGTTTAAATTTCAAGTTCCCGCTTATAGACAACAAGTATTAAGAATTCAAGATTATATGATTTTGCAGTTAATTAAAGATTTATATTTAGAACGACCTATTTATTTTGCTGCAACAGTTTCTGAAAATAATCAAGTAGGGTTAAAAAGGTATTTACAGATGGAAGGTATGACTTATAAATTGGTATCAGAAAAACTTCCTGATAACATTGTAGAAAGTATTAATTATGAAAAAATGAAATTAAATCTTTCAGAAGGAAATTTAGAGGATATTATTTTTAATGTAGATGATTATAATAATGCAATTGATGAAAAAACAGGTATTTATAGATACAGAAATTTAGCTGATTCTACTATAGTTTTTAGTGACAATATTAAAAGATTAGTTCAAAATTATAGAATAGGATATTTAAGATTGATGCAATATCAAATTGATAGAAATAATAGTAAAGAAGTTGAATTATTGATAAAAAGATTAAATGATTATTTCCCAGTTGAAACATTACCAATGGATCCGTGGCTTGGATTTGAGTTAATGGATAAAATTTATGAGCCAACCAATAATTATATAGAAATAGAGAAAATGATAGATCATCTCATTAAAAATAATTCAGATATTAATATAAAATTATTAAGCATATTAAAATTACATGATGTGTTTAAATCGGGTGCAAAGACTGATGATTTGATTATTTCAAATTTTATTAATAATATGCAATTAAGGCATAGGCTTGCCCTCCTAGATGAAATTAGTAGAAAAATAGAAAGTCTAGAACAAGTACCTATTCAATTTATGTTACAATTATTAGATGATTCTTCATACTACACATTTAATGAAAAGCTAATTTTATATCAATCAATTACACAGATCATATCTAAAGTAAATTTTGATTCATTTATTAATGAAAAGTATGCAAAGCTAATTAAAAATTTATTAGTTGAACATTATGATAATGATTTAAAAGATGTAGATTATCAAAAATTTTTATCAGATAACTTATCTATTTTAATTGGTGTGCAACAGTTTTTTGAATTTTCTAAACCATATATTATAGATAATCAAAGAATTGAAGGTATGCTTTATACATATATAAATTTAATAATAGCAGAAGTAGAACAAGGTAATTCATCAGCAATTGACGATGCACTAACTGCTTTAAATTCATGGATTGAATTATATCCTGGTAATCAAAGATTAATAAATAAACAAAAAATCTTTGAATCGAAAATTCTTCCTAATTAATGAAAATTAAAATATCAATTATAATACCTCATTATAATAATTTTCAAATTTTATTGAACTGTATAGAGTCTATTTATAAATCTACATTTAAAGATTTTGAAATTATTGTTGTTGATAATGGTAGTAGTGATTCAAGTGATACCATTGTTAAAAAAAAATTTCCAAAGGTTATTGTTAAAAAATCTGAAATTAATTTAGGATATGCTGGTGGTTGTAACTTAGGTTCAAAAATTTCAAAAGGTGAATATCTATTATTTTTAAATAACGATACAATTATTGAAAAAAAATGTATTGAGAACCTATTTTTAAAGATTGAGTCAAATTCAAATACATCTTCTGTTCAGCCTAAAATTTTAAATTTTAATAATAAATCATTTTTTGATTATGCAGGAGCTAGTGGTGGTTTTATTGATTATTTAGTTTATCCATTTGCAAGAGGTAGAGTTTTTAATACAACTGAAAAAGATACTTCGCAATATGATAAATCTATAAAAATATTTTGGGCATCTGGAGCATGTTTTTTAACAAGGAAAAAAGCTTTTGAGAATCTAAATGGTTTTGATGAAAACTTATTTGCTCACATGGAGGAAATAGATTATCATTGGAAATGTCATCTTAAAAATTATGATGTGTGGGTTGAACCTAAAGCAATTTTATTTCATTATGGAGCACAAACTTTAAAAGTTACTTCACCCCAAAAAACGTATCTAAATCATAGAAATAGTTTGATTCTACTATTATCTAACTATTCCTTGATTCGTTCTATCACTTATTTTTTTACAAGAATACCTTTAGAAATTCTATCTTCATTTTATGATTTATTCAATTTAAGAATATGTCATTTTATTGCTCATTATAAGGCTCTCTTATCAATATTATTTAATTTAAAATTAATAGCTGAAAAAAGAAATTTTATCAGAAAAATTAGATTGATTGATGATAATACCCTTTTTAATAAAAAAATTGTTTTAAATAAAAGTATTGTAATCAGATATTTTTTTATGAGAGTAGTTAATTTTAAAGATTTATAAATTCTATTGAATAATTATATAAATAAAAAAGATAATATATATTGCAAGCATTGCTTTAGCTTCAATCTTAGAAAGTCTCCAATTAGAAGAAATTAGTATCATGCTCACTATAGAACTAATTAATAAGTATATGAGTAGAATAAAGCTTTCATTCCAATTAATATAAATCCCATTAAAATAAACAATAGGTAAACCTAAGCAAATAAGTATGTCAAAAGTATTGGATCCCAAAGCATTACTAATTGCAGCATCAGCATCACCCCTTTTTGCTGAAATAATTGATAAAAAAGTGTCAGGCAAAGACGTTATAGCAGCTAAAATAATTACACCAATTGCTGTTTTGGATAAACCTAAAGTAGTAAATAGTTTTAAACTGTTATCTACTAAAAAATGAACAGAAATTGCGATGATTATCATACTTAGTGTAATAAAAAATATAATCTTAATAAGAGATTGATTATTTAAAGTTCTATTAATTTTAGAATCAGAATTTTTAGATTCAAAAATTAAGAAAACTAAATATAATATGTACAATAATATAAATACACTACCAGATGATTTATTAATAAATTTCTGTTCGATATTAGTAGGATTTGGAGAACCAAAATATATCATTAAAATTAGAAAAATAATGGTTAGTATGTAAATTATTCCATCTCTATAAACAACTTTTTTTTCAACATTCATACTCTTATTAGTAAATATTACACATAACGATGGTATTATTAGTATGTTATATAGAGCAGAACCTGCAACTGCACCTAAACCAGCTTCAAATGAACCAGCATAAAGACAAAATATAACGGTGCAAAATTCTGGAAAAGAGCTACCTACTGCATCAAGCGTTGCTCCTTTAACGCTACTTGGAATATTATATTTGTTACCTAGGTTTTCTGTTTCACGACCAAGAATATTTGATGCATGCCATATTGTATAAGTTGTGATTAATATAATTAATATTTCTAAAAACATTTTATCGAAATGAAAAAATTAAGTGCCGCGAGAGGGAGTCGAACCCCCACGCCAAAGGCACTGGTTCCTAAGACCAGCGTGTCTACCAATTCCACCATCGCGGCAAATAGTTTAAAAGACCTACTACAATGTCACACCAAAATTAAAGTAAAATAATCTAATTTCTTTACTATTTTTATTATAAGGTATTTTATGTCCTTTGGCATAAGTAAAATTTATAGGGCCTAAAAACGATCTGATTTTGATACTAATACCATAATTTAATGGACCATTATTATGATTATTAATCTTAACTAATTTATTTATGACAAATCTATAAGTTACACTACTTTTAAAATGGTATTGATACTCCATACCTATTAAATTTAAATCATTTGCAGTTAAATTAAATTCTTTATATCCTAAAGCCCAATCCGTTCCTCCATAGAATGTTGTCAAATATGTAGGAATTAATTGACTTGATTTTCTTATAATATTAAATATTCTAAAGGTGTGATTAAAATTAATTGATTTATAGTTTTCAAAATTTAAATTAAAAATTTGGAATCCATTAGAAACAGGCATTAAACTTTCATTAGATGTAAAAAAATTATCATGGCTTTTCTTGAAATTTAAATTAAGTCTATATCCATTTTTAGGATGTAATAAATCATCTATTTGGTCTAAATCAAATTCAAATTTATATAAAGATATGTTATTATTTTTAAAATTATTATCATTTCTATTAATCTCAAATTTATATTTGCTATTAAATTTTGTTGAACTTATTTCAAAAGAACCATATTTGTAAATGGGATAAATTACTCCATAAGAAAAACTTTTATAATTATGCTCAATATTTTGGATCGTATTTTCATTAAAAAAGTTATACAATCCAATATTTTTAATTTGATTAGTAAACTCTATAAAAGGAATTAAGTTTGATTTACTATTATTATTGATTAAATAGTAAATACTTAGTTGATTTCTTTTTAAACCTGAAAATAAAAGTTCATTTTGAAATCTTAAATTTTTCAATGGTTTATTGAAGATATCAATCTTAATTTTTCCAATTAGTTTATAATAATTATCCCACAATACACCTAACTTTAATTTTTTATCTTCAGCTTCTTTAACATTAATATTAAGTGTATAGGTACCTTCATTAAATAAATCATAATTAATATATTCAAAAAGTTCAGTTTCATAAGCTGTTTTAATTTCTTCATTGAGTTTTATAATATCAAGTTCTTCATTTTTCTTTAATGAGAACATAGATAAAATTTTATTATTTGAAATTTTATTGTTACCAATCACATTGATTTCATTTAAAATTATAGGTTGATTCTTTTCGCCAAATAAATACATATCATAAGTATCATTAAAATTATTTTTTTTATATTTTGAATAAACATTATGATAACGTTTTAAACTCCTTATTTTTAAAATATTATCCGTAATCTTTGATTTATAAATTTCAGATTTTAAATTAAATAGATTATGAATTATAGAATCATCTTTTAAATCATTACTTAGTATTAAAGAATCAAGTTTGAATTTATTTTGAGGTATGGCAGAAATATTAATAAGAAGGTTTTCTTTTTTTTGTAATTTTAAAAAATAGTTTAAATTTTCATAAGCTGCTTTTTTGCCCTCAAGTTTCATTTTATTAATATCATCTACATTGTAGCTTACAACATTTAAATCATTTATTTTTGGCTTAACTAAAATATCAGATTTTCTAGAATTAATTTTTTTATTTTTACTACCGTATAAATCCATTATTTTGTAAACAATATTAAAAATATCAACAATTTCATCCTTTGACTTATCATCTGATGTTACATCAGATGATATTATGTAATTCGCACCTAAACTCTCAGCTAAATTTGTTGGAATATTATTAATCAAACCTCCATCAACTAAAAGTTTATCTTCATATTCAATCGGACTAAAAATTGTTGGTATAGATGTAGAAACTCTAAGTGATTTTGCCAATGACCCTTTATTGAAGATATATTCTTCACCGCTAATGATATCTGTTGCATTACATCTAAATGGTATCAATAAATTGTCAAAATTACTGATATGAGTATATTCACTAAATAAATCTAGTAAGTGTTCATAGCTATACTGTCCATTTGATAGTGAAATAGGAGTTGTAGGTCTAAATCCTCTTAAAAAAAAAGTTAAATTAAATTTTGAGTGATCTTTTTTTCTAAAGTAAAGTAGTTCATCTCTAGATCTTGATTGACCAAAAATTTCTTTCCAATTTGTTTGCGAACCTATTATATCTATTTCTGGAGGCGAATGACCGGTAGCATAAAGTGCTGCTGAAATTGCACCAATTGAAGAACCAACAACAAAATCAATGGGAATATTTAATGAGTCAATCATTTGGAGAGTTCCCAAATGACCAAATCCCTTAATACCTCCACCTGATAATACTAATCCTATTTTTTTTTCTTCAGACAAAAGTACACAACAAGATAGTATTATTAAAGTTTTTGTAACAAATTTTTTCATAAAAATATTTAATAAAATTATTTGAATTGTATAAATTAGACAGTACAAACTATATTAATCAATATTTAATGAAAGGAATAAGCTTTGGATTTATCAGAAAAAATTAAAAAAGATATTAAAGATAATAAAATAATGCTATATATGAAAGGTACTAAAGAAATGCCTATGTGTGGATTTTCTTCTACAGTTGTTAATATTTTAAATCTACATAAAGTAGATTATAAAACTACCAATGTTTTAGAAGATATAAATATTAGACATGAATTATCAAAATTATCTAATTGGCCAACTATTCCCCAGTTATTTTATAAAGGTGAATTGATTGGAGGTTGTGATATCGCAGTAGAATTACATAACTCGGGTCAACTGAAAGAAATCTTTGAAAAGTAAAAAATAGTTAGTTTTTTAAAATTTTAACAATTTTTTTTAGTGATTTAATAAAAAAATCAATCTCATCAATACTATTATAGAATTGAAAACTAATTCTATTTGTAAAGTTAGTTTTTAATTTTTTCATTAAAATTTGTCCACAATGGTGTCCAGCTCTTATACATATATTATATTCACCAAGAAGCTTGGATATATCATATGGATGACACCCTGCAATATTAAATGAAACTATAGGGCCAAAATTTTTATCTTTATGTCCATAAATATTTATATTATTAATATCTTTCAAGTTTTTTACTAAATAATCTGTAAGTTTTTTATTATGAATCTTTATTTCATCAAATCCTATTTTTTTAACATAGTCAATGCTGTTTTTTAAGCCAATTACTTGCGCAATATTTGAAGTCCCAGCTTCAAACTTCCATGGTATTTCATTCCAGGTTGAAGTTTCGTAACCTACTTCTTTATTCATATTTCCTCCTCTTAAGAAAGGAGGAAGTATATTTAAAAACTTTCTATTCATATAAAGTACACCAACACCAGTAGGACCCATAATTTTATGTCCAGAAAAAACTAAAAAATCACAATTTAACTTTTTTACATCTATTTTTTCATGAGCTATGCTTTGTGCAGCATCAACTAATAAAGGAATATTATATTTATTTGTTAGTTTAGAAATTTTATTTAAATCATTTATTGTCCCAAGAATATTTGACATGGAAATGATTGAGCATAACTTTGTTTTTTTATTAATAAGAGATTCTAATTGATTTAAATCTAATTGTCCATCTTCATTTACTGGTATATACCTAATTTTAATATTCTTTTTTTCTTTTATCATTTGCCATGGTAAAATATTGCTATGATGCTCCATTTCTGAAATAATAATTTCATCCTCATCTTTTAATAAAGAGGTAAAAGAGTATGCTATAAGGTTTATAGATTCGGTGGTTCCAGTTGTGAATATTATTTCATCTTTTTCTGCATTAATAAAATTTGCTATAGTTTGTCTAGAATTTTCAAATTCTAATGTAGCTTTTTCTGCTATTTTATAATTACCCCTATGAACATTAGCATTATAATGACTATAAAAATGAGAAATTGAATTGATTACACATTGTGGTTTTTGAGTTGTAGATGCATTATCAAAGTAAATGAGAGGATATTTTTCATTATTATTTTTAAAAATCGGGAAATCTTTTTTAAAATCCATTACATCATTCCTAATTTAAGCTTTGCTTCTTCAGTCATCATTTCTTTATTCCATAATGGGTCCCAAACTAATTCAACAAGTACGTCATCAACAAAATGAAGAGATTGTACTTTGTGTTCGACATCTGCTGCAATAGTTGGTCCCATCCCACATCCAGGTGCAGTTAATGTCATTTTAATTTTTACATAAAACTTTTCATTTTTTGATTGTTCATAACTAAGGTCATATATCAATCCTAAATCAACAACATTAACTGGTATCTCAGGATCATAACATGTTTTAAGTTGTTCCCATATTAAATTTTCATCAAATTCTTGTTTTTGATTTACTTTGTTATTGTGTTCTATTTTTTGACCAATAGCGTCGGCATCTTTACCATCAAGTTTTACTAAATTTCCGTTTACATATAATGTAAAATATCCGCCCAAAGATTGTGTTATTTTTACAGGAGAGTCTTTAAGAATTTTTATTGAATCACCAGATGGAATCAGTACTCCATCGCAATCTCTTGAAATTTTTATAAAATTATTTTCCATTAATTTGTTTTTGAATTGTTTTTAAAGCATTCATGAACCCATTTGTTCGTTGGCTTGTTATTGAATCCTTTAGACCTATATCAATAAAAATAGATTCTGCATCTAAAGAATTTATTTCATCAATTGTAGAACCATCAATTAATGTTTTAAGAATTGATAGTAAACCTTTAACGATGAATGTATCAGAATCAGTATTTATATAATACTTTTCTTCATTTTTTTCAACTTTAACCCAAGCCATTGATGTACATCCAAAAATTCGGTATTCATCATTTTTAATATTTTCAGATATTCCATTATTTTTTTTCCCCATTTCAATAATTTGAATATATTTGTCCATTGGATCTTCAAAGAAATCGAAAGTTTCTTTAATTTCATTTATTTTAGAATTTAAATTCATAATACCATATAATTATCTAAAGTTTCTTTTAAATCTTTTTGTATTTCAATATTTTGAATTTCTTCAAGAATTTCGTTTATAAATGAATTAAGTATTAATTGTTTGGCTAAATCAAGCTTAATCCCTCTTGATCTTAAATAAAAAATTGCTTCTTCATCTATTTGTCCAGTAGCAGAACCATGGGAACATTGTACATCATCATTATATATTTCCAATTGAGGATTTGCATTTATTTTAGCTTTATCTGATAAAATTAAGTTATTGTTTTTTTGATAAGCTTGTGATTCACTACACTTTTCATGAATTATAGATTTGGCAAAGAAATTACTTTTTGATTTGTGGTCTGCTATAATTTTATAATTTAAATTACTAATTGTCTTTGAATGTTTATGATTGATTTCAATATAATTATCAAAGTGCTCTTTATGTTTTGAAATGTTTAAACCATTAAACAAACAAGTACTACCTGGACTATTTAAATCTATAAAATAGTTATTCTTTACTAAATTGCTATTAATATCTATAGTATGATATTTTAGTGTTGAATTATAATTAATTAAAGAGAAAAAATTATAAATTTGCTTTGTATCTGTTTTATTAGATTTATTAATTATTTCTAATGATGAATTATTATTAACAAAACATTGATTAACAATATTAATACATTTTTTATTTAAAAATTCTTCTTCACTTAAAATTGTTACTTTTGAATTTTCATCACAGTCTATTAAAATTCTTAAATTTATATATTCAGTCTCATTGCCTTGTTCTATAATATTTTTGATTACTATTTTATCTTTTAATATTAAGTTTTTAGGGAAATAGAGATAATAACCAATATTATAATTTTTTAAATTTTCTTCAATGTATTGGTCATTTTTGAAAGATGAAAATTGATTTATTTTATCTTGGATTTGATTAATTTTTTGTGATATTGCTTCGTCTATATTATAAATTTTAATGTTATTTTTAACTATATAATCCCCATTATTAATAAGTTGGCCATTATATATTATAATTTCATTATTTTTAGGAATGATTTTTTTTTCAACTTTATTGAATGAGAAAATATTCTTAAAAGTTTTAAATTGACTTGATTTAGTATATTTCCAATTTTCGAATTTAAAATTTTTGGCTATTATTTTATCCATTCATAACCTTTTTCTTCTAATTCAACAGCTAATTCTTTTCCACCAGATTTAACGATTGTACCATTTAGCATGACATGAACAAAATCAGGTTTTAAATAATTTAAAATTCTATTATAATGTGTAATTAATATGAATGATTTATTTTTATTTCTAAATGCATTAATTCCATTAGATACTATTCTAATTGCATCTATATCTAACCCGGAATCAGTTTCATCTAATATAATTAAATCAGGATTGAGCAGTAACATCTGAATGATTTCAAATCTTTTTTTCTCGCCTCCCGAAAACCCATCATTTACGCTTCGTTTTGAAAATTCGCTCTTTAAGCCAATTAGCTCTAACTTTTCTTTGAATAATTTAATAAAATCTCCTGGTTCAATTTCATCTAGATTTTTTGATTTTCTAATAGAATTAACTGCCGTTCTTAGAAAATGCATAGTGTTAACTCCTGGAATTGACACAGGGTATTGAAATGACATAAATATTCCTTCGTGTGCTCTTTCATCTGGAGATAAATCAAGAATTGATTTGTCTTTGTAAATAATGTCACCTGAATGAACATTGTAATTATCTTTTCCTGCCAATATATGCCCCAATGTACTTTTACCTGTACCATTCGTACCCATTATAACATGAAACTCACCACTATTAATATTTAAATTTATATTATTTAAAATATTTTTGTCGTCAATGCCAGCAGTTAGATTTTTAATTTTTAACATTTTATCCTCAATTTATTAACCAACTGATCCTTCTAAACTTACTTCCATTAGTTTTTGTGCCTCAACGGCAAATTCCATGGGTAATTTTTTAAAAACACTTTTACAAAATCCATTAATTATCAGTGCAATAGCATCTTCTGTATCAATTCCTCTTTGATTACAGTAAAAAAGTTGTTCTTCGCCAATTTTGGAGGTTGTTGCTTCATGCTCTATTTTTGCGGAAGCATTACGAATATCTAAATAAGGGAAAGTATGAGCACCACTTTTTGAACCAATTAATATTGAATCACATTCAGATCTATTCCTAGCATTAATTGCATTTTTCATTACCTTAACCTCACCACGATATGTCTGTTGCCCATTGCCAGCAGATATGCCTTTTGAAATAATTGTACTCTTGGTATTGTTACCAATATGAATCATTTTAGTACCTGTATCTGCTTGCTGAAAATTATTACTTAACGCAACAGAATAAAATTCTCCTATGCTATTGTCACCTTTTAAAACACAACTTGGGTATTTCCATGTTAAAGCAGAGCCTGTTTCAATTTGAGTCCATGAAATCTTAGATTTATAACCCTTGCATAAGCCTCTTTTTGTAACAAAATTATATATTCCACCCTTACCATCTTTATCACCTGGGTACCAATTTTGAACCGTTGAATATTTTATTTCTGCATTGTCTAGCGTCACTAGTTCTACAACGGCAGCATGGAGCTGATTCTCATCTCTCATGGGCGCAGTACAACCTTCAAGATAACTTACATATGCTCCTTCATCTGCAATAATTAAAGTTCTTTCAAATTGACCCGTATTAGCAGCATTAATCCTAAAATAAGTTGATAATTCCATTGGACACTTTGTCCCTTTAGGAATGTAAACAAAGGACCCATCACTAAAAACTGCTGAATTTAATGCGGCATAGTAATTATCTGAAATAGGTACTACAGTCCCTAAATATTTTTTTATCAAGTCTGGATGATTTTGTACAGCTTCGGAAAAAGAACAAAATATTACACCAGCTTTTTTTAAGGTTTCTTTAAATGTTGTTGCAACTGAAACACTATCGAAAACAGCATCTACAGCAACACCTGATAGCATTTTTTGTTCATTTAGTGGTATTCCTAGCTTGTTATAAGTTTTAATGAGCTCAGGATCTACTTCATCTAAACTATTTAATTTTTTCTTTTGTTTTGGAGCAGAATAATAACATAAATCTTGAAAATCTATTTTTGGATATTTTAAGTTGGACCAATTTGGTTCAGACATTTTAAGCCATCTATTATATGCTTTGAGCCTCCATTCAAGAAGCCAATCAGGTTCATTTTTGATAGCAGAAATTGTTTTAATAATTTCTTCGTTTAAACCATTTGGTATACGTTCTTCTTTAATCTTTGTAGTAAAGCCATATTGATATTCAGAAGATGTGATATCTTCAATTTGTTGTTTGGTAGATTTACTCATTGTATTTAAGCCGAGAAACTTGTTCCGCAACCGCAGGTTTTATTAGCATTTGGATTATTTAATTTAAATCCGCCTGATAGTAAATCATCAGAAAAATCAATTTCGGTGCCTCTAACATAAAACCAACTTTTGAGATCACAAATTATTTTTATTCCTTTACTTTCAAAAATCTTATCAAATTCTTTTTCTTTATTATCAAAAGTTAAGTTGTACGACATCCCAGAACAACCGCCATTAGTAACGGAAACCCTTAAAAAATAACCTTTTTTATCTTCACCACTTAATATTGCACTAACTCTTTTAGCTGCATCGTTTGTAAGAATTATATTTTCATTTATAATTTCTTTATCACTCATAATTACTCCATTTTTTGCACGATATGCACGATAATTTATTAATATTTTTGTTATTTAACACGTAAAAATTTAATTTGTTAAATCGTAAATTTTTATTTTCTTTAATGAATTTCTAATATTATCATTAATCAAATTCATTGGATTCTTAATATTGCATATATCATATACGTTACAGTCTAAATTTAAATTGCATTTGACTGCACCTATTGGCCCTTCAATTGATTCAATAAAATCTATTAAATTTATTCTTTCTAAATTCTTATTTAAAGAATATCCTCCATTTGTTCCTCTTATACTATTTAAATAACCACATTTAGATAATCTTTGTAATATTTTTGCTAATAGTTCTTTAGGAATATTGTACTGCTTGGCTATTTCTTTTGTAGAGCATGATTTATTGCTTTTGCTCTTAATATGCTTTATAGCTATTAATGAATATTCTATTGATTTATTTATATTTAACATTATGCGACCAATTTTATCGCATATAATATAACTTACCTGGATGAATTAATTAAAGGAATTTAAAGCTCTTCTTATTGCTCGAGATAAATCATTATTTTTGCTACTAAAATTATACAAATCATCAAAAATAGATTTAATCCACTTTATTTTTAAATTACAGTTAGTGACCTGTAAAAATTCAAATTTGAGTAGCCAATCATTAATTCCTTTATTATTAGTATCTAAATATATTTTTTTAAGTTCATTAATATTCAGTTCAGGCTCTGAACTTTCTTTTATTTTTTTAAAAAAATTATTTAAGGTAAAATCAATTTCTTTTTCATTATTTAAATTGAGTTTTTCATATTTTTTGTTATCTATTGGAACTTTTGAGAAATATTTAGAAGAATCACAAACTCCACCATAAACTGATGTTACTTTTGATCCACAAACTAAGTCAAAGTTTCCCCATTCTGGCTCAAATAGAGTTTTATCTCTATATTTCAATGTACAGTTTTCAAAAGTTATAATAATAATTTTTGAATTATTTTTTAAAATCGACATTATTTTACCCGACAAGATTATATCATCTTCAAATTCAAGTTTTATAATTTTATTTTTTATTATATTTGATTGTTTTAATTCAATATTTGATAATTTTGAAATAGGTTTACCAAATTTTTTTAAATTTCCTAAAGGTGAACTATATCCTTCAAAATGGTAATCTGGTCCATGATTATTCAATTGTTTTTTATTGGTCCCTATTTGAGTTGGGCCATTAAATGATATAAAAATAATTTGTTTTTTTTGATTGGTTATATATTTTTTTAACTTTCCTGAAATATGTATGTTATCATCTAAAACTACTGTACACAATGTTTTAGCTTTTTTTGCAATATTTAATCCATATTCTCCACCTATATTGAAAGCCATAGATTTTGCCAATTTCTTTAGTTCTTTTGATAAAAATTTATAATTTGGTGTTACAAATAGTTGGGGTTGTTGCTCTGTTATATCATAATCATAATTAATACAATCAATGGAAAAAGGAATTTTTTTAACTTCTTTTTTTAAACAATTTTCACTTTCTGCAACAGATGATAGTAGTCCAGCTCCATAAATTTTAGGATTATTGATTTCTCCAATTAAACCATATTCGACTGTCCACCAATTCATTCTAGCTAATATAGCAGATTCACTAAGATATGTTGTGGAATGGATTGCTTTTTCCAACTTCAAATTTGCTTTTTCAACCTCATTTTTTTTTGCATTAATATTTTCTTTAATATCAGATAAATTTCTTATAGCATAATAGACTTCTAAATCTTCTGATGAAATAATTGCTTTTGAAGCAATTTCTCCATAATTAATTAAATATTCAGAATAATCTTCATTTGCAATTATTGGTGCATGACCTGCAGCTTCATGAGCTATATCTGGAGAAGGTGTATAAGTTATATTTTTATGACTTCTCATATCAGCAGCAATAGGTAGAATTTTTAATGATTGAAATTCCATAAATGCATTAGGAGGGATGAATCCTCTAACACACACAGCTCTCCAGCCAAAATTAGATAATTTTTTATCTATAGATTCTATTTTGGGTATTTTGTTTAATGTTATACCAGTTTTTTTTAAACCTTCAAAATAAATTTCATCTGCATTTTTTTTAAAAAAATTAGTAGAAACTTTCATGATAAATCTCCATGTTGCCTGATCAATATATGTGTAACTTTCATAATCTTGATTTACAATGTATTGTTTTAAATGATTAGGGATTATCATATTTGAAAATTTTTTAATCTATTCATACCCTAAATATATTTAAATTAAGATTAACTTATAATAAAATATTGTAGCCAAAATTTGAAAAATTCATTTACATTTTTAGCTTTAAAATTTCTAAGTAAAATATTTAAATATTTACCAAGAAAATTATCAATTCAAATAGGATATACTTTAGGAAAATTAATATATTTAATATTTCCTAAAAGAAAGTTAGTTGCAGCAACCAATCTTAAAATAGCTTTTCCAAATTTAAATCAATTAGAATTAGAAAATTTATTAAAAAAAACCTACTGTAACTTTTCAATAATGGCTACAGAGTTTCTGAGGCAAAATATGAATTCGTATAAGAATGTTTATATTGATTATGAAACTAAAAAAATATTAGAATCAAAATCAGGTATTATATTGATGACAGCACATTTTGGTAACTGGGAATTAATTCCATCAACATTATCTAGAATTAAAAAAATTGCTATTGTCGTTAAAATTCAAAAAAATTTTGGAGGTGATAAGTTTATTCAAAATCAAAGAAAAATTAATGGTGTAGAACTGATTTCAATGAAAGATTCAAAAACAAAAATGTTAAATGCTATCATTGATGGAAAAATTTTGGGGTTGGCAAGTGATCAAAATGCAAAGCACAAAGGAACTGATTCATTGTTCTTTAATAAGCAAGTTTCTGTACCAAAGGGAGCTGGTTATTTTCATTTTAAAACAAACATTCCAATTGTAGTGGGCTTTTGTATAATGAATGACGATTTTTCGTACAATTTTAAATTAAAGCCATTATTAGTAGATAAAGAAATAAAGGATTTTGATGGTATTTGTAATATGGTTAATAATGAATATTCTAGAATTTTAGAGGAAGAAATAAAACTTCATCCTGAACAATATTTTTGGTTTCATAAAAAATGGAATAAAGAAATTTATAAATAATTATTAATGACAAATAATACTTAATATCAAAATTTTATAAATTGGTTAGAATTAAATACTGACTTATTAGATAAGCCTAGAAATAACTATGAAAAATAAGCTACAAGAAGAAATCAACCTTAAAACTAAGCCAATTGGATCTCTTGGACTACTTGAGAAACTTGCTTTGAAAATTGGAAATATTCAACAAAGCGTATCTCCATCTTTAATTAATCCATCTTTAATTGTATTTTCTGGAGACCATGGAATTGCTAATGAGGGTGTGAGCGCCTATCCACAAGAAGTCACTCACCAAATGGTGTTTAATTTTATCAATGATGGTGCTGCTATTAATGTTTTTTCAAAGCAGCATGATATAAGTGTTTACATTGTAGATGCTGGAGTAAATTTTAATTTCAATTATCATGAAAAAATAATAGATAATAAAATTAGTCATGGTACGAAAAGTTTTTTAAAATCTAAAGCAATGCAATCAGATGAGTATGATCAATGCATTATTAAGGGGAAAACCATTGTAAAAGATATTGCATTGCAGGGTACAAATATAATTGGTTTTGGTGAAATGGGAATTGGAAATACATCATCATCATCAATTATTATGAGCTATATTTGTAATTATCCAATAAAAGATTGTGTTGGAAGGGGAACAGGTATAAATGATAAACAGTTAAAAAATAAAATTAAAATACTTGAAGAATCAAAGAGTTTTCATGGTAGTTTAAATGATATAGAAGAAATTCTTGCTTCGTTTGGAGGCTATGAAATGGTTCAGATGTGTGGTGCTATGCTAGAAGCATATAATCAAAATATGATAATACTTGTAGATGGATTTATTGCATCGACCGTTTTTTTAGCCTCAGCAAAAATAAATCCTGATATAATTGAAAATGCTATTTTTTGTCATTTAAGTGATGAGAAAGCACATGCACTTCTATTAAAGTATTTAGATGTTGAACCATTACTTAAGCTAGGTCTTAGACTAGGTGAAGGTACAGGATGTGCTTTAGCATTTCCTATAATACAAAGCTCTGTTAATTTCCTTAATGAAATGGCAAGTTTTGATAGTGCTGGAGTATCAAATAAATCTTAATAATATGAAACAAGAAATCAGATTATTCTTCACAGCCTTAATGTTTTATACTAGAATTCCGTGCCCAAGTAATATTGATCATAACGAAGATGCCTTAGATAAAGCAAGTCGATACTTTAGTCTAATTGGCTGGATAGTTGGTGGATTTTCTTTTTTAATTTTTCATCTAAGCTCCTTTCTATTTGACCAATCTATTGCTGTAATCCTTTCTTTAGCTGCTGGCATATTAATTACAGGTGCATTTCATGAAGATGGATTTGCCGATGTTGTGGATGGATTTGGAGGTGGATGGACTAAACAACAAATTTTAGATATTATGAAAGATAGTCGTCTAGGAGCTTTTGGTGCAATTTCAATTTCTATTCTTCTGTTATTAAAATATTTGGCTCTTAGTTCTCTATTATTAAGTCCAGAAAAATGGTATTTAAATTTATTAATATTTATTTCATATCATTCATTAGCAAGACTAACATCAATTAATATTGTATTTACTTCCAAATATTCAAGGGAAGATGAAAAAAGTAAGGCAAAGCCTATAGCAAAGTCTGTTGGATTAAATGAAATTTTTGGTGCATTTTTTTTTGGAATGCTACCACTTGCCTTGCTTATTTACCATAATTGGCAGTTTATATTTATAGCCATTCCTCTATTTATACTTTATTATCTTTCTAAAAGATATTTTGAAAAATGGCTTCATGGTTATACTGGTGACTGCTTAGGGGCAGTTGAACAGCTAGCAGAATGCATCTGCATATTGTTTTATTTAGGGCTATGGAAGTACATTTAATTAGACATACACCCGTTAATATTTCAAAAAATATATGCTATGGAAGATTAGATGTTCCATTATTAGATAGCTTTAATGATGATATATGGAAAATCAAAAATCAATTATTGAATAAATATGATATTGTCTATAGTAGCCCAGCAAAAAGGTGTATTGCTCTAGCTGAATCTCTAAAATTTGGTGAGATTATAAAAGATAAAAGATTGCTTGAGATAGACTTTGGAGATTGGGAAGGTATTGAATGGGATCAAATTGATAAAAATCTATTAAATCATTGGATGGAAGACTTTGTAAATGTTGCACCTACTAATGGAGAATCATTTAATGAAATGTATCTCAGAGTTAGTAATTTTATAGAAACGTTGAGAAATAAGGATTTTAATGAAGTATTAATTGTTTCTCATTCTGGAGTGATAAGGTGTTTTTTAGCCTATTTACTAAAATTTCCATTAGATAATTCTTTTAAAATACCAATTGGATTTCATGAGCAATATATATTTAAAATTGATTCAGATCCATTATTGGATTCAATACTTAAGATGAAATAAATTAATTATTTTCTTAGTTTTTCTCTTATAGGTTTTTCAGTTTCCGTAACAATTTTTTTCCCATCACCTAGAGCTTTATTTAGTTCTTTTATTCCCCTAACAAGCTTAATCAGACCTTGAGGTTCAACAGAACACATTTGATCTGTACCCCACATAGTTCTATCAAGTGTTATATGACGTTCAATTATAGTGGCACCTAAACATACAGAAGCAATAGTTGTTGTTAGGCCGAATTCATGGCCACTATATCCTACTTCGCAGTTATATTTATCCTTTAAAGTTTTTATACAATTTAGATTTAATTCATCATTTGGAGCTGGATAAGTAGAATTACAGTGAAGTATTGCATATTTAGCTTCAGTATTAACTTTTTTTATTGTATCAACAGCATTATCAATTTCCTCTATAGTGCTCATGCCTGTAGATATAATTATTTTTTTACCAGTTTTGACAGATTCTTTGATTAATTCTAAATCTGTTAGTAAAGCAGAAGGAATTTTTATGAACGGAATATCATATTGATTTAGAAAATCCAAACTATCCAAGTCCCATGGTGAAGCGGACCATTTAATATCTTTTTCTTTGCAATAAATATCAATTTCATCATATTGATTTTGGTTGAATTCAACCTTATACTTATAATCTAAATATGTCATTCTTCCCCATGGAGTATCTCTCATTATTGTCTTCTGATGTTCAGGTACACAAACATCAGGATTTCTTTTTTGGAATTTGACAACATCACAGCCAGCTACTTTGGCTATATCGATTAATTTTTTTGCAATGGACATATCCCCATTGTGATTTATTCCAATTTCAGCTATTATATATATTTCTTTTTTCATTTTAGAATACTCATTAATTAATAAATTGTAGATTATACGTTGGGAATATACAAGTTCTTGTAAAAATTAAGTATAACTTTTTTGGAACATAATCAATTAACTTTTGTTTCAGATACAAATGATATTTTCACTTGATAAAATTAAAAATATAAAATTAGCAGCAGATTCAATAAATAAAGGTAAAATTATTATCTATTCTACTGATACGTTATATGGTTTTGGCGTAGATGCTACCAATGATGAGTGCGTGAAAAAATTAAATGATATTAAAGGTAGAATGCAGCCATATTCTATTATTGTAAGCTCGTTTGATATGTTAAAAAAATATGCCAAAACTGATAATAAAACTATTCAGAAATTAGAAGAAATTTTACCTGGACCATTTACGGCAATTTTAAATAAAAATAATTCCAATTTATCAAAATATGTTTCTAATAATTTATCAACGATTGGCATAAGAATTCCTGATTTTAAACCTATTCTGAAAGTAGTAGATTTAATAGATAAGCCAATTATAACAACAAGCGTTAATATTCATAATCAAAAATCTTTAAACTCGATTAAAGAAATTCAAAGACAATTTCCAGATTTTGATATTTTTAGTAATCATATCCAAAAAAAATCTAAAGGTTCAACTATTATAGATTTTTCTAAATCAGAATATAAAATTTTAAGACAAGGAGATGGAGAAGCTAAAATATGAAAGTATATTTAAGATTATTGAGTTTTGTTAAACCATTTAAAATTTTTGTTTTTTTCTCTATCATATCTTCGGTTTTATATGTTTTAACCAATGGTTTATCGCTTTGGATTATTGGTTCATTACTTAGTTCAGTTATGAGTGATAGTATTACAAATCTTCAGACTATTAATCCTAACTCATTTACTGATCGAATAAATAATTTTTTATTTTCTTATATTAATACAAATAATAGAATGGATTTACTGAAGTTTTTAAGTTATTCATTACTTCTATCTTTCTTTTTTAAAAATATATTTTTCTATATTAATAATGTATCTCTTTCGTATGCTCAAAATGGCATAATTGCTTCTATTAGAAATAAGATATTTATCAAGTATCAAAATCTTTCTTTAAATTTTTTTAAGAATAAAAAAACTTCAGATTTAACTTCAATATTAATTCATGATGTAGGAATTATAAAAAATACATTTAATCAAACAGTTCAAAATTTATTTAATCAACCACTTAATGTATTATTTTTTTTAATAACATTAATATTAATTAATCTTCAATTAACTCTCATTTGTTTCATCGTAATACCTGTTTCAGTTTTTATAACAGTTAAATTAAGCGCTAGTATAAGAAGAAAAGCAATGCGTTCAACAAAGCAAACTGCAAAGCTCATGAATGTTGTTATCGAGAATATTTCTAATGTTAAAATTGTAAAAGCATTTACAAGTCAGTTAAATCAAATTAAGAAGTTCGATAAGTTTAATTCTAATCTATTTTCAAAAGAATTTAGACTTGAAAGTTTAAGATTTTTAAATACACCAATACTTGATATGATGGGAGCTTTGATTGGAGCATTATTATTGCTATTTGGCGGTAAACTTGTCCTTGTAAACCAAAGTTTATCTCCTGATGGATTTATTAAATTTTTTACATTCTTATTTGCAATGTTTCAGCCAGCAAAAAAAATTGCTAATGTTAATGCTGAAATAAATAGAGGAATATCATCTGCAGAGAGGGTTTTTAATATATTAGATACAACAGAGATAGAAGAATTTGATGATAACTCAAAAATTGAAATTGATAAAATTGATAAGATTGATTTTAAAGATGTTACATTTTCATATGATAAAAAAGTTAATGTTTTAAAAAATATTAATGTATCAATAAAAAAAGGAGACTTTATAGCTTTAGTTGGAGAAAGTGGATCAGGTAAAACAACATTTTCAGATTTAATCATGAATTTTCATCATTTAGAAAATGGAAATATAAATATTGATGATATAGATATTAGAGATATAAATGTAAACTCTTTAAGGCAAAAAATTGGTTTAGTTTCTCAAGATAGTATACTTTTTAATGATACTGTTTCTAATAATATAAAATTAGGAAGTCCAAAATCAAGCGATAAAGATATTTATGAATCAGTAAAAAAAGCTAATGCATTTGAATTTATTGAAAAAATGTCAGATAAATTTGATACTAATATTGGCGAAAAAGGTATTAGAATTTCTGGTGGCCAAAAACAAAGATTAGCTATTGCTAGAGCAATTATTAAAAATCCTGATATATTAATTTTAGATGAAGCAACCTCTGCTTTAGATTCTAAGTCCGAGAAAAAAATTCAAGAAGCAATAGATTCTTTTTCTAATGAAATGACACTCATTATAATTGCACACCGATTATCTACTATAAAAAAAGCTGATAAAATATTATTTTTTGATAATGGAGAGATTATAGAAAATGGCACTCATGAAGAATTGATGAAATTAAATGAAAAGTATAAAAAATTATACGATTTGCAGTTTGGGGTAAAGGATGAATAGTGTTATCATTTTGGCTGGAGGTGAGGGCAAAAGATTAAATTCTCAAATTCCGAAACAATTTATTAAAATAGATCATAGAAGAATTATTGATTTCTCAATAAATGAATTTAAAAAAAATAAAAATGTTGATGAGATTATTTTAGTTTTCCCCAAAAAATTCATTGATTCTTTTGGTAAAGAATATAAAGATTATAAATTAACACATGGTGGTAAAGAAAGAAATCATTCAACACAAAATGGCTTGTTATTGTGCTCTTATAAATCTGAAAATGTTCTCATTCATGATGCTGCTAGACCCTTAATTAGTCAAAAATTAATTGATGATAGTATAAATCTTTTAAGTAAATACGATGCTGTGGCCCCTTATGTAGATATAGATGACTCATTAATAGAATTAGATACTAAAATAAAGTATCTTGATAGGAGTAAAATTAAATCAATACAAACACCGCAATCATTTAAAAAGAAAATTTTTGAAAAAGTAATTTTGAAATCAAAAAAAGGATATACCGATGATATGTCAGCTTTGATAAATCATAATCAAAATTTTAATGTAAAATTTTTTAAAGGTAATAAATTAAATTTTAAAATAACTACTGATATAGATTTACATAATTTTAAAAATATTTTAAAAAATGAAAAATAAAATATCAATAATAATATCACATTATTACCCTGATACTAAAGATTTTAAAAATCCATTATTAGAAACTTTAAAATCTATTGATAAAGAGAATCTAGACCCTAAAAATTTTGAAGTTATAATTGCGGATGATGGATCTCATTATTCAAAATCAATAATTGATAATTATAGTAAAAAAATAAAAATCAAAAATGACTCACGTTCTATTTATTTAGCTGAAAATGAAAGTTTGAATCATTTTTTTAAAAAAAAATTCGTTCAATATGATTTTATAAAGAAATGGATTTATTTACCTAAACTTAAAAGTTGTATGTCAAAATCAAGAGTTCTTAATTATGCTGTAAAAAAATCATCATTTGAGAATTTATTATTTTTAGATGATGATAATTATTTTATTTCTGATAACTCAATTGCACATACAATGCAATTATTCAATGATTACAACTTTATTGTTGGCCAAATAAAAGATAATAACGGTAGACTTAGAAAGTTTACAAGCAATAGAGTTCAGGGTACTACCATTGCAATAAATAAGAAAATTTTATTGGATGTAGGGGGTTTTGGAGAGTGGACAGAAGAATTTTCTTGCGGAATTGATTCTGATTTATGGATTAAACTTTTCAATCATTATAAACACAATCAATTTAATGCATGTTTTACAAATAAAATTTCTACATTTGATAGTCATTCAAAAAGATGGGGTAAATATACTTCTTTATTTAAAGATTTCAAGTTAAAGAAAAAGTTTTTTGAACTGTATAGTTGTAAAAATTATAAAAGCAAGATACATAATGAATCTAGAAATAAAATATTATGGATAAAAAATATAATTTAACTCAATTTTCTCATAGTCTTACTTTAGATCAATCAATTAATGTTAATATTAAAATAAAATCATGCTTAGAAGAGTTAGATGTAAATGAATTTATTAATTTTTACAAAATAAGTAATTTTTGGACTGGAAAATTTTTTATAAAGAGAATAATTAATAAAATTTTTAAGTATCAAATTAAGAAAAAAATGATTTGGAATAAAAACTTTTGGAGTTTAGTTAATATTAGGGTTTTTAATACAAGTATGAGTATAAATGAGAATTTAGATTTAGAAAAAGTTTTGATTCATAAGACTTCTAATAAGAGGTATAGTGATATAATAAAATATAAAAATTTTTTACTTAAAGATAAAAATATGGGAATGCCACTATATATAACGGGAAAATCTTTAAATATATTAGGAGCAAAATTTAGATCAAATGAAGTTTTTATTTTGGATGGCTCTAGAAGGTTATCTGCAAATATTATTTTAGGTAAAAATCCACAAATTATTATAATTGAAGCAAAAAATAAACTAAATGAAGAATAAAAATCAAATTTTGATTGATAATAATGAATTATTAAAAATTATTCAAAAATCAATTAATAACAATACACCTTTGTCAGTTATTAGAAAAGGAGATGGAGAAAATGTAATTATTGGATTTAATGTAATCCATGGAATTAAAATTATCAAATATTTAAGAAAATTAAGGCATTTCAATATCAGATTATTCAATTTAAAATTTCAGAAATTTTTGAAGAAAGAATTAGTTAAGTCTTTTTTAAATGCTGATTATCTTGGTGTAGCAAAAGATCATTCATACAGTAGTATACGTAAGTTTGATAAATCTATATCTCAATATTATAAATTTAATACAAAGAATTTCGTTGATAGTCACTTCCATTTAGAATTTGTTAAAAATCCTAATAATCATGATTTAATAAATGAAAATGCTCAGAAAATTATATCAAATAAAAACATTGGATTGATTTCACATAAAAATATTAAGTCTTTTTTGAATTACCATAATTCTAAACTTATTGTGCAATATCATCTGCCTCAAAGAGATGCTGGACCATTTAATAAAATGGATTTTAAAAAATATTATAATATAATTGAGGGTATTGAGAAGAATAATCAAAATGTGGATATATGGTTATTAGCTGCGGGTCCTTATGCTAAATTATTTAGTAATTATATAAAAATAATTGGAGGCATTGGATTAGATCTTGGTTCTGCGGTAGATACGTGGGCAGGAGAGTATCATAGTAGAAAATATTTGAGAGAAATATTTGATAAAAAAAGTTTAAAAAACTAATTATTTTTCTTTGAATATAGTAAATTCAGTTAAGTCCCTATACCCTCCATATTCACCTAAATCATCCTTATGTTTAGGATAATTTTGCATTAGAGCCAAGCCATGTGCTGCTTGCTGGGGTGTCATATACATATTCCAACCCAACATATCAATATCATCATCTTTATAAAACTTTTCACTTCTTCCTTCATATCTTGCTTTTTTAAACCATTCAAATGCTTTTTTATCATCAGTTAATATCATACCACCCTTACCAATGCCAAGCTGTTTTTTTATATGGAAAGATAAGCACATATATGATTTTTTAATATACATATTAGAAGTAAGTCTTTTAGCTGCATCATAAATTGGATAAGGTTTTAATCGGTAAATCCCACTCCAATGAATATCTTGAAAAATAACATTGCCTCCAGCATGTATTACAGACATTGGTACAGAGACATATGTATGCTTTGGAATAATGACATCTTTCACCTGCAAATATTTACAACACAAAAATAATGCATTTGTACAACTATCAACTGAAACTGCATATTTTGCACCAGTATATGCTGCAATTTCTTCTTCAAGCATTTTAACTATTTTATAAGGGTTATTTTTCATTATTAAGTTTGATATTTTTTAACAAAATTCACATTTAATGTTAAAGTATCTTACTGAAGAATCAAAGATGTTTGATACTTTCTTAAGAATTTTAAAAATCATTAAGTTATTTTTCTATTTAAATCACTTTTGATTGATGCCTAACTTTATCTAATATCAAACTTATTAAATCGAATATATAAATTTGATTATATTTGTATCAAGTATTTAATAATTATCCTTATTCATCAAATCACTATATGCTATTATACAGATTTTTTTATCTTCATCATAAAACTTAGCAACACTAAGAAAAATTCCATTTTTTAAATAAGGAAATGATATTTCGACCTCATAATTATGATCTGGATAAAGTGGTTTAAAAAACTTATATCTATAGCTCATGAATAATGTCCCATGTCCTGGATTATCAATTCCATGATATTTGGACATAAATGCATTTGCTATGATACCATGTGCAATAGTATCCTTAAATCCTAGTTTTTTTGCACTTTCTTTATCAAAATGAATAGGATTAAAATCACCACTAATTTTCCCGAAATTTTCAATATCAGTGTGGGATATTTTTAGTTTAATGGAATTTTTTTTAATATCTGAGTAGCTTAAAAAAGAGTTAATATGTATTGTAGATAGAGATTCTCTCATAAAAAATCCTTCTCTTGACCACACTTTTTGCACTGCAAAATTTTGAACTTGGGTAGAAACTCTCATTCTACCAATACCTAAACGTTTAAAATACGATTGTGTAAAACGGATAATATCTCCATATAGCCCAGCACCTGAAAAATCTGAGTCTATTCCGTATAAGACTCCTTCTGAAATATTATTTTTCTTGCTAAAAGAGCATGTTGCGAAACCAATATTCAAACCATTTTTTTTTACAAACCAAGCAATTTGTCCCTCATTTTTTTCACAATAACCAATTACCCACTCAATATATCCTTTAGTTATATCAGATTTATTTAAATATTTATTAGAAAAATAGTTATTGGTGTAGTTTCTAAATATTTTAGGGATTAATCTCCTAACTTCATTTTTATCAACCTCTGAATTCTCAATAATCTTAAAGGTAACGTCTTTGTTAATTAATTCTTTTGGTTCATATATTTTTAAATCAGAATAATAATATACTAATGTGTCAGTTTGTAAATATGGCATTCCTAACAAATCTAATTTTTGAATTTGATTAGATTTGTTAGATGGTATTCTTAAAAAAACAATATCAGCTTCATTGTCAATAATATTTTTTTGTAATAACTTAACATCAATATCTTGAGTTTGAATTTTAAAAATCTTTTTCTGAAATCTATCAGATTCTAATTTAGAATATTCGAAATTCATGTTTATTTTTTTTTAACTATTATTTTATACATCCATGTCCATTTTTCTTTTTTTTCTAATTTGTCCAAAATATAACTAACTCTTTGAATAATGAAGCCTAATAATGGAATTATCTGTGTTATTTTAATAATTCCTTTATTGTATCCATATATTTTGTAAACAAAAAGCTGACCAAAAGTAACCCAAAAACCGGACAAAGCCTTGATTTCTAAAATTTCAAAACCGACTTTATTAAAAAGATATCTTAATCCATATTTACTAAATCTATAAAAATCTCTAGGAGCTTCATGTACATGCCATATGAAAGGAACTGTGTAAATTGCCACACCCCCTTTATTAAGTACTCTATAGCATTCTTTTAAGGCTAATTCAGGTTCTTCGAGATGCTCTAAAACAGCAGTACAAATTGCTGAATCAAAACTATTATCTTTAACAGGTATTTCATATGCAGTACCAAATAGATCAATATTAGTTTTATCATGAAATGTTTCAATATGATCTAAGCCTACATGTGAATCAACAATTTTTTTTAACATTTTTTTATATTGTTTTTCTCCACATCCAATATCAATTAGAGAACCTCTTAGATATTTTTTTGCAGATTCACATAAATACTTATCATGAATATTATATACTAACCAATTTTTTTTAAATTGATTCCTAAAAAAATAGGTTAATATTTTCATACAAATAATGAATAATAATATTTTGATGTAAATATTCATAGCTAATTTTAATTACATATGTAATATTTATTTATGTTTTTTTATACATTATGATTATTTCCAAAAATTTAACTTCAACCAATCATCATTATTTTGAAAAATCTCTTTAATACTATCATGAACTTCATTTTGAATAGTGCCTATTTTCTTAGATTCTTCATAAATTAAATCAATCATATGGTTTAGATCTCTATATTCTAAAACATTTGTGGCACCACCTTGATTTTGAGCAATTGTTTTTCTTCCCATATGTGCTAATTCCCACATAGTTGTTGACCCACCTCTAATATTTGGTTTTACAAAGATAAAACAATCATTATAATAATTTTCAACTAATGATTTAAAATTTACATGTGAATTACCTTTTACCCATATAACTCTATTTTCACCAAAATTTTCAATTAATGGAATAATTACTTCATCAAATTTAAAATATTCATATCTTTTATTATTAGGTTGCCCAATATAAACATAAATATTCTTACCTAGCTTAGTTGGTTTTAAATNATCAAATTTTTTTATAGGTAGAATCATTTGCTTATATTTGATATTATGTTTAATAAAAAAATCAGCAATCCAAGCATATCCAAATGTNAAAAATGTATTTTTTTTTATTGAAANCAANTTTTTAACTCTTTTAGGATTTAAATCGTTTCCACCATAAATAACAATTCCATAAGATTGATGGTTTAATGCAAATTGNAANTCTTCATTATTATAAATACCTANAAANATTGATGGTTTATTAGGGTTTGAATAATTTTTTAANTTCCATNTTTCTTTCATTCCTTGTTTAAAATGGTTTAATGATCTAGATACATATAATTGATTAAAATCTCTATTCATTTTGGTTNANTTTTTTTAATTTCTACNTAATTTACATTAAATATACTCAAGCAAAAAATGAATAAAGATATAGCAATATGTGTTTTTACTTATAANCAGCCGATTTNGTTAAGAAAATGTATTGAAAGTATATTGAATCAAAAACTTCAAGTTTTTGATATATTTATAATTGATAGTGATATAAATAAATCTTCTAAAAGAGTAATAGATTTCATGAATTTTGATTCTAAAATTAGATTAAAATATTATAATAAGTATTCTGNTAATTCATCTGATAACAATGTTTTTAAAATAATTTTTGAAAATTATAAATATTTAGCTTTACTTGAAGATAATAAAATGGCTGATACAAATTGGTTAAACGAATTATATATAAAAATTAATAAAAATAAAGCAGATATTGTATCTACTTATTTTGGTTATAGTTTTAAAAAATTAAAAAATCAATTTNTAGGTACGAATGCAATTTTCAATGTTAAATTATTTGAAAAATGTAATATTGATTTATTGCAAAAATTTAATGACAAAATTAACTTCGATAATTATATTTTAAGTTTAAAAAATGATTATAAAATTTCAAATGCAAAAAAGGCTATACTGATTTCAAAAAAACATATAAAATATTCAAAACTAGAATTTGTCTGGAAGAGATGTTATATGATAGGNAATNTTAGATTTTATATGCTTAAAGATAAGAAAAAATTTAAGAAAATTATCAATACAACTTTTACCTCAATCTTTAAAACATTAAGTTCTATCATTATTTTTCTTCCAAATTTACTTTTGCTCCTACTTGGATATAATCAATATTTTGATAAAATGATAAAGCGTTTTTTTAAATCTATTGGTTTTATTTTTGGGTTATTTGGNCATAAGTTTGAGGACTTNTAATGAATGAAAAATAAAATGAAAATTTTAGTAACAGGTGGATATGGTTTTATTGGTAGTAATTTTATATTATCACAAATTAAGAATCATGATAATATAATTTTAAATTATGATAAGCTTACATATGCNGCAAATATTAACAACNTGAAAAAAATTGAAAATAATTCTTCATATAGTTTTATAAACGGTGATATTCAAGATTATAAAAAGCTAAAAAAATGTATTAGTAATTTTTCACCAGACTGCATCATTAATTTTGCAGCTGAATCTCATGTAGATAGATCCATAGATTCTTCTGAAGACTTTATTAATACCAATATTATAGGAACCCATAGACTTTTAGAGGCAAGTAGAATACAANATAAAAAAAATAATGCATTTAAATTTCTTCATGTTTCAACAGATGAGGTATATGGGAGTTTAGGAAAAAATGATTATTTTACCGAATCAAACCCTTATGATCCCTCATCTCCTTATTCTGCTTCAAAAGCAGCTTCAGATCATTTGGTTAGGGCATGGTATAAAACATATAATNTACCAATACTATTAACCAATTGTTCAAATAATTACGGTCCTTATCAATTCCCTGAAAAATTAATTCCTTTAATGATTATCAACTGTTTAAANTCAAAAAAATTACCTATATACGGGACTGGTAAAAATATAAGAGATTGGCTACATGTTGAAGATCATTGTGATGCATTATACTCTGTTTTAATGAAAGGTAAAATTGGAGAAACATATAATATTGGAGGGAATGAAGAAAAAACAAATTTGGATATTGTAAATACTATATGTGAAATTTTGGATAATCTTAAACCATCACAAAAATATGATACTNATAAGGAATTAATAACTTATGTTGAAGANAGACCAGGACATGATTTCAGATACGCNATTGATGCNAGTAAAATAAAAAATGANTTAGGCTGGAAGCCAAAATATACTTTTAATAANGGNATAAAAGATACAATTACATGGTATATTAATAATAAAATNTGGTGGAAAGATATAATTANTAAAAAATATAATNTAGAAAGATTGGGAGATTTATAAAATGAAAGGNATTATTTTAGCTGGNGGTAAGGGAACTCGATTATANCCTATAACAAAAACTNTAACTAAATCATTACTTCCCATATATAATAAACCTATGATTTTTTATCCTTTATCTACGTTAATGTTANCAGGAATNAGAGATATTTTNATAATATCAACACCNGAAGATATTTCTAAATTTNAAAAACTTTTAGGNNATGGCAGNAATTATGGNATTAATCTNAGTTATAAAGCACANCCCAAGCCNGAAGGNATCGCTCAAGCATTNATTTTAGGTGAGAAATTTATTGGTTCNGATGATGTNTGCTTAATNCTTGGNGATAATATATTTTATGGTAAAACACTCCCTCAAACTNTGNTAAAANCAAAAGAATATATTGAAAANAGTGATAATTCATTGATTTTTGGTTATAGNGTNAAAGATCCAGAGAGATATGGGGTTATTGAATTTAATGANAAAAATAAAGTTATTTCTATTGAAGANAANCCTNAANANCCNAAATCNAATTANGCAGCAGTTGGTTTATATTTTTATAAAAATGATGTNATAANTATTNCNAAAAATATNAANCCATCNNANAGAGGAGANCTAGAAATAACTGATGTTAATCTAGAATATCTAAAACAAAATAGACTTAATGCAAATATTTTTGATACTGTTTTTTGGNTAGATACTGGCACATATGATGCATTAGTAGAGGCATCTAATTTTGTAAANACTGTTGAAGACCGTGAAGGNAAAAGACTATCATGTATAGAAGAAATTGCCTACAAATATAATTANATTAANGACAGCCAATTAAAAAAATTAATTGATAGTTATAATAATCCTTATGGTTATTATTTAAAGAAGTTTTTAAAATGATAGAAAAAACNNATATAAAAGATGTTAAAATTTTAAAACCTAAAATATTTTCTGATAAAAGAGGCTATCTTTTTGAATCTTACAACCAACAAGTATTTAGCGAATTTCTAAAAGACTTTANNCCAATTCAAGANAATCAAACAAAATCTAGTTTTGGNGTTTTGAGAGGAATACATTTTCAAAAATACCCTTTTGAACAATCAAAATTGGTGCGTGTTATAAAAGGNAAAATACAAGATATTGCTGTAGACTTAAGACCTGATTCAAAAACATATAAAAAATATATTTCAGTAATTTTGAGTGAAGAAAATAAAAAACAGATTTTTATACCCAAAGGATTTGGCCATGCTTTTTTAACNTTGAGTTCAGAGGCGATNGTTTTATATAAGGTTGATAANTANNATAATAAAGATTATGATTCTGGATTTAAATATGATGATCCCAATATANGCATTAAATGGGAATTAAATCATAATGAGATTATTTTATCAGATAAAGATAAAAATCTTTCATTCATTTAAAATATGAAAATCCCTTATTACGAATGTAGTAGTAGCGGAAATACCTTNATANTTTTATATCCNTTTAATACATCGAAAATTTTATCACCAAAATTCATTCAANAAATATGTCAAAGCTATAGTTCNGAAAAAGTTGATGGTTTAATACTTATAAGAAGTAAAAATAAATTATTTTCGATAGATTACTATAATAATGATGGTTCATGGGNGACNTTTTGTTTAAATGGTACAATATGTAGTTCACAAATTTTATTAGAAAATAATATTAATATTAAAAAAATTATAACGGGTTCAGGAGAATGTGGTATTGATTTTTTAAAAAATAATAAAATTAAGATTGAATTAAATAATCCACATACAATGAAATTTGATAAAAATAATTTAAAATGGGAAAATTCTAATCTTTTTTTTGAATCATATTTGATTGATAATTTTCAGTGTTTTTATATTTATTCAGGTGCTAAACATATTGTAATAAAATCTAGTGATGACATATTATTTAACAGCAAAGAATTACTTGAAAAAAAACTTAAGAAAATTAGATATAATAAGTTATTTTTACCTGATGGTGTAAATGTTAATATTTATAAAATTATTAATAATAATACTATTCAAGTTAAAACCTATGAAAAAGGTGTTGAATCAATGATGAAATCTTGTTCTTCAGGAAGTTTAGCTTGCGCTTTTCATCATTATCAAGATTCGAAATCTAGAAATATTAGAATCATCAATGATGGTGGCGAATCAGAAATTATTTTTAAAAGTAATAAAAGTGTATTTATATCTAGAGGTAATATAAAATATAAGGGTGAGTTAAGCATATGATATTAAAAGATATTTTAGAAACAGTTGGTAATACTCCAATAGTAAAGCTCAATAAAATTGGAAATAGTTTAAAATGTAATTTATTTGTTAAATGTGAATTTTTTAATCCTGGAGGTTCAATTAAGGATAGAATTGGAAAGCAAATGATTGAAATCGCAGAAAAGGAAGGTAAAATCAAACCTGGGGATACTTTAATTGAGCCTACATCAGGCAATACTGGAATTGGATTAGCTTTAGCTGCTGCAGTAAAAGGTTATAAAATGATAATAACGATGCCAGAAAAAATGAGTAAGGAAAAGGAAGTTGTATTGAGTGCTCT
Organism: Fidelibacterota bacterium; assembly: GCA_002707765.1. GTDB lineage: Bacteria > Fidelibacterota > Marinisomatia > SCGC-AAA003-L08 > D37C17. The sequence goes on from PANV01000004.1 coordinate 85,778, forward strand.
TGGTGCAACCATTTATAGAACTCCAACTGAAGCAGCATGGAATGATCCTGAAAGTCATATTGAGCTAGCTAAAAAATTAAATAAAAAAATTAAAGATTCACACATACTTGATCAATACTCAAATTTAAATAATCCAGATGCACATTATAAGTATACAGCTGAAGAAATATTAAATGAGTTTGATAATAATTTAGATATGATTGTAATGGGAGTTGGTACTGGAGGAACAATTACTGGAATTGCAAAAAAGATAAAAGAAAAATCTCCTAAAACAAAAATTATTGGTGTAGACCCTTATGGTTCAATACTTGGAGGCGGAGATGAAGTTTTTTCTTATAAAGTTGAAGGAATCGGTTATGATTTTTTCCCAGATGTTCTTGATAATAAACTAGTTGATCAGTATATAAAAATAAATGATAAAAATTCTTTTGAATTATCTAGAAGATTAATCAAAGAAGAAGGTCTACTAGTAGGTGGTTCTTCAGGTGGTGCTGTATGGGCCGCTATGCAATGTGCAAAAGATTTAGATAGCCATCAAAATTGTTTAATTATTTTGCCAGATTCAATAAGAAATTATTTATCAAAGTTTGTTAATAACGATTGGATGAATAAACATCATTTGATTTAATATTAATTAGAATGTTTGATTTATTATTATTCTTCTTGTATGTGAATATCTACGTATATGCATTTGTTTTATTATTATTTATAATCGGTTTACTTAAAAATTTTTTTTCAAAAAACAACGTTCTGACCAATGACATTGATTCAGTATCCGTAATAGTTTGTGTAAAAAATGAAGAATTAGTTATATATAATCTTTTACATGATTTAAAGAAACAAAAATTTAAAGGTGATTTAGAATTTATAATAGTTGATGATAATTCCAATGATGATAGCAAAAAAATTATTAATCAATTTGTGTCTATTGATAGTCGATTTAAATATGTCTCCTCAAATTTAGGATCTAAAAGTTTATCTTTTAAAAAGAAAGCTATTGATGCAGGAATTAAAGTTTCAAAAAATAATTATTTAATTTTTACAGATTCAGGTTGTTCATTAAATGAAAATTGGATTCAATCAATCATGAGTAATTATTCTAATGATGTTAATTTTGTTGTTGGTTTATCTTTTGTTAATTCAAGTTCAAATTTAGTTTCTAAATTTCAAAAAATTGATTTGCTTATGCTTATGATTTCAACACTTAGTTCATTTAATCTTAATTATCCATTAGCTTCTACAGGGCAAAACATATCATATAAAAAAAACTTGTTTAAATCAGTTAATGGCTTTTCTAAAATTTCTAATTTACTAATGGGCGATGATAGTATTTTTATGCATCTTTGTTTAAAATATAATAAGGCTAAAGTTGTAGTCTCAAGTTCTCCTGACTCATTCGTAAATTCTAAAATTATTTTTAAATGGAAAGATTTTTTCTTTCAAAGATTGAGATGGGCTGGAGATGGTACTGAAATGTGGAAATTTAATAAGCCTTTTTTTATAATAATGTTATCAACTTTTTTTTCAAATTTATTTTTTCTAATTTCACCTTTTGTTTATTATAATTCAATAAAATTCTTAGTAATAATATTTTGTTTAAAATTTATTTTGGAGTTTACTATTTATTGCCTGGGTGTACTTTTGTTTAATTTTAGATTTATTTTTTTAGATTTCATATATTGGTTTATAATTCAAATCCCATATGTTGTATTAGTTGCTATTATGGCCCCATTTTCTAGAAGATTAGGCTGGAGATAGATATTTTTATTTTAGTAATTATATTAGTCATTTATTGTTTTTTTATTATTTGGTTACTTGAAGGTTACAAATTTATTATAAAAGATTTTAAGAAAAGTCAAAAATATAGTCCTTTTGTAACTGTACTTGTTGCTGCTAGAAATGAAGAAAAAAATTTAGACAAATTATTATTTTCTTTAAATAATCAAGAGTATCCTAAAAACTTATTCGAAATTGTTATCGTAAATGATAGATCAAATGATAATTCGGAAAGAATTCTTAATAGTTACATAGATATAATTAGTAATTTAAAAATTATTAATATAGACCGTTGTCCACCTATTTGGTCTGGTAAAAAATGGGCATTACATAATGGTATAAAGCAAAGTAAGGGAAAACTTATTTTACAGACAGATGCAGATTGCTTTATGTCTAAAAATTGGATAGAAAGTATGGTTTCTCCATTTGAGGATGGTTCCGTAGGCTTTGTATCAAGCTTAACCCCATTAATTAACAAGAGAAGTAATATTTTTAATAATCTATTTATGATGGATAGTATTGCACAAGATATATTTAGTGGATATTCTATTGGTAAAGATTTAATTCTATCTTGCAATGCAAGAAGTATAGCATATAGAAAATCATATTTTTTAGAAATGAAGGGATATCATCAAATAAAAGATATAATATCTGGAGATGATGATTTAGTTTTACATAAAATAGTTCATTATATTGGATGTAGAGTTAAATTTATTTCAAATAAAAAATCCATGGTATTTTCTGAATCTCCAAATACCTTAAAAGAATTTATCAATCAGAGATCTAGATATGCATCTAAAGGATTTCATTATTATAAATTGCAATTTATTAGTAAAGAAATGAAAATTATTTTACCTTTCTTATTTTTAGTTAATTTAATTTGTTGTTTTTTAATAATGAAATTTTGCAAAACAGGATCACCTATTTATTTAATAGCTTTATTATTTAAAATTATTCCAGATTATTTTATGATTAATCCTATTTATTTAAAAAATAATTTAAAATGGGATTGGCTGAGTTTTATTATTTTATCTACAATACACCCGATTTATATTGTTATTTTTGCAATAATAGGTCCGTTATATAGGTACGAATGGAAATAAAAAAGAATATATTAAACGTTTTATTTTTTTTAACTATTACTTTTGGCTATGAAAAACTTGATTACAAAATCAAATATTTAGGTTTATATGTAGCTGATTGTAACATTAAAAATAATGAAATTATACACGATGATGAATTGGTTAATGAGATAATTTTTAATGTTGAAACAAGAAAATTTTTTGATATTATTTTCCCAATCAATAATGAATATAGAATTATATTAGATAAAAATAATCATATTTTACAGTTTTCTAAGAATACAAATCAACCTGGTGTATATAATAATTTAGTAACTAAAAAAATAAACAATAAAATTTACTATAGTGATTCAAATTTTGAGATAAAAAAAGAATACTTCAATATTTTTAGTTTTTTACATTTTATTATGAATAGTGATATTATACCTTCAAATTTAATTATAGAAAGGGAAGGAGTCATTTATGATGCATTCATAAAATATGATATTATAGATTCTGCTTATGAGTTAGATTTAGTATTTAAAGATTATAATAATCCTATGATAGATAAAACAGATGTATTTACTTGGGCTTTATTTATGAAAGATGCAAAACGTAAGTTTTATATTAATGAAAATAAAATTATTACTAAATGTGTATTTAGAAAAGGATTAATAACTGTAAAAGCTGATTTAAAATAAAAAAGCTCCCAAAGGAGCTTTTTTATATTCCGACGATTTTTTAAACTATTTTTTCTTCCACCAGGTCACAACAAGAACAAGAGCGACTAAACCAGCTAGTCCACCTTGGTTTATATTGTTCATTAGCCTACCGATACCACCAATAACACCAAAATAATCATCATAGAGTATTCCGGAAACTATTCCAAAGACTATCAGTGCTTTAAGTAGATCAGTAAATTCATTTAACCAAGTAGTGACATTAGTTATTGCTTTTTTCATTTTAACTCCTATTTAAGATTGTAAGTTTGTCTATGGGCAATATAAATATTGCCCATAAACATTTTCTTACAGTGATTGATTAGTCCATAAATGAAACAAACACAACAAGAGCTAAAAGTCCTGCTAATCCACCACCAATGAATGTTCCGATAAGATTCATAACACCACCTATTGCATTTGGTAGACCTGTTGGCCACAGGATACCTGCAAAAACAAAGAACACAATAACTGTCTTTAACAATCCAACGATTCCACCTAACCAACCGTTTACATTTGATAAAGCTGATTTCATTGTTATTCTCCTTAACTTATTTTTGTTAATCCCAGAACTCATTTAGTTCTACGATTTAAATCTCAAAATGAGATTATTAGTTAAGTATTGTAATACATTAAAAATACTCAACTAGACACTAACTTATAAAAAATAATGCATTCATGTCAATATTTTATTTAAAGTATTACTTTAAGTCATTTGAAGTTGATTAAAAATTGAAAATTACTCTATAATGATTAAACTATTTTTTTTTATATTAAAAAGTTAATTTAGATTAAATAAAATTATAATATGAAAGTAATATGTGCTGGTTGGGGTAGAACAGGTACACGAAGTTTAAAATATGCTTTAGAATATTTAAATTCTGAGCCTTCCTATCACATGCAAAATATATTATTAAATAAGAAAGATGCAACGCTTTGGCATAACCTAATCTTTAATAAATCAGTACATAAAAATTTTGATTGGGAAACAATTTTTAAAGGTTATGGTGCTTGCTTAGATTTCCCGAGTTGTAATTATTATAAAGAGCTAATGGATTTTTATCCTGATGCTAAAGTTATACTTACTGTAAGGGATGATGATAGTTGGATTAAGAGCTGGAACGTTTTAAATAATAAAGTTTTAAAAAGTTTTGCATTTAGATTTCTTGCAAAGCTTCCTTATACTTCATTTAAATTACAAAAAGATATACATAATAAAATGATTTTAGGTAAAGATGGCGCATTTAAGGGTGCTAAAACAGATGAGGAAAGAAAAAATAGTTTTAATGATTGGAATCAGTCAGTTATTGATTATGTCCCATCAGAACGTTTATTAGTATATCAGGTTAAGGATGGTTGGGGACCTCTATGTAAATTTTTAGATAAACCTGAACCATCACTCCCTTTTTTCTTTAAAAATAAAACAAAAAATATGGGGCATATGTCGAGGTTTATAAATTTTGTCCTAATTATAATTATTACTACTGTAGTATTGATGATATTATCATCAATTTTTTTTGGAATTAAGTATTTTGTATAATATCTATGATTAGTTGATTAAACTTTTTTTTAGATTTATTTGCATTAATCAAAACATCTTTATGATCTATTTTTTCTTTTTTTAACCCAGCACCATAATTTGTTAAGCAGCATATTATTATTGGTTCAATGTTTAATTTTTTACACATTAAATATTCTGGAAATGTTGACATGCCAACTGCATCTCCACCTAAATTAATTATTTCATCTATTTCACTTTTAGTTTCATATGTAGGTCCTATAGTATACGTGTAACAGCCTTTATAAATATTATAGTTTTTTTTGAGGTTATTATTAAGGTCAAAATAGATGGGAATATTTTTACTTATAAAAGAAAAATCTAAAAATTTTTCAACAATCATAAAATTTCCGAGTTCCCAATCTAATCTCAAACATCCACAAGAATTAGTAATTAAAATTTTATTTGGATTAAAAAAATTAAAAATTTTTATAATGATTCCAACATCTTCAAATGAATGGCCTTCGTAGTGGTGAAATCTACCTTTTGCACATAATATAGGAATGTTATTCAAATACCCAAATACAAATTGACCAGCATGGCCATCTACATTCGTTTTAGGAAAACCTAAAATTTGGTCATAATCTAAAGTTTTAGTATTTTCCAACTCATTAATAAAATTATCCAAACCTGATCCCAATACAATACATTTTTCAGGTCTCATATCAATAATTTTTTTTATTTGATTTATGATTTCATTCATTTAATGTTGCCAGTTGTCCGCATGCTGCATCAATATCTTGTCCTTTACTCCAACGTATTAATACCCTATAATTACTTTTAATTTCGTTGAGTTTAGTAACAAATTTTTCTATATTTTTTGAACGTTTATAATTTTTTTCAGTTTCATTATATGGGATAATATTTATTTTGCAATGAATTTTTTTTAGTAATTTTGATAATTCTATTGCATTTTCAATACTATCATTGACCCCATCAATTAAAACATATTCAAACATTATCGGTCTATATTTTTGATATTTATAATCTCTAATTGTATCCAGGATGTCTTCAATTGGCCATTTTTTATTAATAGGAATAAGCTTATCTCTATCTGAATTATTAGATGCATTTAAGGATATTGCTAATTTATATTTATGTTTTTCTAATATAAATTGTTTCATAATTGGTAGTATACCTGAAGTAGAAATAGTTATTCTTTTGCTACTTAAATTAAAACCGCTGGGGTCATTAATGATTTCACAAGCCTTAATTACATTTGCATAGTTTAAAAAAGGTTCTCCCATTCCCATAAAAACAATATTAGTTATTTTTTGTTTTCTTTAAGCTGATATTGAAATAAGTTGTTGAATAATTTCACCACAATTTAAATTTCTAATTATACCCATCTTACCAGTTGCACAGAAATCACAATCTACGCTACAACCGATTTGAGAAGATATACACAAAGTATGCCTTCCACTATCAATCATACTAACAGATTCAATCAATTTATGATCATTTGTTTTAAATAAATATTTTATTGTATCTTCATTTTTAGATTTTAATTTTTTTTCAATTTTTAAAGGATTTAGCTTATACTTTTTATTTATTATTATTTTCAAAGAATCTGGTATATTACTCATCTTTGTAATATCATTTACAGATTTTTGGTAGAGCCATTTGTAAAGCTGTTCACCATGAAACTTTGGGAATTTATTTTCTATGCAAATAGTTGAAAGCTCAGAAATATTTTTACCTACTATGATTGATTTGTTCATTTTAATGTTATTTTTTTATTTAATTAAAATATTTTATTAAATATATTAAATTTTATACTCATAATTATAAATAAAGGATTAAGGTCATTATGGATAATATAAAATCTTTAGAAAATTTAACAAAAGATAAGGAAAATTTTTATAATGAATTATCAAAAATAATTATTGGTCAAAAAGATGTAATTGAATATATATTTATAGCATTGTTATGTAAGGGCCATATTATTTTAGAAGGCGTACCTGGATTAGGTAAGACTCTTATCATTAAAACTATATCACAAATTTTAGACTTAAATTTTAATAGAATTCAATTCACACCAGACCTTATGCCCTCAGATATAACCGGATCTGAAATTATTACACAAGATTCAAAATCTGGTAAAAGAGCATTTAAATTTATAAAAGGACCCATTTTTTCAAATATAATTCTTGCAGATGAAATAAATAGGACTCCACCTAAAACACAATCTGCATTGCTTGAAGCAATGCAAGAGAGTCGTGTGACGATTGGTGGAGAAACGTATGATATTGATTCACCTCTATTTGTTATGGCAACCCAGAATCCAATAGAACAAGAAGGTACATATCCTCTTCCAGAAGCCCAATTAGATAGATTTATGTTTAACATAATTATTTCATATCCAAATTTAGAGGAAGAATTGGATATAGTAAAAAACAATACTTCTAAAAGTGAGACTAATATTGAAAAAATAATTGGTAAGAATAAATTAATTGAATATCAAAATTTAGTTTTAAATACACCAGTTTCAGATCATTTAATTGAATTTGCTGTAAATTTCGTTCAAAATACGAGACCAAATAAAACATCAGAGCGAATTACTAAAAAATATATCAATTGGGGAGCTGGACCTAGAGCAAGTTCATATTTAATTATGGCTGCTAAAGCTAAATCAATTTTATTAGGTAAACCTACTCCTGATATGGATGATATGTTCTCTATACTAAAACCTGTTTTAAGGCATAGAATAATACCAAATTTTAATGCAGAGGCAGAAGGTATTAGATCTGATGATATACTTGATAATTTATTAGAAAAGTATAAAAAATAATTTTGAATCAAGAATATCAAAAATATTTATCACCATCCGTAGTAAAGAAAATTGATAATCTATATTTAAGGGCAAAGCTTGTTGTCGAGGGTTTTATTATAGGTTTACATAAAAGTCCATATCACGGTTTTTCTGTAGAATTTTCAGAGCATAGGCCATACGGATTTGGCGATGAAATTAGGTATATAGATTGGAAATTGTTAGCGAAAACAGATAAGCTTTTCATCAAACAATTTGAAGAAGAAACAAATTTAAAAACATATATTATTTTAGATAAAAGTTCATCAATGAGTTATGGCTCAAATAATAATATGATAAAATTTGATTATGCAAAGACTTTGAGTGCTTCATTAGCATATTTGATGATTAAGCAGCAAGATGCTGTTGGTTTGGCTACTTTTGACAAAGAAATTATTGATTATATACCTCCAAAATCAAAAACTGGTCATTTAAACTATTTATTAAATGTATTACATTCTTCAAAAGTTAAAGGTGATACTAAAATATCTCCAATTTTGCATTCGTTTGCTGAATCAATTAAAAAAAGAGGCTTGATTATTTTAATATCGGATTTATTAGATAATCCAAATGAAGTTATAAATGGATTGCGTCATTTCAGGCATAAGGGACATGAGGTTATTATTTTCCATATTTTAGATGATAATGAAATAAATTTTAATTTTACTGAAGTTACCAATTTTATTGATTCTGAAGATAGTTCAAGTATTAAGACAGATCCTCGTCAAATAAAAAAAGAATATATGAAAGCTGTTTCTGAATTTTGTGGGATATATAAAAAAGAGTGTAGCCAAAATAATATTGATTATTTAAAAGTTAATACCAGCGAAACATTAGAAAAATCATTGATTGATTATTTAGTTAAACGTTCAAAATTATCTTAATCTTATTAAAGCTCAAGTAGAGCTGGAATTATTGTATCGTCAACTTTTCTAATATTTTTTCTCATTTTTCTTTTATACTCTTTTGTATTAGGATTTGACGATTCATCATAATCTCCTGATAATCTAAAGAAATCTTTTGCTTTTGAATACAAACTTTTTATATCATCACATAAATTAATATATTCTTGTGTCAAATTCTCCGAATGCCTTGAACTATTCCCCATGTAATCAATTATTTCGTTATATTTAACATCAGCTTTATGGTTGTAGCAAGCTGCAAGATTAAACGAGAATTCTGACAATAAATTCATTGGAGATGAAATATCTTCTTCTAATTGTAAAAATAAATCTTTACCATAATTTATTGCACTTTCACAATCGTCATTATCCATATGTAGAAGAAATAAATTATACTTTTGTGATAAGCTTAACTTATTTGAGTCTAAACTATTATAAACTTCAAATGCAGAATCGATATTTTTTTGATTCCTTAAAAACATAATTTTCATCATTTTAAATTCAATTTCTTCTTTTGAATTTTGAGCTAGATTAATTGCATCATCGATAAATTTAAAAGCATCTTCTAAGTTATCTAAATTATAATAAATTAATGCTATCGTGCTAAAACACTGACCCTTTAAATTCTCATCAAAAATACTTGCGGTCTCTAAAAAATCAATAGCTTTTATATTTTCTCCATTTTGTTCAGCTTCGACGCCGTAATTAAACCAATCAGTGCCATACAAGGAAATAGCATCATGAACTGTTTTAATAAATACTTGATTTTTCCCAGATCCTATTCTAAATGAACGTTCAAGTTTTGTGTCTTCTAATTCTAGTGCTTTGAGAAACATTTCTCCTGCTTCATTAATACGTTTTTGAGGCCTATAAATGAATCTTCCAATGTAATATGGTATATAAGAGTTATCAGGCTCTTTTTCCATAGCTAATAATCCAAATTCTTCACCTTTTTCAAGATTTTTTTCAACTTTTACATATGTTTTGCATGAATTAAACTCCATACTTCTTGAAAATAAAGTTGTAGAAAGAAGTAGAATAATTATCATTGAATATTTTCTAAAATTCATTTTTAATCCTCAATTATTAGTGTTGTATATTGTTATTAATTTAATATTTTTTTTNTTATATTTANATATGGATTTTATTTTTAAGATTTGGTCTCTNANNNTTGAAATTTCACCTTATTTATTATTTGGTTTTTTATTTTCTGGAATTCTATCTGTTTCACTNTCAGTAGAAACNGTAACTAAATATNTAGGAAGTAAAAAATTAAAATCTATTTTTTTAGCTTCTTTTTTTGGCATACCATTACCTTTATGTTCNTGTGGTGTGATTCCTGTTTTCAGCTANTTGAAAAAGCATGGAGCCAGTAAAGCTTCTACCACATCTTTCTTGATATCTACACCTCAAACAGGTATTGATAGTATTTTAGTAACATATGGTTTNCTTGGNCCANTATTNGCATTCTTTAGGCCTNTNGTAGCATTTATATCAGGTATAGTAGGNGGAGTATTAGTTTCNGTNTTTGATCAAGAAAANANTANTACTGNTGAANCNTTATCATGTAGTACTGATTGCTGTGANGATGAAGAGTCTAAATTTTGGAAAATTTTTGATTATGGATTNATAAGATTACCACAAGATATTGCTACTCCACTTATTATAGGTATTGTTACAGCGGCATCTATTTTTTATTTGATTCCACCTGATTATTTTAATGGAATTGGTATGGGTATAACGGGTATGTTAATAATGTTATTTCTTGGTTTNCCAAGTTATGTTTGTGCAACAGCATCAATACCAATTGCGCTCGCTCTTCATTTAAAAGGTTTTTCTATGGGCTCTTTAATCGTTTTTTTGATGAGTGGNCCAGCAACTAATATTGCAACAATTTCAGTTGCAATTAAGCAAATTGGTAAAAAATCAACAATAATTTATGTTNTNACAATAATTATATGTTCTATTACATCAGGGTTATTATTTGATTTTATATTTCCTNATTTNACAGTGGAAAAATCGCTTTCNGCCTCAATGCATATGTTGCCTCGTTCTGTAGANGTTATATCAGGCTATATTCTTGTTTTAATCTTATTNAACTCAATACGNTTAAATTATTTTTCTAAGTCNAACATTGTTGCAAATAAGTCCAACACAATCATTAAAATAAAAGGTATGAGTTGTAATANCTGTGTTGAGTCAATAAAAAAAACAATTAAGAAAATTAAAGGTATTGAATTTTTAAATCTTGAACTTAAAAGTGGTAANTTAGAGGTTATTTGTTCAANTGAAGATTTGAATAAAATTAAAAAATCAATTATGGATTTAGGATTTGAGGTAGTTGANTGATTTTTATTTTTAAAANAATTTTATTTATTTTTTCATTTTTATCATTTGCTTTTTCTCANTGAGCTATGTGAGCGAATCCATCACTGCCAGTTGGCGGTTCTGATACAGGTATTGGTCTTGAAGCAGGTGAAGTTATGTTTTTCACTAATTACTCATATCAACACTTTGATTGGTGGCATGATNTTGTTCCAGGTGCAATTGATACTGAGGGTAANCTTGAAAATTTTGATCATAGTGGATTATTTAATAATCATATTCTTAATTTGGGTTTGACCATAGGTTTAAATGATTATTGGAATATTACATTTCAGCAATCTTTTTTAGAAAGATGTATGNAATGGGNTGGTCCTGTTGATGANAGTGGNAACTCATTGACAGNTCATCATAGNTCAGAATGNAGTANAACTGATTTTTATGATGGGAGCAGTATTAAGGCATTTGGAGGAATCACAGGTGATGCAAAATTAAATTTTAGATATTTACTTTATAATCAANTGAAGGGCCCAGGTNCTAGAGTTTTTATTGGNATGGGTCTTGAAATACCATCAGATAATATTTTAACAGAATCTCCTTGGACTAAAATTGATGGGCAATTCACACCTCATAGGCATTTTTACATCAGTGATGGTGCTTATAAAATGAATTTTGAATTACAATTTTTTAAAAAAAGAATTCAGTTNCCTGTATTTTGGGGNGGCANNNTNAGTTTTAATACACCTTTAAATAAGAGTGAGTATGGTTTTAGTCCTTCAAATAGGTTGGGCATATCATTATTAGCTATGTCNAGTTCGAGANATTTTANTAAGTTTAAAATAGGCAAGGTTTCNCTAAGTTCTTTAGGNCCAACACTNAATATTATTTANACNGGAAGATCNTCTTGGGATNNTCANGGNGANACCCCAAATTCNGAGTCNATCCTTTATATCCCAGGTGTTANCATNCTTTTAGGTTTTGAAAATGGAGGAGGANTTGGAATTAANATAGCTAAAGGTTTCGAAAAATATATTAATGATTCCCCGTCNGANATTGATGAAGAGCTTGANATTTTTACTTTTTCTATTAATTACAGAACAGTTNTTGANAAAAGAATTGAATGGCTTTGGTATTAACATATTATAAAGTTTTTCATATAACNTATCATTAAATTTCCAGGAAAACTTTTTGTTAAAATAAATTACTTTAACTAAATTGAANTGCTTTTAAAGAGTGAATTCGGTGTAANTCCGAAGCTGTCGCGCAACTGTGAGCCATGTAAGGTAAGCCAGATAACTCTTAAATCATTTTTTTCGCGATAAGAAAAGTGATTCCTAATTAATAATATCGCATTTGGGGTTCNANTTGAAAATATTTTTTTATTTTTTATTAATATTTTTATTTAGTTGTGATAATGATGACAGTAATGATTACGAAAATTCAGATTTTACTGTAAATGTTGGCTCTTATTATTACAATCCGCAACATTTAGAGATTGAGTTAGGTCAATCAGTTAGATGGATAAATAGCAGTGGATTTCATGATGTAGAAATTACATCAGGTCCAATTTCTTTTTATTTAGATGCTTGCTCTGGTTCTTGTGTAATAGGTGTTTATACCTTCAACCAACTAGGAACCTACAACTATATTTGTTCTATAGGTAATCATGCACAGCAAGGAATGATAGGTTCAATTACTGTTGTAGAAAATATTGATTATTAAAAAAATTTTCGATTTTAGCAATAAACCATTTTTTAGCGGTAAAAATTATGGTTTTAGAAAAAAGTACCGCAGAGAAAGGAGATTATAAAAATGTATTTAATTTTATCTTTAATAATTATTTGCTCATCAAGCATTTATTCTCAATGTCAGGGTGATGTAAATGATGATGGTATAAAAAATGTTGTCGATGTTGTTTTGATTGTAGATGATATACTTTCAGGCAATACTGCATGTGAGGAGGAGTCTATTCAAGGTTGTCTTGATCCTCAGGCATGTAATTACGACTCTAATGCTGTAGTTGATAATGGTTCATGCCAATACTTAGANTGTACAGGAGANTGNGGTGGTGGAGCTCAAACATGCTCNTGGGTTTTNATNGCAAATGAGGGTAATTATGGTCAATCTAATGGTACCATATCTATGATTGATGAACAAGGNAATATTTTTACTACAGACTATATNGGAGANACAGTTCAATCTATAGAAGTATATAATGATAAATTGATTGTTCTTGTTAATGGAGATAGTAAAATGAAAATTTATGANATAACNCCATNTGGNNTATCAATGCCAGGAATTGAGATAGATTTAATGGGNTCTTCNCCNAGGGAAATGNCAATTGTTNNNNATAAGTTATATTTTACNAATTGGAATANTCAAGATGTAAAGGTTTTNAATTTATATACTTATGNAATAGAATCATCAATTTCTGTCAATGGTCTACCTGAAGATATTGAATATGATGGTGAATATTTATGGGTTACTATACCCCATTCAGATTTTTATTTTTCTACAGGTAGCACGCTTTGTAAAATTGACCCAGATTCTAATTCTTTGGTTGAAGTTATAGACGTTGGAAATGGTCCTCAGCAAGTTGCTTTTAATGGGGATGAAGTTTATGTTTCAAGAACGTTTTATGATAATAGTTGGAATACATTTCATGGTGCCAGTAGAGTTTCTAGTTGGGGAGAAATCACTGTGAATAATTATGGTTCTGGTGCTCCATGTGGAGGTGCAATTATAAACCACAATTCGAATATGATGAGGTCATCAGGAGGTGGTTTAGCTGTAATGGATAATGAATTGAATCTGCTGCCTGTTTCTATTGGAAACTTCGAGCAATGGCAAGTTTATCATATTGAGAAAATTGATGGATATTTTTGGTTTGCATTAACAGATTTTTCAGGTTTTAATGAAGTTCATGTTTTAGATTCTAATGGACAAGAAATTAATGTATTCCAGGTTGGTATTAACCCGGGAGATTTTGCTTTTTGGCAAATTAATGACTAATTGTCATTTACATAAGACATTATGTCATTAATATAATGAATTTATGACATTTTTATCTTTTTGTTTTAAGTTGGTATGAGCTTTGCACATTTAATTAGTGAATTTAATTCTAATATAAAGGAGAAAAAAATGACACTAGTAAAATGGATAAACAGACCAACTTTATTTGATGAAGTAGATCAATGGCTTGATAATTTATCAATTTATAAACCTATTAATTTTAATAATGGAAATTCTCGATGGATGCCACAATTTGAATTAAGAGAAATAAATGATAGTTATCAAATATTTGCTGAGATTCCTGGAATGAGTAAAAAAGATATTAATCTTGAAGTGGTAGATAACTCGCTAAGAATATCTGGTGAAAAATCTATAGATGATAAGGATTATATTTCTGATTACTCTTATGGAAAATTTGAAAGAACATTCAATCTTCCCGATGACGTAATTCTTGATAAGGTCTCAGCAAAAATGAAGGATGGGATATTAGCTATTTACATTCCTAAGCTTGAACCAGTTAAGCCCGAAGTAAAAAAAATAGCTATAAATTAGTATAAAAAGAATCTATGGGGAAAATATATTTATTTTCCCCATAATTTTCTACATAATAAACATGTTTGGGTCTACTTCTTTTGCCCAGGCAATAATTCCACCTTTAAGATTATATACTTTTGAGTAATTATTTTGCATGAGATATTCACAAACTTTTGCAGATCTAACTCCAGATTTACAATAAACTATAATTTCTTTATTTTTATTGATTTTAGATAGCTTTGAGGGTATTTCATGCATAGGAATATGAATGAAATCTTCAGTAATTTTTGATACTAAAACTTCGTTTTCAGTTCGTATATCAAGCAGAATAAAATCATCTTGGTTTTCTAACCTAGATTTTAATTCTGATATACTTTTTTCTTTAACCATAGTATTGTTTAATACTTGATTAATGAGACATTTTTTTCTTTTTCCAAAGTGGAACTTTAGCTT
>PANV01000005.1 GCA_002707765.1 Fidelibacterota bacterium
CTGAACCTCCTGCAGCACCTGAAGCAGTCGTTCCCTCTACACTAAATTGGAATCCGGCAATATCAGTATCTGAATTATATAGGACATCACCTGAAGCGGTTAAATATACTTGATTAGTTTCTAATTCGCATCCATCAGTTGGATCTGCAAACATAAAACTCATAAAAAATAATAAAGTCAGAAAAGACTTTTTAAATATAGAATTACAATTAATCATTATTTTTTCCTTTCTCAGTTAAAATTCTTTCGAATACTACTATCTAATATTTTATAATCACATCAATACTAATAACGAATTTTTGTATCAATTTGTTAAAATGGACATATTGTGTATAATCAGAATTTAATATTTTCTTATAAAGAATAGAAGTTTTTTTTGAACAAAAAAAATCAGTTAAATGGCCAATAAATAGGTATCAAATAACTTGCTGTCAACCAAAAAATTATTGTTAAAGGGATACCCATGTACATGAAATCCTTAAATCTATATTGACCAGGTGCAAAAACCATTAGGTTTGTTTGATANCCAATAGGAGTCATAAAACTTGCTGAAGCACCAAAACATACAGCCATTAACATGCCTCTNGTGGGNTCAATNCCTANAGTTTGAAAGTGCTGACCAAGTATAATAGCAATNGGTGTTAATATNATTGCAACAGCCGCATTAGATACNAATGCTGANGTAANAAAAGTNATNANATATAAAATNGAAATTACTCTAGTNGCCTGAGTATNNGGNTCNNTACCAATATATTGGGCTAAATCTAATATCCANNAACTNATAAATTCNCCTGTNCCTGTTTTTTCCATAGCAATTCCTATNGGGACTAATAATGCAATCAAAAAAATAACTGCCCAATTAATTGATTCATATGCTTCTTCCATAGAAATAGATCTCAAAACNAGNANTATTATAGCACCTATAACTGTTGCTTCAACTATNGTTANNANATTAAAAGATGCAACTATCATAATCAGAGGAAAAATTAAAATTGATAGCCACCAATACTTCTGGTATCTNANTTGAATATCTAATTCTTCTAAAATTATCAAATCATTTGAAGAACGTAATNAGTCTAATTTNTTNTTAGGAAGCATTATTAATAGTGTATCTGAAAATTTAAGGTTAATGTGAGCAACTTTNTCTCTTAATAATTCAGTTTGTCTTTTAATAGCNAAAACAAANGAACTGAATTTTTTTCTAAAATCAATTTGACTNACTGTTTTATTTATTAAATTAGAATTATCNGGNATTAATCCTTCAACAAGAATATAATTATCACCAGCAAGCTCCTGCTGATTTATCTTAATCTCAGATANAAGAAGTAANTTATATTTATCNTTNAACTTAATTATNTCTTTAATATTAATTTGACAAATAATAACATCGTNTTCTTTTAAAGTAGAAAATCTNAANTCATTTACAATTTCTTTTTTATCTCTAATAATTTTAAGNATTTGAACATCAAAANATTTTTTAATATNTAANATCCTAAATGANGAATTATTTAAAGGAGATTTTTCNGTAATTTTAAATTCNGTNAAAAAAGTTCTCATNTGATATTTNTGTGTTANAGAAGTNGTNATTGCNCTNGANGGTAAAAACCANTTACTNATAATNAAATTATATAATGTNCCAATTANTAAAAATACTATACCAAGCTTGGTAAACTCAAACATTCTNAAAGTCTGNAAATTATTTGATTCTAAAAATGAGTTAACAAGTANATTNGTTGATGTACCAATTANNGTTAAAGTTCCTCCAAAAATTGCAGCATAAGANAANGGNAGTAAAATTTTTGTTGGACTAATATGAAATTTTTGGCACAAATTGATTGCTAATGGAATNAAAATTGCAACNGCAGCAGTATTATTTATAAATCCAGATATNACTGATACCATTATGAAAAAAATTGTNAAAGAAATCCATTTCCAATTTCCACCAATTCTGTAAAAATAATCAATNAAAACTTCTAAAAATCCAGTTTTAACNANAGACTTACTAATAATAAAAATTGCACCAATTGTTACCACAGCTTTATTTCCAAANCCACTNATCGATTCTTCAATAGTTAAAATATTNAAGAACCATAATAATCCTAATGTTGCTAANGCTGTAACTTCCATNGGTAGNAATTCTNAAATGAANGAAAAAACCATCAATAANAGAATTAANAAGAAAATNGGTAANTGGTANGCNTCAATAAAAAGATAAAATTGAGATATANTGTNTTGAAAATTATTTAATATGNTTAANAACATTTATTTTGTAAANAATTAAAAGTTATAGTGCCATAAAAGGTAAGAATTTATTTANTTTTTTCTATATTTTTTTTAGGGGCCACTANTTAGNAGCCCCCNAATTTATAATTTAAANNTNAGCCATTTGGTTTTCNCAGCAAGTTTTCATTANCATNAAGCANAGTTGATATGGATCNACATTAGCAGATGGNCTCCTATCTTCTAAATATCCATACCCTGCATTTGCTGTACCCATAGGTATTCTNATAGATGCTCCTCTATCNCTTACTCCATACCTAAACTCTTTAATGCTNCAAGTTTCATGNAGTCCAGTNAACCTATCTTCATTACCAGAACCATAAACTGCNATATGCTCTTCATGTTTTTTACCAAGTGCTTTACATGCATTTTCTATNACTTCCATACCTCCAGATTCTCTCATCATTTTAGTACTAAAATTTGCATGTGCACCAGCTCCNTTCCAATCTCCTTTAACCGGNTTAGGNTCAAGNGTNGCACTNACACCATAATCTTCTCCTATTCTATANAAAAGCCATCTTGCAATCCATAATTGATCAGAAACTTCTAATGGNCCACANGGNCCTACCTGAAANTCCCACTGNCCTGGCATAACTTCAGCGTTNATACCTGAAATTTTAATACCTGCNTCTAAACATGCATGCATATGATCTTCAACAATNTCTCTACCAAAAACNTCATCNGAACCNACACCACANTANTAACCACCTTGNGGAGCNGGNAAGCCATTATCAGGCCANCCCAAAGGNTTTATNCCATCAAAAAATGTATACTCTTGTTCNATACCAAACCATGCATCTTGATNTGCNTATTTTTCAGCAACTTCTCTTANNGCAGCTCTTTTATTACTTTCATGAACACTACCATCAGCNTTAAANACCTCNCACATTACTAAAATATTATCACCACCTCTAATNGGATCNTTCATAATATATACAGGTCTTANNAAACAATCACTAAAATGACCCTCAGCTTGCNTNGTACTTGAACCATCAAAACCCCATTCTGGAAGNTCTGATACATCATTAACTTTTGTTTCNAGAATTTTAGTTTTACTTCTTAACTTNGCTGTTGGCTTGTGGCCNTCNATCCAAATNTATTCAGCCATTANNTTTCCCATTTTTTCTCCTTTGTATTTAGTNTTTATTAGATGANAAAATTAACTGTGTCTCAGTTCTNATTATTCCAGGCCATTGCTGAACTTTTCTTAAAAATTTTTCTAAAGTATTAGTATCTTTTGTCCTAATTANTAAGACNTGNGAACCTGTTCCAGTNGTAGCAAAACATTTNACAACTTCATGCATTGATTTAGCCAACTCAATTACTTCNTAATAATGTTCAGAAGACTCTGAAATTAAGGTAATTAATGCTGAAATATCCATACCNAGCTTTGANTAATTAATTTTAGCNGTGTAACCTTGGATNATATCAGCNTCTTGNAATTTATTTATTCTATCTATAACTGCTGGNGTAGACATACCAATTTTTTCNGAAATACTNCTNGCNGATTCTCTACCAGAAACAGATAAAATATCTAATATAGCCTTATCTTTCTTATCTAACATGAATAACAACACAGTGAATTATCTTAAATTTTAATAAAAATAATTCATAATTGCAAATAATATTAAGAAATTNTTATATTNATCTGAATAAATTAACTANTANTAGCANTAAAACTTAAAATTATAATGAATATAATCTATCATAATCCAAATTGAAGTAAAAGNAGAAAATCCGTTGAGATTTTAGAAAAAAGNAANCTTGATTTTAAAATAATCAAGTATTTGAAAAANCCTCCAAATGAAANTGAAATTNAAAATTTATGTANNATGTTAAATTGNGAACCAATTGANATNATAAGAAAAAATGAAAANGACTTCAAAAATAANAANCTAGATAAAATAGNNAANAANAAANACTTANTAATNAAGAAAATGGTCNAATACCCNAAAATAATTGAAAGNCCAATAATAATAATNAAAAATAAAGCAGTGATNGGAAGACCACCTGAAAATATNTANNAAATTTTAGAAGANTGANAAAAGNANTGAGGCNCAAATAGGTACTAGCAAATTATCATCAATNTTAATTTTTTTTGAAAATAANTCAATAATAGTACAAAATAANGCAACANTTAAAATANNCAAACTATCAAAATTNAGTAAAAATAAAATCAAAAAAGNTATTATAAAAAATGATATTGAACCCTCTAAACTTTTATTTAAAATCNNAAAACTTCCNAAAGANCTTCCAACCAATGCNGCAAATGGATCTGAAANACTCATTATNAATAANGATGCAANGGCNNTTTCTTTATTNAAAAAAATACTTATAAATAAAATTGAAANAAAAACATATGTTGCCCCTGTNAATTTACTTTCCTCNGATGGACGTGTCACATAATTAAAAAAAAATAAATATAATTTTTTAATTTTTANATTTCTCATCCTGAGAAAATCAAAAACTATAAAAGTCAAAGTAAAAATTAAAAATATTGGGATAGATATATTCTTTCCAAAATAAAACAATATGGCNGGGAAAATAGCTGAACTAAAGTGGATAAGTTTTCTTAAAACTTCTCTTTTATATGAAAAGTTTTTAANANGCACCACTTACTGTAAAATGTAATTAACCAANAATACAATGTCTATAACATTGATNATTCCATCNCNAGTCAAATCATACGAGCATAAAACTGTATCATCAATTATANTTGATGATAAAATTAAATTAACNANNGATACAATATCTATAACATTAACTATACCATCTNCAGNTATATCCATTTGNCCACACTGCGAGTTTTCATTAAACTCACCAGTNGTAAACTTAACAGCAATATTTTCATAAAATCCATTTTCACTTAGCTCCCAAAANGAACCTAGNTCTGGCCTACTAGAAAATAAGTACTGAACACCATCATCCTGATCAGGAGACTCAATTCCAATNGTTGAATAATTACCATTTTGGTCAATNTCATGTATTTCTTTGTATTGGAAAATTATGTCACCATCACCAGTAGCTGTTTGATAAANATTTGGATCATGTAAAATCATTTGAAATGTTTCCTTTATACAATCTGGACAGTTCTGGTCATCTTCACCATTAGATACATTATCCCATTGAATAATAAATCTTCCATTTCCNTCATTGTAAGAATAAACATTGAATGGNTCACTCCCATCATNATCATCTAAATCNTCCATAAATGGTGCAAGCATTCCTGANGGNCCCATTGGATTTGGTATNGAAAAATTCCAAAAATGACTAAGAGCACAAGGCTCAAATGATGTCCANCCATTAGANCAAACAGTCATTGAATTGTATGTTTNACCAAAATAATTAAAATCAAAACCTATTTGAACATCATTGATAACAGAATCATCCGTCAAATTAAGATTTGTACCAATTTGNTTAATTTCAACCCAATCATAAATGGGCGCNTCATTAAANNCTACATCTGTNTTATCATATGCCTTATAACCATATTCGCTTTGCAANGATGGAAGNGAAGNAGCGTAAGAACCATATTGCTCACTTACAGTNAGNTCAAAATTAAAATCTTCAATCTCATACTCATCGCTTAANACCGAAAATGTAAAAGGTATTTTNTCNCCAGGAGTTGCACCNGAACTAGTCGTAAGAACCATTNNATTAACATCACANTATTGATTAGGAGAACAATTTGAAACAGTAAAACAATNNTCAATCATATTTTGANTCCANCCATCATCATCGCAAGATGCTTCACCAACAAATTCACTTGGAGATGAAAGATTAAAATCAAATGAAACCTCTTCGTNTGAAGAGTTAAATATTGAAAANGNAAAATAAATTGTTTGATCNTAATCTGAAGGAATATAATCAACAGTNTCATATGCGCTNTATTCGTAAATCCAACTCAAATCGATATCAAAATCTAAAGGCACTAGACCTGAAAAAGTAGACCCATCATCTGACAAGTAATTAAGCTCAATTACTTTTTGTCTGAATTGAGGAGAATTCAAATATAAAGTTAAATTTGATGTTGCGTCCGTAGGAAAATCAATTATGAGTAGACCTTCACTATTTGAAACTGATTTTGCAATTAATTCACCATTTGAGTCTAATAGTGCACCAACCACACCAACTAAAGCAGTATTATCTGATTGATCAGTAAGATTTAAACTAATGTAGGATGATGTTAAATCAGTAGATTGAATATCTGCAGCAATAATCCCAGGTTCCAGTAGCCTTACTGGTATACTAGGATCTCCAATCACGCTATAAATATGATGATAAAAATAATCTATTACTGTTCCATCAGGAGCAGATAATCCAGAAAATTCATAGGTTAAACTTTGCTTACCAACATGCAAGGCTTGGGCTAACTCGGGAGCCTCTTGCTCCAAGAGAGCATCCCACATTTCTCCACATATAACATTATTAAATCTTGTATCTGTATCTAGATCTGATGGCCCAACCATAGCAGCAGCACCTTTTGGATTAATAACACTACCTGCAGTAACCATAACTTCTCCAAAACATTTAGGTAAACCAGAACCACTATAATCATTACCAAAATCACCAGTATTGCAAACAAAACTTAAAACGATTGGAAGATTCCAACCATTGTTCAGCGACTCTAATTCCTCTTTATGAAAATATGGTTTGTGCCAGCCATTTCCATCTCCCCATCCCCTGTAATTAATGATTCCAACACCCTCATCCCATGTATTAGGAATAGTAGGGTTATATTCAGCTGTCTCCCAATTATATTGATGAAAAAAAGCAGTATCTATTTGAGTATAGCCAAAATCTTGCCATTCTTCCATTAACCAAAGTGAAGTCCAAACAGGGGTGACCGGCCATTGATTAGGTGGCACTTCCTCACCTTCAGCTGTTTTATAATTACCTGCAACTAACATTGCTTTATTTAAATACGAATAATCTGTAACATTATCCATTGTCACATACTGTATACTCCTACTTTTAATATTCAAAAAATCTGCAGTTGTTCTTATGGGCCATCTCCCAAGAAAGAAATGAGGATTATATGCATCATCACTAAATGTATATGGATAATCAGTTACATCTATATCTTCTTCATTATAAGATGGAATTGTAAATGTTGGCATTTCAAATGAGCCATTAACATCACCAACTAGCAAAACATACTCTAACATAGGATTTTGTTGATAAAAAGGCATAATTATAGAATCTTTAATTTCTTGAGCAGTTAAACCAGCTTGAACCGTCAATACTTCAACATCAAAACCCTGAGTTCTTTTAAACTTTACAAAATCACCACCATAATTTGGATTTGTCAAAAAAACCTCATTCAAACCTTGTGGTAAAAGAATTAAGAAAGTTCCTCTATTATAGTTTGAATATTCATTTAATTCATCAAATGCCTTCATAACCAAGGGTCTAGACTCTCCAAAAATCAAAGCAAAAACTGTGACTGACAATATAAAACGTAATACCTTACTCATAAAATAATTCCTTAATTAATTTCTAAAATAAAATTTACAATTTCGACTAAATCGATAACATTTAAAATGCCATCCTCGTAACAATCTCCAACACATTTTTCAAATGAATTAGAATTCTCTNTTAAAATNAGATTNACTANATNATTAATATCTAAAATATTTACTAATGCATCTTGATTTAAATCTTTTTTANTACATTCACCAATAGGTTTTTCNTAAACAGATAAATAATCAANATTAACNCCNCTATAGTCTAAACTTGCATCTGNTACAAAATTNAATGAAAAATTACCNANTTCATTTAAAGTNAGNGGNATAAATGTATCTATCCATTGNTATTNATGATCTGAAAAGGTTTNTCCAACAAANCTATCACTTGAAGTNCTAAAACCNATATTTAAATAATCATTATCCCATTCAATCTCTCTTTTTAAATTTNCTTTTGCTANNTAGTCTCCNGGTTCAAAGACTTTATAAGAAGTTANGTGAATATCCAANTTNTTNTNATACAANAAATCAGATTGAGTTGATAGTANTCCATTATCGATGCTCCAACCTTCATTTGCCCAANTANNTGATGAANAAAAGTCATCATAAAAAATAGTAGATTTCCATTTTAAATCTTTAAATAATTCAGTATNAGAANCAAGANTAATAGTAAATGATTCAGGAAATAAATTATCTGAATAAATCATAATATCATANTTATCTTCNGGTAGATTNAATTCAAGATTATTATTTCCAATTATTGTATCATTGTATGTTTCTGAATTAATNACTGTAAAGAGGGATTCATCAAAAANNGCAGGNAACTCNANNTCTATTGAAAGATTATAATAATCTTTNGGCTGCATCAAAACATNATATTGTGTTATTTGAGAACTTGATGGTACAAATGTATGNGNNTGATCCTCATATCCAAATAATTTAAAATTAATATTATANGTACCTTCTATTAANAANCTACGATANCGNCCAAACTCATCNGAGTATCTTGGCTTAAGCATTGGACCATTCAACTCATCTATCCAAACCTCTGCTTGAAGTGGNGCACCAGTTNCTGCATCAGTTATAAGNCCAGTAATTTGATACTTTTCAGGTCCATTTTGAATATTTGTACCTGCTGTTCTTTTNAGTAAATGTAATGCACTCATTATATTTTTTTCAATTGTCTCTTCNATAACTTGTACATCGCTTGANTGCATATTCTCNGTACCAACTTCAACCAAATATTGAATACATCCAGTATTAGCNTAAGTCCAATCNTGTGCGTTACCTCTTCTACTAATACTACTTGCNGANGCATAAAAACCTGATTCAGCTTCCTTTGGTAATAACTGTGACATTTCAAATCCTAATCTNGAAATAATATCAAANTCAGGAGATTTTTTATTTACATCCCANTCCCATGGNTATATTACTTTTTCTGCCACACACCCAGACCTAGAACTATGATATGCTATGGAAAGCAAAAAGTTTTTACTTNATACAAAATCTCTAATNGCAACAACCTCNCTTTCTGAAAAGGGAGCAGGTCCTCTGTAATAATCATAATTAGCTATGTAAGATGGGTTTGCTCCNCATCCAGAATCTGTAGAATAAATTGCATCCCCAAAAATCCAATTAAAATCATAATTTCTATTTAAATCAACTCCATCATAATCATTNCCTATTCCAATAACAAAATCAAAAACACCATTATTATTAGCATCATANTTATTTTTCCTATANTACACATCTTGATTAAATTGATTTAATTCATCATAAAACCCATGAACAACAGAAAGTCCCTCNGGATTNTGNGTNGGGACAATCCAAATTTCAGCATTAGTCATAATAGAAAGAATTGATTGAATTTGAGAAGGATGATCCATTGGGTATAACATCCATTTAATTAGGTCCATAGCAATCTCAACACCATAAATTTCTTCNGCATGACATTGACCTAATATCAATGCTTTAGGCTTGTCTTCATTCAAATCTGCATTTAAAGTAAGTTTGACTGCCCAAATAGGAAGATTATCTACACCTGAATAACCTATAATTTCNTGATGATAAATAATTCCNTCATCACCAGGATAAAAAGNATANGGNTTTTGATTAGANCCAAATTCATCATACCACAAATTTANCTGTGTTTCTATTTCNTCTAGAGAGGTATATCTCTCTGACAGCTCTGATTGAGTGTAAANNAAAGATGATATTAAAATTATGTACAGAATTTTTTTTAACATCAANAATCCTTTATGATAAAATTAAATTTACCAAAGAAACAATATCAATTACATTAATAGTTCCATCATTATTCATATCACCAGCTANNGCTTGATCNGGTGATAAATTATTNCCNAGNATTCCNTTTACCAAACTAACAACATCTATAACGTTTAAAACGCCATCAAAATTAAGGTCACCAAGCATTACACTATTGGAATCAACCGTAACAGACTGAACNTAAATATTAGTTAAATCTTCCTTNCCAGAACTCCTTAAATCNTCCCAATATATCATNTATTTATTNGANTTTTCATCATATAAATCAATTTGTGGNTTAAATTGATTAAAATCNGCATCNCACATTACAATTCCATTANNATCATAAANNAAATTTCCNTTTTGCATTTGCTGAAAATAAATATTAGANGTNACACTACCTCTAGAATCTTCCCAGGCAAANAGATANGAACCATCTAATGTAGAATGTACATTTGGTGATTTTTGGTTACCAGAAAAAGTACATAANTCTATNTCATCACTTACTANTANTGTTTCCTCATTAACTGTNACACAATAAATATCAAAATCATCACCATCTCTAAAATCTTCCCAACAAACCATTATCTCGTTTGAAACCTCATTATANGTCAACGTTGGATCTTGCTGATCATTTTGCGCAGNAGTAATTGCAAAACCATCTTGAGGACCTAAAATNGTTCCATCAAAACTAACCATTTGTGCGTATAAATCAGAAGAACCAGACCTCTGATCTTTCCACAAAATAAAATANCCAGAATCNGTTTTTAATAAACCTTTTATAAATTGATCACTCTCATTTGTTGAAAGCCTAATACCACNAGAAAAAGCAGGTAAAATATTTCCATTTNAATCTAGTNCTTGTAAATATGCTCTNGTNCCACTAAAATCACCACTATCATAAGCAATCAAACANCCATCATCAGNAGTAGTTTCAATAAATTTCACATTATCATCAACNAAGAAATTATCAACAATTAANAGAGGTTCTGAAAAAGAGNTAGAGAAACCACTATATTTTTGAAGATATATATCACTATCNATAAAATTTCTTTGATCAGAAAATACNAAGTAAACATCNCCAATACTATTTATAGCTAAATCATAATTATTTTGTGGAGTAAAAGATTCGAATACTGGTATACCCTCATTGGTATTTCCAATCATTTCTAANTTATTATTTAATGGTTGATAATGAAGAGCTATNTCTCCAAATGCNTGACCAAAACCTAATAANATATCACCAGNNAGATTACCAAGTTCAGCTTTAGGNGTAACCTGATATGGNTTATTACAAAGTTTAATTCCATTTGGNTCNACTGCATCTTGCCANCCATCATATACTTTCTGACCATATGTTAAATCNGCAATGACTCCTAATCTTCNATCTTCCCAATAAATTAATGTTTCATTATTGCCTAAGTATAAAGATTGAGCACTCAATCCATTTCCATCAATTCCAAAATATAACTCAATACCTTCTTCNTGNAAGCTAATACCTGAAGANGGNGANAAATGTTGTACATATAAACCTATNCTNCCTGTTCTCATATCACCCCAAACAGCAAAAACGTTTCCGTTCCCATCATTTCTTACCAAAGGATTAAACTGAAAACCTTGCGCATCACANACTGCTTCTCCATNNTCAACAAAAGANANATTNCCATTTGAATCAATATGTTGCATAAATATTTCAGTTTCTGGAAATGGAGCAAATCTNTCATCCATCCAAACAATATATGAACCACCATTACCATCAGAAGTTAAACGTGGTTGATCTTGGGTACCTGANGCTGTACAAATACCTAAACCATTTTGCTCTAATTGTGAACCTCCATCTAATGTATGTTTCTGTACNTAAATATCACCTGGTCCATTTCTTGAATCTTCCCATACAACATATACACCATTTTCATCACCTTTGGCCCTAGGCTTAATTTGATTTGCAGNGTGATCNCANAATATCTCNCCNCCAGGATCAAGCATTACGTTTCCATNCATATCAACATATTGAATAAAAATATCTCCTATATTTTCATTAAATCTTTTATCTTCCCAAACTACTGCAGAAACAGTCTGGCTGTAATATGTAACTTTNATATANTCCTGTGANCCAGGTGCAGTNCATAGAGGTATNCCTCCTTCTTNTGGAGTTGACCACAATGTATTACAACTGGNATCAATTCTTTGTGTAAAAATNTCTATTCCAGAATCTGAAACATCAACATTACGATCATCTGCCCAAACTAGAATAGCACTTCCATCTGCTGCTCTTTCAATACTTACTCCAGCATGGTCTGAATCATTTGAAATAATAGGAACTCCAACTCCTGGTGCGATTATTTCATTTACATCGGTTGTCAAATGCGTACCATAGGTATGACCTAAAGTACTTACAGATAAATCATTCCATATTACAAAAACTCCACCAATTCCATCAGATGCTGCATTTGGAGCAACTTGTTTTCCAGGAACATTTGTTAAAGGAATTCCAGATTCATCCCAGGATATAACTCCTTCAGAATTGATATGTTGAGCATAAATATCTCCATAATCAGGCTCATCTCTATAATCAACCCAAATTATATATGCCCCTCCATTTCCATCAGTAATTAAAATAGGGTCTTCTTGCCTACCAGGCTGAACCACAACAGGAGAACCTTCAGAACCCCATAAATTATTACCATTTATATCAACTTTCTGGGCATAAATATCCCTGCCACCAAATCTAGTATCTGACCATGCAAAAATCATTTCTCCATCACTTCCATTATCACCTGTTCTTTGCCATTCTATATGGATACCTTGCCTCACAGAAACTCCATTATCTTGCCAGTCATATTGTGAAAATAAAAAACCTACTAATGTAAAAAATAAAAATTTAAATTTCATATTAGTCTCCTATATTATAAATTTCTAAACCATTCTTAGTTGCTACATAATAAACATCATTAATAATTCTTGCTGTAAATGCATAGGATGAATACAATCTCATTTCTTCATATGTGTTAAATGAATTACCATCCCAATTATATACTAAAACTCCATCTGAACCTGTTGACAATATCAATTTATTATTTATTGAATCAAAGTGTATATCATTTACTGTAAAGTTTTCAGCTATCTTTAATTTAGAATCATCACTGTAAGATATACCATTTTCTTCTAGTAACGTTATGTAACATCCATTTTGTGTACCTGCAACTATATAATTGTTCGAAGCGAAAATAGATTTAACTTGAGAGTCAGTTACAAATGAATCGATTAAACCACCTTGCTTTTGATAAATTTCAAAAGAATTGACATTATCTCTCGGATTTGCAATATAAATCTTGTCTTCAGAAAAATACATATCATTTACCTTATATCCTAAAGTATCTAAAAAACTAATTGATTCATTTTCACATACACCAATGAAATCACAAAATTCTAAAGTTTGCTGAGGCGGAAAAATATATTCCATAAGTGTAATGATTGAATATGATTCTTCAGTATATAATTCATTATCAGCGTTGTGCTTGTAAAGTATATGTAGCTCTGGCCAATCACCTGAATCATCTAATGCAAATTTGGTAGCGTGTGTCTGTGTTGCTGCACAGATGTTAGTTATTAATGTATCAGGGCAACTCGATCCCAAAGAATTTGTATTACCCAAAAGATATGGAACATAATTATGATAAGTATATTCAAATCTGTCAAGAGCATATAATATATCGGTTTTTTCAGAATATTGTATACTTCTTATATCTTTACCTATACCCCAATCAATGTTTTCATATAAAGTTGTTAAAATATCATCTCCAAATAATGTGATGTCATTCTCATTAAGACTAATTGAATCTATTCCAAAGATGTAAATTCCTTCTGATTCAGTACCAACAAAAAGCTGTTTTTTTGATTCTGAATAATCTAAATCTCTTACTTCACCAATATCAACAGTTATCAAACTGTAAGGCTCAGACCTTAGAGGATAATTCTCATTATCACAACTAAGAAATAATAATAAAAATACGAAATATATGATTCTAATTTTTTTCATAAGTTTAATTTTCAAAGTAATAAGTATATGATACTATAAATCGTTTGAAACTTTTCAAATTCTCTACCCATGACTCTGGTGATTTTGTGGCTCTGTTTCTTTTTGAAAAAGAAATTTTATGGTTATCTAATTTTAGGGCATAAGTAAATGTTACATCATTATGGCTTCTTTTANAATGTAGTTCATCTGAAANAATATTTGATGTATTATATCTAAAGTAAGAATCAATTTGGTATATTCTTCTCACTTTATCAAACCAGAAAGGCAAAGTGTCAACCGATTCTTTATAAATAAATTTAATNCTACTTTGCTTGTAACTTCTATCATCATTTAANGTTGTAATCTGACCATTTAAATATGTAAAATTGTCTGCAATTTCATGACTGAAATAGAGCATAATTTCTTTTTGTACTACATTGGTCCAATNATCGNAGTTTGTTATGCTATCATTTAATCTAAAATTAATTTGCGAGAAAAATCCTGTGATATTTAGATCAAATTCAGTAAAANATTTNTCAAANAATTGNCTNTCATAGGATANNCCAAACTTTAATTTTGGAAATTTGNGTGAGCTCTTNTCAGAATAAGCAAAACTCAATTTAGATATACTGAATTTNGCAGANTNTAATTGCAAATTATTTTCTATANNAGANNTATCNNTAANNANATCTNNATCNTNATATTCTCTTAAATAAAAATCAGGCATAAAAAAATAATTAACATAAAAATGTCTATATTTACCTAAAAGATTATCAATTTGTATACCTAAACTAAATACACTTTTATCAGTGTTATCATAATGTATTTTATTTGATAAAGAAATTNTATATAAAGTNTTCTTATNTATTNNAGGTAGAATNGANTTNGATTTAAATTTTAAGACATTTTTTAGATTNAAAAATCTTGAATGGACATATTCAGCATTTTTTAATATTCTAGAATCAATAGGAATTTGATTGATTTCATTATTGGATAGTCTCAAAGGATTTGAATCATATCCTATTCCAAATGAACTNGTAACAGAAAAATCNCTNAAAGCTACGATTGGNCTTANNAAAAGNATATAAGAAAATANTCTAATTCTNAGATTTTTCATACTCAACAATTTTAATTAAAACCTTATCATTTTNATTAGAATCTTTAGGTAAAGAAAANGTATAATAAGAATAATTTGATTTACCATNAGGAATATTTAAGTAAAAAGATCTAGTNTTACTGAGATTCTTATCTTTTATTTTTTTATAATCTGTNACAATCTTTGAATTATTCTCNGTTTTNANTTNCTCAAACATATAATTNCCTATCCATTGTCCATTCTCATNAACAGANACACTGTAATTATCTTCGGGNTNATCATNAATGANTGANCGACAGAAAACTCTAACCAATTTGTTGGATGGNATCATAAACTGTTGNTCTAAATTTTTATCNACTAAAAACCATCCTTTAGATTTAATTTTATTGTTATTTTTTTTATACTCAACTACAANATTTTTTTGGCTATCAACTGTTTTAATAAAAGTATCTGATTTTGACAATTGGTCTTTTTTATCAGCTATTANTCTAGTATAAATCTTTTGNCCTTTAATTTTTGATTTTAAAATTATTTTTGTTTTTTTNGTTAACTTTATATCNTCAAACCAATACCCCGCNTGTGAAAAATAAAAGCCTTTTTTCTCTGGAGAAGTAACATTAGTAGANTTCTTTCTGTAACTTAAGTCTCTTCTAGAAACNTCTTTCGAACCTTCCATAACAATTAATTCTAATTGAAATTTTTTNCTTGAATTACTATTTGATGCCATGTGAGTTCTTGACATAATTTGAAGACTAATTTTATCACCAGGNTTAAAACCTTTAAAGTCNTTATACATCAATCCATCTTTGTCAATCATGTAATATGGTCTAACTTTATTTCCTTCATTAGTCTCAATGACTAATTTAAGCATATCTTCTTTNCCANTAGGCTTNATNGTNTTGGGNAAAATTNNNGAACANANAANTANAANTAATAAAATTTTTTTAAATNACNGAATCAANTTCATGTGTCTCCATTCTNTTCTTTATTTGCATATGNCTATAAACTCCAATTGAAACAATTAATGCTATTGATAAGAGTAAGCATACTGATATTACAAAAGGATTATATGGATCATATTTATAAAAAAGTGATCCTCCTCCTACCTTCATATTTCCAGTCATTAAATCAGANNTATAATCCTNNGGTACTAATTTAATTATATTTTTAATATTAAGCATAGGAATTGATTTTTCAGTTAAAAAATNATAAGAAATAGAATTTTTAAATTCATTTAAACTTATNTCTTGAATATCTAAAAAATTNATTAATCCNACTTGAAGNGAATCTTTATCTNATCCATTTCCNAGNGATGAAGCACCTCCACCAATATTGACATACATACTATAATTACTACTTTTACTATCAAAAAAATTGATTTTTTNAGATATGTTATCNATTAAGCTAAATTCGTTAATGAAANTAACATTGTTAGGAATCGANGANTCTAAAATTTCGATTCCTTTATCAGANAAATTATCTCCATTATCATTATCTCCTCCCATTGAGTAAACAATACTTCTGTTTTTTAAAAANTNATTATCAAANAAGTAACTTTCGATAATTGGCCAAGATAAATCTANTCTATTTGCACCCCAAGCTGATGAGCCTGCAGATGACATTATNATAGGNGTAATNTTCATTGNTTCACANACTGATAATAAAGCTANATTAGCTCCTGGGAATGAACCTGTCATGGAAACTGCAATAGTATCTCCAGAAGAGATTTCAGCATCATAAAAATATTCAACTATTACTGCAGCAAAATTAGGATGCGTAGTTAACAATTTAGATTTAAACATTAAACTATCATTATCTTGAATAGTTGTGATAGGACTATTTTGCAATCCAATTAGACCAGAATTATATAAATCTAACTTAGATTTTTCTATTCTAAAATTCTTATTTATTTCAAAAATTAATTGCTCCATTAACTCTGAAGCGATTATTTTATCATCATAACCTATTTTTTTTACTTTTGTTTCAGAGTTTACAGCTAAGAAAACTAAAACTAAATTGAATAAAGCTATAAAAAACAATGTACTGGTCTTCTGAATTTGAGGCCTAAACATATAAAATCCTATACTGATCAAAATAAAATAATAACATCATAAATAAATTAACGATACTTGCTACAATCAATATGACAGAAACTGTTCTAAGAACTCCTTGCCTGTCCATCCAAGATGCAATTAAACCTGGTATAATATAACCAATATATTCTAGGTCAATTAACTTATTATTTACTGATATCTGAAAACCATTCGAATCTAAAAAAATTCTTAACAAATAACCAAACAAGAACCCAAGTAGGAGACATAAAATCAATCTTCTTCTGCCATAAATCAGCATAAATTTGGATATAAACATTACAGTGGCATAAGTAAACAAGCTTATTGAAAAAGTAGTTATTATCATCAATGGATTATGTAAATATAGGGCAAAATATCCAGGAACAATTATACCCCCAGCCATAACACCAATTGTTTCGGTTAAAAAAAGGCTAATAACCATACCCAATCCAATTGCTATATACGTATAGTTATATGGTGTACCATATAAAAAATCCATTATACATGCTCCTTTAACCTATTAATAAATTGTTCACCCCAATCAACAATATTTCCTATACCCAATATAAAATAATTATTTAAATCCAAAATCTTTTGCACAACCAAACCTGGCTCAGTATCCATATTAAAAATCACAATATTTTTTTTATCAAATTCATAACTATTCAAAATTGAACTTACATTATCTGCTCTAATAATAAATAAATCCGGTTTGATATCTTTAAGAACTAAATCAACCAATTGAATAGTTCTATACCTTCTATCATTTCTAGTATTCAAAAAAATACAACTTTTTGATTTAAACCTACTGCTAACTAAGTTCCAAACCATTTTTGTTGAACTTGGATCATTGGCTGCAAACCCACTTATAAATTTACATTTATTTTTTTTATTTTTTATATCCCAAATGAAAAGTGCACCTGGATCTGGGATTGTACTCAACATACCATTTAGTGCATCTTTCTTATTTACTCCTAAAGCTATACAAACTTTCAAAGCCAAGGCTAAATTTTCTGGATGTTCAATGAATGGAAATTTTTCTATATAATCTTCATCTATATCTTTTAAATCAGATTGAAAAATTTTAGAGTTCCTTTTTTTAGAAACTTTATTAAGTGGTTCAAAATTCTCGTATTCTGCAGTTATTATCTCTGAGTTATATGGAATTGTATTTGATAAAGAATAAGCTATTTCTTCATTAGTTGTACCCATTTCATCTAAATGATCTGGTCTAACATTTGTTATTACTCCCAATGTAGATTTTACAATCTTCTGTTCTGAAACCCACTGATATTGAGGATTAACTGCCATACATTCAATAACAAGCACATCAGGTTTTTTATTTGAAAAGTAGCGAATCAATTTTACCTGTTCGCCGATTGAAGCACTTCTCAATCTATGTATTTCAACATCTTTACCATTTTCATTAATTATTCTAGGTGTTGTGCCTGTAGTTTTAGCAAAAGTTCTTAACCCGCCACCCCTCAATCCTGCAGCTATTAATCGTGTAACACTAGACTTGCCTCTAGTTCCATTTACATGTACTCTTACTGGTATCTTTGATAATGATTTTTTATGAAAATAGTTTTCCAAAAAACCAAAAACTAATAAAATTGAAACTAATACAGATAATGTTGTTAAAATTGGATCCAAAAAAATATTTATTCATTTAATATATATTGAATGACTTGAATTACATCCAATACAGTTATATTTCCATCACTATCAAAATCAGATATATAGATTCCCATTGATGGTAATAATTCAACAACCAGAATATGGTTAACAATTACTACCACATCTAAAACATTTACTTCACCGTCTTGATTTGCATCTCCCATAAGTGTTTCTACTGGGTTTCTTGTTGTTATAAAAAGTGCACTGTTATCATACAATGGCCTCGCAGCTTGAGGATACGAATTATTAAAAGTATATTGCAAGCCTACTGTCGAAAAATGATTTTCAATACCGATAGTAGAATAACCTCCGTGAGTATTACCCCATCCAGATAAATTTCCATTAGAGGTATTATTAAAATCTTTATACTGCATTAAGATTTCATTATCTCCTGTTGGAGTTAGATTTGTATTATCAAATAAAATCACTTGAAAAGTCTGCGAATCATTATTTGGATAAGTTCTCATTTCAGACCACTCAATTATAACATAATTATCTCCAAGATATTTATATACTTCACCATTATTCCCTGTTTTTAGATCATCCCAAAGAACTGCAA
This sequence comes from Fidelibacterota bacterium, assembly GCA_002707765.1. Classification (GTDB taxonomy): domain Bacteria; phylum Fidelibacterota; class Marinisomatia; order SCGC-AAA003-L08; family D37C17. The sequence goes on from PANV01000005.1 coordinate 19,433, forward strand.
GCATTGGTGATGGCCCCCCAGCACCAGGTATAGGATAATTTCTAAAGGACTCTAAATTTGATTCCCCAAATGCAATCCAACCATTTGTATTCACAGTTATTTTATCATACGTAATACCATAAAAAGTGAATTCGAAAGGTAAATCTATAATAGCAAGGCTATTATTAATATTGTTACCATCACCACTATCACTCAAATTCAAATTAACACCATCACCTCCAAAATCATTATCAATCTCAATCCAATCATAAATTGGAGCTAAACTATAACCTAAATCTAAAGAATCATAAATATAGTAACCATGTTCATCTGGGCCCAATGGGTCTTCAACAGTAACTTCACCAATTTGTAAATTGAAAATTAAATTTTGATCATAACCATTTGAACTTGTCAGTCTAGCATTAATTGGAATAGTTGAACCGTTTATTGTATTTCCATTAATGAATAAACTGATTGGGTTAGAAATAGAAGATTGAACAGAATTACCAAAAACTATATTTCCAAAATATGAAAAAGGCTGAATTATATCTACCAGTGAGCCTGATGGTAGCAATTCAATATTAACATCAGTTAAATTAGCTGTACCTAAATTTGCTAAATCAATTGAAATTTCAGCAATATTACCCGGTGAAACATCACTCAAATAAAGTACTTGGTTTACTGCAAGAAAACCTGCATTTAAGCTTAGAGGGACAATTGAATCCCATGATGAATCACCATTTGATAAATTAAATCTCAAATTTAAGTTATCAGTATCAGTGGCAGAGCTAATTACTTCTATAACATAATTATTATTACTAAATCCAATTTCTTCAGGATCAATTGAGTTATACTGACCAATACCATATATAATATTTACTAATTCAGAATCAGAAGTTAATATACCAACTAAATTGGATTGAGAAACTGAACCGTAATTGATTACTGGCAAAGAAACAGTTATGATTTCACCAGGATTAATTAGGCCATCTCCATTTCCATTTGTAATTTCATTATTTTCATCAGAAATAACAATACTTGGTACATGAAGATTAATATTTGAATCTGGCTGATTAATATCGAAAACCTCTTCAATTGGTATACAATTCTTTTTTGTAATTGTTAACAAAGTTTGCCCAGGGGTATCATAATCAAGTAAAATTGTTGATAATCCTAAAGAATTTGTATAGCTGGATAAGAATATCTCATCATTATCCTTAACTAATGTTATTTTTGCATTTTCAACAGGTTCACCATTTTCATCATTAACATATATATCAATGAAATTTGTACCCCATGAAATGTTACTTTCAAAATCTGCTGTAATTTGCTTAGGCGTATCAGTCCATAGATGAAGTGCAGGATCACCCATTAAATTTAACCAATGCGAAAAAATTGAAACCTTATTACTTGGATCTGATGGATAAGTTGAATACAATGATAATCTTCCATTTGCTACTGCTGCTCCGGCAGTTTTCAAATCCTTAGGAAAAATACCATCAAAAATTCCCATAGACATAATATTATTAAATAAAGTGTGTGTTCCCGTTGTAGCTGTTCCTACAGCAGCTACAGCTCCTTTGGGATTTGTAACACTACCAGCTGTTAAAAATTCTTCGCTTAAAGATGTGTAATTAAAATCTCCTGTTCCGCAAGTTATAAATGAAACAAATGGTGTCATATATCCATTATTAGCACTATTTATTTCACCACCACCAAAACCACTAGCACCATAATATCCTCTATAATTCATGTAGAGACTACCACTTTGCAACTCATTTTCCATCCAATTATCGTAATTACCACTACCATAATTAGTGTTGATATTACTAAAACCGTAAACATCTAAAATATTTTCAACGTATTCATTCGTGATCATAGTAGAATTACCTGATGATGATGGGTCACCACACAGAGCAGCACTCTCATACCATGAAGTTCCTGTTTGATTTATATAAGTAGCTTTTTCGTAAGCTAAGGTTTTATTGATTACATTTGATAGTTCACTGTTAGAGTTAACTGAAATCCTACCAATAAAAACTTCAGGCAACAAATCAGAACCATCAAGCTGACAATAAGGAAAATCTCCTGCTCCATTGTAACCAGACCATCCTTCAGTATAATAACCGATAGAAAAACTTCCTCCTGTATCACCAATTAAACCAACAATTTCAGGTGGATTATCCCAATTATTATATGCTTGTTGAATGTAATTTTTTACTTCATATGTATCTGAACCACCAATTTCATTTGTAGAAACAGCATTAACTACGTAGCCTGTTTTATGTCTCCAATCTATCAATTCTTGTACGTAGGGGTTATTTAGAGATGAACCACCACATATGTAAAGAATTGATGGTTGTTGATAATCTTCATCTCTGCTAGACCGCGTATAATTAACTATCAAATCCTCATACAAAGGTTCGAAAGCTTTGGAAAGTTTGATATCGTTAAATTCATAATCAACATCTGTTTCAAATTCATCAATCGTGAAATCTACATTTTCAAAAACTGTAAGTTCTTTTGTCTCGATATTATAGCTGTAAGGAATGAATGAAATTTTTCTTACTAAAAGACCTCTAAAAACCATGGGGTCAGAAATAATTAGATTATCAGAAGGAAAAATTTTTCCATCTTTAAAACCATAATCAGATTCAAATAATAATTCTGAATCTAAATTTTTAGTTTCTTTTTTAGCATGATGTACGTTATAAGCTATACTTACATCTTTTCCATTACCTATTTGATAATAGGTACTCGTTACGTAAACTTGAGAATCTAACAATAAGCTTTCTGAAATTTTCGATGGACTTACATCGACTAGCATTTTCTCTACATCCTTTTGCAAAGATGCTAATAAAGGAGAAGATAAGATTATTCCAAAATAAAAATATGATAAAAATATATTTAAGAAAAAATTCATAAAATAGATGCCTTTTCGAATTAATAATAGTGTATGACTTAATTCGTTAATTTAACAAAGAATATATGTATCAACTTGTAATTTTAATAAAAAAAAATATGTTATAAAAATACTTTACATGTTGTTACATTTAGGAATATTTGTATAACAAAAAAAAACATTAAATTAAATGATGTTCTTTTTAAAGCTAAAAAATGGAGAAGCAAAAAATGATTAGTAACGTTAAGAAAAAAATTCAAGAAGGTTTTACCCTAGTTGAAATCCTTATAGTAGTTGTTATTGTTGGGATATTAGCTGCAATAGCAATTCCTACATATTTCAACTATGTTGAAAAAGCATATGCTTCGGATGCACAAACGCAAATTAAAACTCTTTTAGAAGAATGTAAGATTTGGAAAACTACTCATGAAGATTTTCCATCAGATGTACAAGAAATGATTGATGAAGGTGCAGGTAATATTTCAAAGTCAACATTAAAAAAATGGACTTTTGAAATTGATTTACAACAAAGCTCTGATGGAAGTTCTGATCTAGAAGGCACAATTAATGCCACTAGCCTAGAAGATATGCCTGGTGGAGTTGATAAAAAAGTTTGTTTTGATGTTGAGACTGGTACTTTTACTGGTTACGGTACAAAAGAAGAATGTGCTGGATAATATAGTCTTACAAAATGAGTACTTCTATTAAAGATATGCTGGCTTATGCACTGGATGCAGGAGCCTCAGATTTACATTTAAGTGTTGGGTCAATCCCAATGGTTAGAATTCATGGAGAAATGAAAAAACTTCAATTACCTATTCTGGATATGAATTCGATGAAAAAAATAAGAGATGACATCTTAAATGATAATCAAAAAAAACTTTTTTCAGATAAACTAGAAATAGACTTTTCTACAGCGCTTGATGATAAAGGCAGATTCAGAGTTAATTTTTTTAATCAGATAAATGGAATGTCAGCTGTGTTTAGGGCGATTCCATCTGAAATTAAAAGTTGTCAAGAACTTGGAGTTCCTCCAATAATGAATCAACTCGCTATGAAAAATAAAGGCTTAGTTTTATTAACTGGACCGACTGGAAGTGGTAAATCTACAACTCTAGCAGCAATGATAGATCATATCAATGAAAATAAAACAAGTCACATTATTACAATCGAGGATCCTGTTGAATATTTCCATAAGTCAAAAAACTGTATGATTAATCAAAGAGAATTGGGTCAATCTACACATTCATTCTCTAATGCTATTCGTTCAGCTTTGAGAGAAGACCCAGATGTGATATTAGTTGGTGAAATGAGAGACTTGGAGACAATACAGCTTGCTCTTACTGCAGCTGAAACTGGCCACCTTGTCCTTTCTACATTACATACATCTAGTGCTGTAAAAACAATTGACAGGATAATTGATGTATTTCCATCAGGCCAAAAAGAGCATATAAGATCAATGTTATCTGAAAGCTTGCTCGCGGTAATTGCTCAAAAACTACTTCGAAATAAAAATCAAAATGGCAGGGTTCCAGCATGTGAAATTATGGTAGCAAATTCTGCTGTTAAAAATCTTATAAGAGAAGATAAAATATATCAAATACCTTCTTTGATTCAAGGTGGTAGCCAAGATGGAATGCAAACATTAGATCAAGACCTACAAAGACTTCTTCATCAAGGACTAGTAGATCGTTCTGAAGCAATAAAAGTAGCTGAAAATACCGATGTTTTTGAAAAAGGTGTTTTTTAATGTTACAACGAAAAAAGTTTCTTTTTAACATAAATCAATTAGGCTTTACATATGTTGAAGCTATAATATCAATTTCTCTAACTTTAGTAGCAGCAGGTGCAATCACTTTTGGTGTTGGAAAAGCTGTAAGAACTTACAAATCTATTTACCTTAAAGAAAGAGCATTAGAAGAGCTAATAAAATATACTGAAGAGTATAGAATGATGGTAGCATATGGTGAAAAACCCTTACCTGGCAAGCAGCCAAGAAATGGCCACAAAGTCAATATTTATAATCCATACCAAGAACAGAGAGGACTTGGTGCAAGTTTTGGAGAAACTGTACAAATAATTGAGGGAACCATGTTTCATGTAATAACTGATAAATCAAATGAAACTTCAGGAGATCAATCTGGCTATTTTAATATCAAAACATGGATAGAATGGGAAGATCCATATGTTGGGAATACTGCATATAAACACTTAGCTTTCGAAGTTGACCAAGCTGTCTTAATGAAATAAAAATGAAAATAAAAACTAAACATATAAGAGGCTTTACTTTATTAGAAATGCTTATTTCTATGATTATAACATCAATGGCAACTATAATGATGATGTTTGTATTTAATGAATCGCAAAAGAAATTTTTTAATGATAATATGGAACTTGATATTGCAATTTATTGTAATAGATCTATTCAAGCAATTTCAAAATTAGTAAATGATATTACCGCGCCTATAGATCAACAACAAGATTGGGAAGGTAATAATTCATATAAACTAAGTTTTTATGATGTTGATAGAAGTGGGGATGTAGATGAAAGGGAAATCATAATCAGACTAAGTAGTACTGATGGTTTTATAATTAAAGAGAATAATACAGATGTTACTAATACAATTTTTGATGGTGTATTAATCAATGGAGGTTCTATAAATTTTGGTACAAAAGATCCGAACACCCAAACATCCTATGTAATTAATGATTGGGGAATAGAAAAATTAACAGCTGATTCACTATATCATCGAATTAATCCATCCAAAACAAATGCAATGTCTTTATCATCATATGAAATTTGGATGGAAATTGAAATTCAAACTGAAAAACCTGGAAATCTTGGAAGCGAAACTCTATACAAATATAAAAAATTCTCTACTAGATCATTTTCACCAGGATTATATTTAAGAGAAAAAAGTAAAAAATCAAATAATCAGACAACTGATATTTAAATGAAAAATAAAAATAAATTTAATAAACTTCTTATATCAGGTATGTCTCTTCCAATNGCAATGATGTTTACAATTGGAGGTTCAGGAATTTTATATGCTTATTACAGTCAATTATATGCAAGGAATTGGAATGTTAANTATAAAATTGCCAAATACAAAGCTAAACTCAATGCTAATTCTGGNATAGCACATGCAATGGCAAATTATTTATATAGAAGAGATTTTGTAGGTGCATCNGATTCAATAGATAATTCTNTATTAGTCAATGATATTTATCCTGANNGATTAAGAAAACAAGAGTCAATTACNCCTAATCCTGAAAAAATGGGAAGATATCTTGTCTATCCTTACAAAGAATATAATTCAGAAGTAGCAAAATTCAATCCTAAAGCATGGTCTGAAGGACAAGCAACTATTAAAAATTTATACAATAATACAATTATCGTCAAAGATACAGTTAANATTGAGCTAACNACCGCCTCTTCACTTTCAGATTTTTTATACTTAACAAATTCTGAAAAAGCTGGNGGGGCTCCTTTNGTATTTGATGGCTCACCTAACTTCAATAATAGNAGAGAAGTTAATTTTGGATCTGGAGATTCATTTAATAATCTTTGGCCAGGAANTGAAACTGTNTGTGATGTTGATATTAAAACTAATGGCCAATTTGTAATGAGTGATTTTGGNTGCCCNACATTTAATAATACTGTANCGTTAATGGAAAATGAAGATGGAGAAGTTAACTACCCTGATTTGGGACTTTGCAGTGAACAGCAAGTTTTCAGAGGTGACCCTCCCTTAGATACTTTGAAANCAACTTGCTTACCACCTGATGGATATGAAGAAATGAAAAGAGCNGTTGAATATGGNAANGACCACATTTTTATTGATGCCACGACCAAATTAAATTGGCAACCAACTTATATNTCNAGAGATACTTTNATCATGACAGATATAGAATTTTTTACNGAAAATGGAGGNGGAGTCAAAGTAAAGCAATGGTGGTATTTAATGCCTCCTTATTTAAGTCCTAGNNCTCAATCCCTATCCCCTTTTGTGTTTGGCAATTCATTAAATTCACCTGGCTATAATTGTACAGAAACAAATCTATATAATTGTGATAAATATCAAGAATCAATGCAAAATTTTCATAGTAAAAATGTTCTTAATAATGGTATGGATTATGAAATTAATCCAATAGTAAAAGGAACNTATGGATTTCATCANTATGATATACCAGACATTCATGTTCNNGGACCATGGACTTCACANCTCAATGANAGTCACCTNTTACCTGAGTATCAGAATGATGGATTTGTAAAATATTATTGNAACGGTAGACCAACGGCGATTTANGTAAAGGGTGGCCCTGTTAGAGTACATGGAACATANAAAGGTCAGTATACCGTTGTTACTGATGAATATACTACTTATCACAGGCACGCGTGGGGNTCTAACCTATCTGCNTCNTCNGGAGGACCNAAAATAGATACATTATGGAATAATATTTGGATTATTGATGATATAAGAAATGANGATGCTTCTTGGAATGGNAGTNTNTTAAATGCTCAACCNGANGANGTNAGTGANTTNGGNTGNGTNGGNGGNTCTNAAAATGTTTTAGGNNTAGTNTCNGGTGCNAATGTNTANGTTGCTAATACTCAAGNNAANGGTGCNAGNAANAATACNTGGNNTCAAGATGTNCANATNCATGCACATATNATNGCNTTTAATGAATCNTTTNNTGTNCANTANTGGCAAAANACNATGANNACTGCAGGNNNTATGTATTCAAATCCTCCTTATGGNGATGGNCANGGAATANCNNGATATGGNNCNGGNGGNACAACTGANTANAGNGGNACNATNTATTTNTGGGGNGGNATAGTNCAAAAATATNGNGGTTATACNGTNAGNAANAATCCNGGNCCTTATNNAACNAATGATATAGGTATGGATAAAAATTATAACTTTGATTGTAATTTAAAGTGTAACTTTCCACCACTNTATCCTGAAAATATAGAATCATCGGATTGCGGTGGNGCTCAGGAAGAAGAAAAAAAATATAACGTNTATAAATACTTTTAATTATGAGTTTAGGAATNGATATAGGAAAATTTAAAATCAAAATTGTTGAACTTGTTTCAACTGATGGTAANGTAGNAATAAAGCAATTAGGNTCAATACCTGTTTTTGAAGACTTAAATAAATTTGATTTAGAAAAAATTTCTAGATCTCAACTTGAAGCATGCATCTACGACTTAGCACAAAACCTTGGTATAAACTCCAAGAAAGTTAAAAATATTGTATCAGGAATATCAGGATCAATGGTAGATATTAGAGAAATTGCAACACTTGACATGCCAGATAAAGAACTATCGGTTTCACTTGAACTTGAAGCTAAAAAACATATTCCACTTGATGGTACCGATCCTATTATTGATTATCACCACCTCGGTGTAAATAGTAAAGAAATTGATAAAATTAATGTTTTGCTTACTTCAACAACAAAAAACATAATTCAAGAACACGCTACCATGATTAAAAATTCTGGATTTAAACCTAATATTTTTGATACTGATCCTATTGCAATATCTAATAATTATCAATTTAATTATGATCTTCCTGAAGAAGGGACAGATGTAATTCTAAATATTGGTAACTCTAGTACTAATGTTGTTGTTTGGGGTAAAAACTGTCCTTTCTTTTCAAGAAATATTGATATTTCTGGTAATTACTTTACAGCTGAAATAATGAGAAAATTTAATATTGATTATAAAACTGCTGAAGAAATGAAACTTGAAAAGGGCATTAAAGTATTTGAAGAAGAACCTTCGGAGGATTCTACTAGTATTGGTATCTCAGTGGAAAAAAGGACACCATATAATGATTTTGCGGAAGAGATTAAAAGGACTTTAAGATTTTATATGAAAAATAATAATCAAGCTTTTTTTAATAATTTTTACATAACTGGTGGTTCAGCAAATTTAAAAGGTTTAAAAGATTTTATTGCAGATACACTTAGTGTAAAAGTTGAGATTTTAAATCCAATAAAAAAAATAAATTATAATGAAGTAGTTGATGATATCAATCAATACTCTACAGCTATTGGACTTGCTCTGAGAGGATTAGAAAATTGAAACTTATAAAAATAAATCTTAATCAGACGGTAAGCAAGGCTCAACTTGATCAAATTAAAGAAGAGAAGAAACGTTGGTATATTTTTGGCTCATTAACATCTTTATTTATAATTTATTTACTATGGTTTAGTTTTATGAACTACAGAATGAATAATATAATTGATAGTAGGCAAGAAACAATTGCAAAAATAATTAAAGATACAGAAGAGCTTAAAAAAAGTGGAAAAATAAACCTATCAAAAATTGATATAAAAACACTAAATAAATTTGAGAATAAAAGAATGTTTTGGGCTCCCAAGCTTATTGCCTTATCAGAAATTACTCCTGAAGACATGGCTATAACAGGCTTAGATTTTGAAAATAAAAAATTACAAATCTCAGCAATATCTAAAATGGATAGAGGAGAAAAAGACTTTGATGTTGTTGAAGATTTCATGAATAGGATTGATGAAAATGATGAATTCAATAAAGACTTTAAAAGTATTAAATTTGATTCAATGGAAAAAAGTAGAGCAAAGGGACAAGAAGTTCTTTCTTTTACAATAAAAGCCAAACTAAAATGAGTAACCAAATTAAAAATATTTTAAAAAAAACAAACCTTGAAAATTTTGATTTTCAATTTTTACTTAATAGAAATATCATTCTATTAATAGTAACTCTTTTATTTATTTCTTTAAATTATATTTTAGTATCGTTTTTTTTCATATCGAAAATTGATTTAATTGAAGAATTAGAAGAAGAACAAAAAATTGTTAATGAAAAATTTATAACAGCACAAATATTGTCTGAGGAATTAGATAATGTATATAGTGTATTTGAACAAAATTTAGCCGCTAATAAAAATGATCCTAAAAACAAAGAATCTAATATGTTGTTTTTAAAAGATTTGACAGATATTCTAGAAAAGCTGGAAATAAAATTAATTCAAATAGAACCTGGCGGAAAAAAAAGAAAAGGTTTGTTAACATTAATACCATATACTATGGAATTAAAATGTAATTATGAAGAAATAGGTAAATTAGTCACAGAATTAGAAGCAAGTAATAGATTAATTACAGTTGATGAAATTATAATTAAGAATGGAATAGAGAAAATAAAGAAAAATAGTAACAACCAAGATGCTATTAATGATGTTAAAACAATTTTATCAATTAATACGGTAACATTAAATAAACCAAAACAAAAATAATATGAATCTCAGACAAAAATTTTTATGGAATCTTACTTTATCATTTTCAGTAATTATTTTACTATCTACTTCATATTATCAATATGATCGAAATACTAAAGTTCAAAAAGCATATAATAAATTTATTAATGAGGAAGTAGGAACTGATAAAGAATTACAAAATATGATATCAGAACTTGAACAAAATTTAAATGAAAGACAAAATACAAAGTTTAAATATAAAGAAAATCCATTAGACTTGACTAAAGTTATAATGCTGGATGGGATTGCTTCCTCACAATCAGGTCAAAAAGGAATAGATTGTAGAGCTGCTTGGAGTAATGGAGACGGAACCTATTCTGCTATGTGCTTCTACAAATCTAATAGATATGCAGTAACTGTAGGTGATTCAATTGGTGGAGGAGTCATAACGACAATAACTGATTCAAAGGTATTTATATTTAAGGATGATAAAGAACTAATTTTTAATTTTGGACTTGATAAATATGACAATAATTGAAATTTTACGGAGACATAAATGAAATTTAAAACTTTTACATTAATACTTTTTACTACAATCATAACAAGTTCTATTTATTGTGATGATCAAGTTGATAAAAATGAACCCACTGTATCTATTCATGCTGAAGACACTCATTTACCCACAATCTTATCAATGCTTGCCAAACAAAGTGATTACAATATAGTTACTGGACCTAATGTCCAAACACAAGAAAAACTTACTATACATCTTGATGATGTACCAATTTCACAAGCAATAAATTTAATTATTAGAGCATCGGGTCTTAGTTATGAGATAATAGGAAATTCAATTTTAGTTGCTAATAAAAGTAAATTAGACAAGGATATTGGTGTAAAACCTCATGTAATTAGTCTGCAATATGCTAATGCTGCAGCTGTTTCTGAATTATTGAAAGATATAACTCCATCAGTTCAAATTGATTTTTCTGGTAATAATTTACTTGTGACTGCTAGTCCAAAAAAAATTAATGAAATTGAAGCCATAGTAAAAGATATAGATACACCAGCCGTACAAATTATGTTAGAGGCTAGATTAATTGAAGTTTCTTTGAAAGATGAAGTAGAAATGGGAATTGATTGGGAAAAACTTGCATCAACAAGTATAATTTTTGCCGAGGGCGGTGCACCAAGATTTATGGGCAGAGATTCTAATGGTGAAGATATGTGGTTTACTCCTTATCCTGGAATGTCTCCTCAAATAATGACCGATGATAATGCAGGCTTAAAATGGCTAGATATTGAAGGATCTGCTCTTCCATCAGGTGTACTCCCTGAAGGCATGCTATTTACACGGGATTTAGAAAAAATTCAACCTTTTGGTAGACAACTAACAGCATTTGATGTTACTTTAGATATGCTATTAAAAGATAATCAAGCAAATGTTTTAACAAATTCTCAAGTAGTTACACTTAATGGTCATGCTGCTACTATAGATATGGTTGATGAGATTCCATATCTGGCTCAAAGTAGTGGATCAACTGGGAATATGCAAGTTTTAAAAGAAATCGTTGGTATTAGACTTCATATATTACCCACTGTAAACTCAGATGGATATATTACAACTGAGGTAACACCAGAAGTGAGTTCAATCGTTGATTGGACATCTCAAGGTTATCCTTGGACAAAGAAAAGAAAATCTACAACAACTATTAGGGTCAAGGATAGCGAAACAATTGTAATTGCTGGTTTAGTTACTTCAGAAGCTATTACAACACAAAATAAATTTCCTATTTTATGGAGAATCCCATGGGTAGGTAAAAAATTCTTTACACACTATTATGATACAGAACAAAAAACAGATTTGATTATTCAAGTTAAACCAACGATAATTCAAGATAATTATTCAGGAATAAAAAAACAATATTATCACAAAGATGCAGAGAGAAAACTTGAAGTTAAATAACCATGTCTATTCAATAAATAATAATTTTCAGGAGATACGTAATAATGCATAAATTAAATCTTAAATTATATTCATTACTCACATCAATTTTTCTACTATTAAATTTGTCATGTGAAGATGATTATCCAGTCATATTTGAAAATAATAATCTTTATTCGATTGAACTTACTCACAATGTTGTAAATGGTGAAAAAGACTATAATGATAATGGAGTCTTTGATAGATCAGAAATTATTGCAAACCTGAATATTGTTAGTTCTAACGGAACTGTTATTGAACCGTCTATTAATTCTGAAATAGAATTTGAAGTCATTTTCAATACTAATACAGGTTATAGTCCGTACTTAGCTCTTTCTGATGGTTCTAGTTTAATAAATAATACTGCAACTACAGATTCACAAGGCAGAGTTATTTTAAATTGGATTGATGGTAATTATCATGGTGAAGTAACAGTAATATGTTATTTCAATTCAGCTGAACAAGAATGGACTTCTGAGCCTTTAAACTTTACAGTATACTCAGTTTATGATAAAGTTACAGAGCTAGCTCCTGTACCTCAAGATTTATCAGATGTTCAACTTAATGTTGGAACTATTTGGACAAATCCTCTAACAACAGTTGTCAAACAAAATGAGACTGTTGTACCTAATATTAGTGTAAATATAAGTGATACTATTTATATCAATGGTCAACCTGAAATTTCTAAAGAATTAAACTATTTATACTTTACTGATATTTTGGGGACAACACTCACGGAATATACTGCACAATCGGATAGTAGTGGTATATCAACTTTTAATATTAATTTAATTCCTGATGATGAGTTAAGTACTATTTTCCAAAATAATGAATTATTTATTGAACAACCTATTTATGTTGAGAATGACAGTCTAAATTCTATTCTAGACTTTAATAATAATGGAGTTCCTGATTTAAGGGGAGTGATAAATTTGAGAATTAGTACCTCAACGGCAAATTCATTCAGTGTAATTGAAACTTTACTTCTCGACGTAAATCCAGATCAATTTATCATTATCGAAGAAAATAACGATAATTCATCAATAGGTGAAGAAAATAACGATAATTCATCAACAGGCTCGAGTGACGACAATGTACTTCTTACAGCGACAGTAAGGGATGTAAATGGAAGTGGTATAGCGGGAATACCAGTTAGATTTTCTACCTCTGATATTTATGGAACCTTCACAACTAATAATGTTGTTTCTGGAAGTGATGGAACTTCACAGACCACACTACAAAACATCGTTGTTCCTAGTGCGAGTCAAATGTATGAAATGACATTAACAGCTGATATTTTAGACCCAAGCGATTCGAATCAAATTTTGAAAACTGTTTCACAAAACTTACAAGTAGGATATCAAT
>PANV01000006.1 GCA_002707765.1 Fidelibacterota bacterium
TATACTCAACTAAAATTGATTCATAAAGATTAGCATCACCTTTTGCATTGTTGACTCGTTCTACAGCATAACCCTCGGCTTCGGTAAGCATTCTTAGGGCATCTCCCTCAACTTTATATATTATTTTGTTATACTCCTGAAGTGCCTCATTGATAAGAGTTTCTTGATCCTGCTTAGCTCTATTGACCTCATTAAATGAATCTGCAACAGGCTCAGGTGGGACAACCCCTTGAAGTTGAACTAATTGAATAGAGATTCCAGTGTTATATTTATCTAAAATTTCTTGCATATAGATTTTTGCCTCGTCAGCAATTGCAACTCTTTCAGCTTGCAAAACTTCAATAAAGGATCTATCTCCAATCATAAGCTGCATTGCAGCTTCTGATATATCTATTATGGTATTTTCTACATTTTTCACATTAAATAGATAGTCTTTTGCATTATTAATTTTATATTGCACAACCCACTTTACCTCTGCGATTTTCAAATCCCCTGTAAGCATCCATGATTCATCTTCGTATCCCCTGGATCTGAAAACAGATTTTTTATCAGACTTAAGGGTCCTGAATCCGAATTCTTTTTTATATTGATAATCAACTTTCACCTTATAAATTTCATCAATAAATGGAATTTTAAAACCCAATCCAGGAGGCCTAGTATCGTAATATTTACCTAATCTTAAAACTACAGCGTTTTCATTTGCATCCACGGTAAAAAAAGACATTGCAAGCAGAAGAACTAAAACTAATGAGAAAACTAATTTTGTAGCTTGATTCGAATTTATTTTTGGTATTTTTGGATTTACTTCTTGTGACATTAAAATATTATTTAATTACTATTATATAATTTAAACATTTTTAATGAAACCATGAATATATTTCTTCGCTATCTGGGAACTTTTTTGTTTGGAATTTGGAAAATACTAGCTTACCATCAATTTCAATTTCAAATGCGCCACTTCTGGGCTCAATAGAATTCCCAGAAATTTTCACATTCAAATTATAAGATTTTATAATATTTGATACACGATCAAATTGCGGTTTATAATTTCATTTTTCGCAAAACTCTATATGGATTTTTACTTCATTCATTTAATTATTCCTAAAATATCAAGTAATACTAAGAAAAAAGGGATTAAAATTACCAACCCCATAATCTTAAAAATAAAATCATTTTCATGATTACCAGTTTTAAAAGTTAAGAATTTTAAACCAATCGCACAAAAAACAATGGATAATATTAGTAAAAAATACAAAGACATTTCTAATATATTTTAATATAGTTAACATTAAAATCACTAATTTTTTTTGGAACATAATTCATTTTAGGTAGTAAATATAATATAATCCAAAGGAAAGGAAATCCAATGAAGCTAAAAAAAGCTAAAGAGCAATTAATGGCGATTTCTTTATTATTATCAGTTTTCATTTTTTTCATTTATTTAAAAATGAATCCAGAAATAAATAATGATAATCAAAACATAAGCTCAACAAACAATCAAGTTAATGAAATAGTTGAAAAAATGTATACTGATTCAGTAGAAAATACACAACTAGGAAAAGATTCAACTAGCTCAGAACAGAAAAGTGAAACTGTTATCTCTTTTACAGAGAGAGAACTAAAAAGAGCAAAATCTTATATTGACAAAGATTGGAGGCCAGATGATACAATTAATATGGCTGCTTGGGATTTTGTATCTAAAAATCCTACAATAAATGAAACACAAACTCAAGAATTTGAGGAAGTGATTTTATTGGAATCAAATCAAGTTGTTAATGCAAAGTAATTAAGCATTAATAATTTTATGAAGGAGATATGGGCCCATACTCCTTCATGAATTTATTTTGCAAGCGCACCCATAGGATCCCAGGGATTTAATTCTACTGGTGTTTTATTAAACATCTTTTTAATTTTTTCAGGTAAATATTTTTTATCTACCACAACTTCATAATTGTATTGGTCAAACCACTTATCTGTCATCAAATAGTATCCATTGCATCCACCTTTTGTACCCCAGCTATTTTCAACTCTCCACTTCAAGGACTTATTATTTTTTAAATCTACTCCAGTAAAAAGCATTGCATGTGTCATCTGACTATCACCGTACTCTAAACGAGTAGCTTTATCCATTTCACTATCAGCTCCAAATGTTAATTTATAGTCATAAAGGTCCATATCCATTACTCCAACCTGCCTATGAAACATTTTTCCTACGTCACAACCAAACCAAACCGCTTCATCATTTTTTAAAGATTTGATACTAAACTTCTTCATTTCATCTAAAGAAACATTTAAATATTTGATAATTTGTCCCTCCATAACATTTCCTAAAAACTTTATAGTATACAACTGATTCATTTTTTTATTTTTCATTGGGCAATGTATTAAACAAACTTTATCAGTCAAATTAGTACCAACATTGTTTTTATAAAAATCCAAAGGTGTTAAATTTTCAAATCTTATAAACTTATTTTTTTTGTCTCTAACTTGCCAATCAAAAATTTCAGGAGGCTTACCAATAAACATGCAAAGCATATTGTAAATAGTTTGCATCATTTCTAATTTCTTCTTCCTTAAATCTTTAATATCCACACCTTCTTGACTCTCAAACCTTAAAATACTTGCAAACTTTCTGAGCTGTCTAGTTATAATTTGATTCATGGATCTAGAATTGCTTGAATGAAAACTTTCAGGCATAGCTGATTGTGGAACAATACCGTATTTTTCCATCAAGTTTACAAACATATCCCATTGACCTCCATCCTGAATAGGACTATCAACAAGCCACGAAATAATTCTACTATCTGACTCTTCATCTAAGGTTGCTAAAATATTTTCAAGAAAATAATTTGCTTTTTCAAGTTTATCAAAAAACATGAAATAACTTTGAGAAAATTCAAAATTCCCTAAATTATATTTTTTTGCAAGATCAATTCTCATCAAATTTAATGCTGCAAAACCCCAACACCTTCCACTAGACTTTTGATTTGTTACTTGCTTCATTTCATTTTTTATAACATCTGAATATGTATGGTCAATTTTTCTAAATGTGCCCCAATTCATCGCCACATCTTCTAATTTTGAACGAGTAAGTGCGTTCATTGACATCATATTTGAGTCTGAAGAATTAAAATTTTCAGAGTATTTGGTAATTAGTTTTTTTGATAAATCTTTCATTTTATTTCCTTTTATTTGTACCCCCGGGAGGACTTGAACCCCCAACACCTGGATCCGAAGTCCAGTGCTCTATCCAATTGAGCTACAGGGGTATTAAATTTTGGGTGGCTGATGGGGATCGAACCCACGGCCTAAGGAACCACAATCCTTCGCTCTAACCAACTGAGCTACAGCCACCATAATTATTGCGAAACATCTGGCCAATTTAATATTTCAACCTGATGAGTCAAAAAACTATCTTGGGTGCCATCATCAAATTTAACTATAAAAGAAGTAGGATAATTTTGGATTTCGATTAATTCAACTTCTTTACCAGTTTCCTTGATAATCATCTTGGTCCCAATTGGAACATTATTCATTGATATATAAGTTTTCTTAGCCATATTTAATAAAATTAAAACTACTTATTTTAAGCATCTTCAACTAAAATTAGTATACATTATTTTTTAAAAAATCTCACAACTACAAATGGTAAACATAAAAAATATCCATATATGAAAAAAATCAGCTCAAGTATTATCAAATAAAAAGGCCAATCTCCAATTAAAAAAGGGTTGTTAACATCTGGAGGTTTACATAAAAACATATAATTAGATTCAATTACAGTATTAATAATTCCAACAAAAATTAATAAAATATTTGTAAATAAAAATACCTGCATAACTCCTTTTAAATTGAATTTCATACCATACGCAAAAATTAACCATAGTACATTCAAAATTATTAATGAGTGTTGCAAATGCAATGATAGCATATCACCAAAAGTGAATATTCCTGTTAAATCAACAGTAACTATTCCCTGAAAAGCACCACTGAATCCGAGAAAATAAGCGCAATTAAAAAAGAATTGTTTATTTTTATAATTATAAACCTGAGCAAGCATTCCTAAAACTGAAAACCAATATGCAAAATGACAAAGATGAAGTGGTAAATCAGTTTGTATTTTAACAATATAAAGTTCACTCAAAAAAAATCTGTTATAGTAATCAAAAACTTCTTGAAAAAAACTCAATAAAACTAATATTAATGTTATCTTATATTTAAGGGATTCACCTGCTTGAAAACCCAAAACGCTTATAAAAATCCAAGCAAACACCATAACATACGTTATATTCCAATGAGCATTATATAATTGAGGGTCACTTAACTGTAAAGTAAAATCAAGCATAATTATATTTTATTTTTAATTTATAATTAATTGGACAAGAATAATAATATCTAATATATTAATTGTACTATCAAAATTCAAATCGTAATCTAAGCTATTACTTAATTCATTTGCCAAAATAAAATTGAGCAAATCTATTATATCTAAGACATTGATTGAAAAATCCTCATTTATATCACCAAAATAATTTGCAATAACTATATTCTCTATATGAGGATAACTATCTAAACCATACGAATTTTGGACTGTTAACGAAACCTGATACTCACCGTAATCTTGATAAGTATGAATTGGAGATTGCTCTGATGAAAAATTACCATCTCCAAAACTCCAATTCCATCTGATAATCTCATCACTATTTACAAAAAAAGATAAGTCATTGAATTCTACTAAAAGTTCATTTATATTAAAATCAAACAATGCTTCAGGCGTCAAAATATCGTCAGGTATTATATTTAATAATGCTGCTTGATTATCTATAAAATTATATCCGCCTCCATTAAGGTTATCAAAATAGAAATATCCATTAGATGAACCTCCCCAGCCCCAATTACAATGGTAAAAATCATCTTCATATCCATCTACGTTCCAAGCATGACCAGAATCATCAGAATAACCCCTATAAATTATTGGCCATCCCCTATCTAATTGATCTTTAATTAATAATTTCCAATCATCTTCAGAATAATTAATCTTGACCTCACAAGTAATATCATCATTATATCTAAAATGATTATCCAATGCATGTTGAGCAGATGGTCCTTCCCAGCATACAGAGGCACCTGATGCCCACTGTGAATAACTCATTTGAACAGCTACCCCTGAATGATAAAGTAATAATTGTGAGTCTTCAGTTGCATAATCATCATACATATTTTGAAAATTATAACTATAATCTTCAAAATTAACTCCAATAACTCCATGATTTTGATCATAATATTGACTATAACCAAAACCCTGTGTTGGATGATTCCAATAATTCATTACTTGACCCATTGCTACAGCAACACACCCTACCAATGAATTATTAGGACAGTAATCGTTCCATTCTCCGCCCTGATTCCAATTTGCAGAAATTAAAGGAGCTATAGACCTGTTTGAAATGGAGTTATTAAAAAATCCATTTAAATATTGTTTATATAAATTTAAATTTTCTTGATCTGGAGAGATATCATTTACAATTAAATATTCAATACCACGGATGTAACTTTTAATAATAAAATCTAATTGAATAGGTAAATTATTTAAATCTATATTATTTGTAAAACTATACCCAAGAATAGGTCTAGATTTCTTACTAGCAGATAAAATAACAAAACCTTTGGGATTTAAGTTTGCAATATAAATAATTGTTGAATCTTTATTATCTTCAAAACTTTGAAAACTACTTACAGATAAATTGATTTTATTTTTTTGTAATAAAAAATTAATCAATACATCATTAATATTTTCTAAAGATAGTTGAGATGCGAAAGAAAATTTTAAAAATAATATTGTTAATAAAAAATTTTTCATTTGATAATTAATATATGTCTATAATTTAATCAATGATAGTATTAATAATTAAAATTATATCTTGGACATTTAATAATCCATCATTATTATAATCTGCATTAGACTGATATTCAAAATTTAAAATTAAATTAACCAAAATAATCGCATCTATCACATTTACAATTGAATCGCTGTTTAAATCACCCAAAATTTCATTAAATTTAAAGCTTATTTCTTGGTATTGACTAATATCACTTGATGGTATAATCTTTACACAATAATCAGAATTAGTATCAACTTCAAACTGACTTAAATTCATATTTATATACCCTGTAGATTGGCTAACTATAACAAGACTATCACTAAAAATGATTTGATTTTCGGAGTCTAATAATTGATAATTATATGATTGAATTGATGTTCCGTTATTATGTACTTGACCTGTTATAATTCCATGATTTTCAAGAAAATAATTATCATAATAACTACCTCTCAATGCATCTAACTCAAAAGAGAATGCAAGAGGATATAAGCTATTTATTCTTTCCACTCTATAGGACGATTGTGGTAGATTATTGTTTTCTAAAACTAAATGCCAAACTATTTCATCTACATTATTGACCTCTATTATATTTCCTGTTCTACCAACATTTATTAAAGTACTACCATTATCTAAACGATTACACTCACCTCTAGAACCAGAAAATAAATTATAAGGTAATATATACTCCCAAACCAAATGCAAAGAGTCAGTCACTTCGTCGTATGCAAATTCAATGCATCTAGATATTTCTGGTTCTAGAAAAGTATGATTATCAAAAAAGAGAATATTACCATTAGAGAGTTCCTTAACAGAATGCTGCTGCGAAAACTCTATACTATTATTAAAATAAATTTGATTCATAAAGTTTTCTTCACCAGTATGCCAATCTAAATTTTTTGATCCGTAATCTATCTTTAATATTCTTGATAAATTTCTTACGGATATATATACTTTCCCATTATTGTAAAAAATAGAATTCGAATGCGTCCAGTCCATTGTATCATCTTCGGAGTAATTTATAGAAAGTCTTTCTAAATAAAGTGGATTATAATCATTTAAATTAATAAAATCAAATGAGTTCCAATCCCAAATTAATTCTCCATAATTACTGATTTGAATAAATCTATCCCCTAGCCAATTAATATCTTCAGGTAAATTATTTGGGCAAGGTTCAGGGCATGGATGCGATTCTACTGAATTGTCTAATAAAAAATAACTGTTACCATATTTTTTAAAATCGTGGTGTACACTATATTCATTTGGAGTTTGAAATAAAATTTCACCATCAATATTAATTTCATAACCCTTACCAGCTCCGAAACCTGTGAAATTACCTGATTTTAAAAGTTGAGTTGTTAAAATTTTGGGCGGATAAAAATTATTTTTATCAACAAACCAAATTGGATTTCCTAATTCATCTAAAATCACAGAAAATGCCAATCCATCAAAATCTAATAAATTAAGACCCTGATGATATCCATCATCTAAATACACAAGATTTACATTATCTGGATAATAATCAGGCAATTCACTAATAGAAAAAAAATTATTATTGAAACAATCTATAACTAAATTATTTTGATCATATCCACATACGCTCCAATTATAGTGTCTGCCCCAATTTAAAAAATCAGTTAAAATATATGAATTTTTATTTACGTTAAACTGGATGGATGAACTTGAATCATCAATATTTAATTCATAATGACTAGCTTGCGGTATTTGCGGCCAACTTAATCTAGCATGAATATAATTCAAATTAGCATTTTGAATAGGTGTAAACTCGTTTGAGAAAACAAATGTAAGACAAATATAAAGTAATTTTTTTTTTATTTTAATTAACATTTTCTAAATATATGAACTGCTATGAACTTAGTTGTGATAAAATAATGTAATGAAATGTAAGTATTTAAGGAGCAATAAATTGTATTTTGTCATTTTTATATTCAAACCTTACATGGCCATCGTGATGAAGTTCTAAAATATCAATTTTTCTTACATCTAATTCAATTAAACAAAAATTTTTATATCCAATTTCGCTATCTTTTTTTTTTGGATTTATTTTTAAATATTCACTTGGGATATTAGGATTCCAAGACTCTAATTTATAACTAGGATCAAAATCACCCATATAACATTTTCTGCTTTGAAGTCTTGTATTTACCCATTTTTCATATGATTTAGAATTGTTATTATTTATTGTTGCGACACAAGAAAATCTTAACTGTACTTTTCTAATTTTATCATAAAACAAAGCAGAACAATTAGAATTGTTACTTAAATGGTTAATTTTAGGGCTTCTTTTGTCAGTATTAAATTGTAACCTAAAAGGTGATTTTTCAAAACCTCTTAAAACTACTGTTCTAGATTCTGGTACATTTTGATTTATTGTTGAAAGATTAAAAAGATGAAAAGAATTTTTTGAATTTTTAACTGCATCTTCTAAAAATTAATTTCTCTGTTCAAAATAGATTCAGCATCAACTATAGAAATATTCTTCATTTTGAAGTAAAATATTTTACCTTGACATATAAAGCAGTACAAAAAATAAGTTCAAAAGCAATAAATACAAAAAGATTTAAAGCTACATTATCAGTGAAGCCATAACTATGCAAACCAACACTTAATAAATTAACACCAAACCAAGCCAATACTACGATAATGTTTACAAGAGATGCATAAAAAGCAAAATCTAATGGTTTAGCTAAACCTGTTATTCTTAAGTGGAGTACAAGCAAATGCCACATAACAATTAATAAAGCTCCGTTCTCTTTTGGATCCCAACCCCAAAACCTCCCCCATGATTGATCCGCCCAAATACCACCCAAGATTGTTCCAAATAAAGTAAAAAATAAAGCAATTAAAGTAAGTCCATATATGTTGTCATAAATACTTTTTAATTGTTTATCTTTTTTACCAAACCAAAATACTCGAAATAAGTAAACATGACCCATTAATCCTGAAACCAGTGATACACCGTATCCAAAAGTAATAGTTGTAACATGAATAGATAACCAAAAATTTGAGTTTAAAACAGCTACAAGCATTCCTAAAGTATCTCCATCTGCAGCATACTTTAATCCAACAAAATGAAGAATTGCACCACCTACAATTGCGACAAAAAGACCAAAAGAATCCTTTTTTACTAATTCATATATCAGTGCAATTAAAACTAAAACAAATCCAACAAATATAATTGATTCATAAAGAGTCGAAACAGGTGGTCTTTGCATAATTATCATTCGATATATGATACCAACAATATGTAAAATAAAACCAGAAAATATAGATGCAATTGATATTTTTCTAAAAATATTTTTTTTGTACATCCAACTAATCCCAAGAAAAATGAAAGCTAGAATATATAAAATCAAACTCTTAGAGAAAAAATCTATTTTGTTATTGTATATTTCTCGATTAAGATTGGAATAATTTATTTCCTCATCAAATGTTTTTAGAACATTATAATAATTTGATATTTGATTATCATTATATTCCATTTGGATATATTGATTAATAAATTGTTCTAATTGAAAAATTAACTGAGTTTGTTTTGCAGTGACTGAATTTATATCCATTACTTGCCAAGGAGATAACCACTCACTTCCAGAACTATCTGCAGGTACAACTTTTAAAGAAGTAGCATAATCATACTGACTCAAATTTTGTAACTCCATTGCAATTTTATTTAATTCTTTTTGTTTATCATTCCAATTTTCTGGGCTAATTTCTAATAATTCTGCCATGAGTGGACTGAAAAGAGATATATTGTTTACAAAAAATGAATAACTAACCTTAGTAGGGCCTTTAAGATTAAGTGATTTTATTACATCAATATTTCTAATTTCAATTTCAGGTGTAATACATTTGAAACTATGTGCAAGCTGATCAAATAAAACTACTTTATTATATAAATCAACAATTTGTTTTTCTACATTTGTGTATTCTGACTGAGGCTTAGATTTTAAACCATCAAGTAAAATTTGATTTTCTCTAAAACCTTCAATAACTTCAAAAAAACTATATCTATGTGACTCTCTACCATCTAAACCTAAACTTATTTCAACTTCAGGAGAGTTACTCCAATTACTTATAAAAAAAATGTTTTGATTCAGTCCTTCATTTGGATTCATCAAAAGATTGATTAGCCAATCGATAGCTTCAATTTTTTCTCCATTATAACTATGCTTCTTTGAAATATAATCTTTACCATGAAATAATATAAGCTGATTTCTTGCAAATGATTCAAGTGGTTTTATTCTGCCAGATTCTAAAACTGGGATTAAAGACACATCACTTTTAATTCGAGAATCACTTGAAATAAGTATCGAACTGTAAATAAGAAAAAATATTATATTTCTAAATAAATTTTTCATAACTCTAAAATTTAAATCTCCTTGAAACCATAACTAGTAGATGAAAAAGAATTCCAAAACTCATCACAATTGTCGATAGATAAGGGAATAACCTACCATAATTTTTCACAGTTGCTAAAACAGTAGTTTGTATATTATTTTCTTCAATGAAAGATGCTTGAAAAAAAGTATAATCATAATGTCTTAGAGGAGCATTCATTTCAATTAACGTTTTTCTTGGTACTCCTTTTTCAATTAAATTTACTTCTGAACTATAACTTTTTGCTACATCAGTGCCTGGATGCATTATCTTATCAAAATCAACTAACTCAATCTCAAATGGCAAATACGTTCTATAGGGCCTAATTTGGAATTCGAAATCATAATTCTCAGCTTTAACAATTTGAGGTATTGGTTGACCCATAAACAGAATATATACACCATCTACTTGAGGATCTCCAGATTCTATAATTTCATAAATGATCCCTGCTCTATTTTTTTCATAATCTTTCTCTGGCGGGATTTCTTGAAGATAAAAATTTCTTGCCATGCCTTTATAAAAGTTATTTTGAATAATGGTACTTTGTTTTTGAATAGGATTACAATTTGGATAGAAATCTAAAATTTCAATTTTAAAAGGAATTTGAGAATACTCTAAAAAAGAATTTTTATATAATGACTTCTCATCAAAAATAATATAATTATCATGTTCATTACTTGATTTATCAATTATGGCAAACTCTTTGACATAATAATTTTCAAAAAAATTAGATTTCTTACCTTCATCAATAATCATAGTACCTTCTGTACTAAACACAGATGTTAAACCTGAACCTAAGAGTAAAAGCATAATTCCAACGTGTGTTATAGTTACCCCAAGTTTTGAAAGGGTAAAAATTTTAGGCCTAAAGAAAAAACCTGATAAATTTACAAACATTACAAGCATTGTTAATTTTGCACTTGGTGTTGGTAGTGGTCCGAACCATTTAATCCAACTAGAAAAATAATCCATTTGAACTAAATATAAACCATAGTCTTTTTGAGCTATTGTACCAAAAAAAACTAATATCATAAGCCAGATGATTAAATATACAAATATCTTTGGACTACCAATTTTGTAAATCATTAAATTTCTAAATTCGACAAAACTCATAATTTTGTACCTCTAAAAGATGAACAAAATTCATAAAAAACTTTTTCTAAAGAATTAACAATATCTACTGTAGCTTTCAATTTTACAAATATTGTACTACCTTCGATAGGTAAAATTGAACAAAGGAATGCCTCGTTCTTATTATTACTTACAATTTTATATATGAAAAAATCACCAATTTTTGAAGAACCTATTAACGCATTACTCTGTATATCTTTTAGAGCCATTGGTTCCAAGCCAAGTTGCCTTCTCCATCTATTAACATTTGCAACTATACCTCCTGCATCTCCAGCAAATTTTGTTATCGATAAATTAGCGAAAGTATCATTAAATGGGATTTCGTAATTTGCTAAACTAAATGAGTCATTATCTTTTTCTAGCCAATCATAAGGTTTATCCCAAAATATATCTTCTGTAAGCACTGGTTGTACTTCATCTAAAAGTGTATTATCTAAATTCTCCTTTGGCAATTTATATGTTCTTGGTTTACTTTCGCTNTTGCAAGAAAAAATTAAAAGTAGAGATATAAANAATATATGNTGTGTANTTTTCATTTTNTATTAATCNATTAAATTCTTTTTCATAAAATCTTTTGAAAATTCAAACGATTTTCTNCGAGACTCTTTATGCCCTCCNAANAAAGGATTTCTTCCAGCNCACATAGCAAAACCCATTTTTTGTAAAAATGGATTTGTCATTGGGATATTTANAAAGTTCATCAAAACAGCACCATCATTTCTTAACTTAAATCTACAATCAGTAAACTTATATCCGTTTTCTGCAANCTTTAATTGNGTTTTTCGATCAAATGAATGATGAGCATCTTTATANACATCTATATCAATATTAATTTTATTATCCTTCATTAAATTAACTAAATCATAACAAGCTTGGGCTGGAACCCACTCATCTAACTCACCAATTAAAATATGCATTGGTGAATCTGTAAATTCAACAATTTCGGGNTCNGCAAAACANGGGGGATAATATGATAAATGAGCTGCAAATTTAAATTTAGAATTGATNGCNTCCATTACAGGTTTCCANCCAGAAAATAATGCNACACCACCTCCNAGACTCCATCCAGTTATCGCTACATTATCAATATCAATNTTTGGATGTTCACTTAGTTTCTCTAAAGCTCTATAACTATCTAAAATAATCATTGGTGTAGTTACAGTATTTTGAGTTCCAACAGTTGANACTTCGTTTCTACTTTCAAAACTTTNGAGCTGAAATGTTGCTATTCCCATTTCTCTATACATTTGAAGGTATTCAAGGTGATGTTCTCCCCAACCTATACTTCCAGCNACACCTATNACAAGTGGAAATTTATTTTTATCATCTGATTCAGGAATNTGTAAAATNCCTNTAACTTTTTGAGTATCAAGTTTTTCAATATCAATTATTATATCTTTNAGTGAAAAAGGATTTGAACTTTCAAATACAATAACTTCGTTTGNANAAGAAAANCTAACTAAAAAAAAGAAAATTANATTTTTTAAATATTTCATTTTAAGATTTNNCATTATAATTAAAAATTAAATTAATTCTTTTGCTCAANACAAAATTTATNAAATGTATNAAGAACNTNATCAATATGATGATGTTTNATTTNTGTAGANAAAAATAATGCTTCATAGGCAGATGGAGGAAAATAAATTAAATTATCAAGAAAATATCTATGNAGCATATTATAATTNTCAATACAAGTTTTAGTNATATCTTTATAACTATTAACTGNNTTNTCNGTACAAAATATTCCAATCATTGANCAANATTCATTAACTATCANNGGATATGAATGTATTTCTGANATNTTTTTTAATCCATCNCTTAAATATTTAGAAATCTCNTTAAGATNNCTNTAAACTTTATCATTTTTGAGTTGTTTTAAAGTAGCAATTCCAGCAGACATTGAAACAGGATTTCCNGANAGTGTNCCTGCTTGATANACTGGACCCTCNGGAGCAATAAAAGACATAATNTCNTTNCTACCTCCGTATGCACCCACTGGCAACCCGCCTCCAATTACTTTTCCTAATGTTGTTAAATCTGGCTTAACTGATAAAAGTTCTTGAGCACCACCATGTTTTACTCTAAAACCTGTCATTACCTCATCAAATATNAGTAAGGAATTATTTTCAGTACATAATTTNCTTAATCCATTTATAAAATCATTTTTNGGTTTNATGACACTCATATTTCCTGTTATTGGTTCAACTATTACGGCAGCAATTTNATTTTCATATTTTTNAAATGCNTCTTCAACNTGTTTAATATTATTAAAATCTANGGTTATTGTTGAATCAACAACAGATTGNGGAACNCCNGGNCTNGANGGNTGNTCAAAAGTAGCTAATCCTGAACCTGCATTTGATAAAAANAAGTCTGCNTGACCATGATAACATCCNTCAAATTTTATTATTAAATCTTTTNNAGTAAATCCTCTAGCAAGCCTNACTGCNCTCATNGTTGCTTCTGTACCTGAATTAACAAATCTTATCTTNTCTATAGATTCTACAGCTTCTATAATTAATTCTGCGAGTATNTTTTCTCTNCTNGTNGGNGTACCAAATGATGTACCANACTCAATAACTTCTTTTATACTATCTTTAACAATTTTATTATTGTGTCCTAAAATNAAAGGNCCCCAAGAACATGTAAAATCAAGAAATTTATTNTCATCTTCATCNAANATANAAGGGCCATCTCCTNTAGCTATAAAATGNGGTATTCCTCCAACTGCTTTAAAAGATCTAACAGGACTA
>PANV01000007.1 GCA_002707765.1 Fidelibacterota bacterium
GGCCAATTATACTTTTTAAGAATGGAAATTGCATCCGATGAAAAGCCTTTAAAATTTATATCATTTTTATCCGTAAATTCTAATCCAAATCTTTCAATAAATAGGTTAATATCACTTAAATGTTCTCTTAATGGAGGAACAACAATATTTATAGTTTTAAGTCTAAAATATAAATCTTGTCTAAAATTATTTTTTTCAACCTCTTTTTTTAAATCACGATTTGTAGCTGCAATTATTCTTACATCTGTTTTTTGAGCTATTGATTCTCCTACCCTGATATATTCTCCATTTTCAATTACTCTAAGTAACTTTGCTTGAGTTTCTTTAGGGAGTTCTCCTATTTCATCTAAAAAGATACTTCCCTTATTTGCTTCCTCAAAATAACCTTTTTTATTTTCAATTGCTCCAGTAAAAGAACCTTTTTTATGACCAAAAAGCTCACTTTCAATTATCCCAGATGGAATTGCTGCACAATTTACNATCACNAATGATTCAAATTTTCTTTTACTATTTTTATGAATAGCTTTAGCNACCATTTCTTTACCAGANCCAGATTCTCCNGATACCAAAATTGATATATCTGTTGANGCAACCTGAGAAATTAACGAAAGCATTTCAACAATTTTATCTGACTCNCCAATNAGNCCAACAGATCTTCGAATTTTATCTANACTATTCATTANTAATATNTTTCAAGAAATTTAACCCTTTTATTCCAATATCATTTCTAAAGTACATATTTTGANACTTAATTTTTTTAACATTATNATAAGCATTATCAATAGCNGACTTTAATGTATNTCCTGAACCGATAANACTCAATACTCTTCCACCATTTGTATAATAAGTATCATCTTCATACTTAGTACCAGAATGAAAAATTAATGTACTNTTATCTAAACCNANAATTTCCTTATTTTTTTCATATTTGTCAGGATANCCATCTGAAGCTAATATAACAGTTACTGTNAATCCATCTTTATTTTTAATATCNAATAAATCTATTTTTTCATCAATTGTATGCTCCACTANTGATAAAAAATNATTATCTAACATAGGAATAATTACTTGTGCTTCTGGATCNCCTAATCTCACATTGTANTCTATCATATATGGCTCTCCTTCAACTAACATAATTCCAATATATAGAAAACCTTTGTAAGGATAGCCTTCCTTTTTCATTCCATTAATTGTAGGTTTAATTATTCTGTTTTCGACTTTTTCTCTNAGTTTTTCATCAAACAGGGGTGATGGACAATAAGCTCCCATCCCTCCTGTATTAGGACCTTCATCATTATCAAAAATTCTTTTATGATCTTGTGCAGAATTCAAAATTTTATAATTTTCACCATCAGTAACCACAAATATAGATAATTCCTGTCCCTTTAAACACTCCTCAACAGATATTCTGTTAGCTGCACTACCAAATTTTCTNTCCTTAAACATTATATCTAGTGCTTCATCTAAATCACGCTGGTTATAACAAATTATAACTCCTTTTCCAGCAGCTAATCCATCTGCTTTTAAAACAATTGGAAATCCTAATTTAGTTGCTACAGAAATTACTTCTTCCTCATTTTNACATTCAAAAAAACAAGGCTGTGGAATATTATATTTATCCATAAATCTTCTAGCAAAAATTTTACTACTTTCTAACTTAGATGCATATTTACTTGGACCAAAAACCTTACATCCATTTTCATTCAAAAAATCAACTATTCCATTATCTAATGGATTTTCAGGTCCAANAATAGTAAAGTCTATATTATTATTTTTAATTATTCGTAAAATATCTTTGTTNTCATTTATATCAACATCTAAATTTTGTGCATGNATCNTNGTCCCTCCGTTTCCNGGNGCACAAAAAACTTTATCCACGTTCTCATCATTTTTTAAAGACCATACAATTGCATGTTCTCTTCCACCTGAACCTAAAACTAATACATTACTCATTTTTATTTTTTTCTTTTAATTTATCTAAATGATCGCGAAGAATTGCTGCTTCTTCAAACTTTAATTCCTTAGCATAATTTAACATTTTTCTTTCTATTTTTTTAACTTTGTCTTCAAATTCTATTGAATCTATATCTGGTAAAATANTATCATCATTTTCATCTAAAATTTTATCTATACTATTATTAGCAACTATTGTCGTATTATTAATTTCATCTGCACTTTTAAGAATAGTTTNAGGTGTAATATTATTTTTAATATTATAATCTTGTTGAATTTTTCTTCTTCTNGANGTTTCATCAATCAAACTTTTCATTGCNTCAGAAATTNTATCTCCATAAAGTATNACCCTACCATTAACATTTCTTGCAGCCCTACCAGCTACTTGTAATAATGATGACCGAGATCTTAAAAAACCTTGTTTATCAGCATCCAANACAGCAACTAATGATACTTCTGGTAAATCTAATCCTTCTCTAAGCAAATTTATTCCAACTAAAACATCAAATTCGCCTAACCTCAAATTTCTAATAATTTTAACTCTTTCCAAAGAATCTATCTCACTATGTAAATATTCAGCTTTAATATTTAAATTTTTAAAATGATCAGTTAAATCTTCAGCCATTTTTTTCGTTAAAGTTGTTATTAAAATTTTTTCTTTTTTTCTGACTACTTTTTTTATGTTTTCAACTAAATGATCTATTTGGTTTTTTGAATCTTGGACTACAATTTCTGGATCTAACAAACCTGTTGGCCTAATAATCTGCTCTATTACCTTATCTGACGACATATTAAGCTCATATTCAGCTGGAGTTGCTGATACATATACTGTCTGATTAATTTTATTTATGAATTCTTCAAATTTCATTGGCCTATTGTCTAATGCTGAGGGTAATCTAAAACCATGTTCGACTAAACTCATTTTCCTAGACCTATCTCCATTATACATAGCTTTAACCTGAGGTATTGTCACATGTGATTCATCTATAATCATCAAAAAATCTTCTGGGAAAAAATCTAAAAGACAGAATGGCCTCTGCCCTTTTTTTCTACCATCAAGATGTCTTGAGTAATTTTCGATTCCAGAACAATAACCGAGTTCAATCATCATTTCTATATCGTACATTGTTCTTTGCTCTAACCTTTGAGCTTCGAGCAACTTATTATTTTCTCTAAGTTCTTTTAAACGAACGAATAATTCTTTTCTTATTTTTTCTATACCATCTTTCATTAGTTTATCTGAAACTACAAAATGTTTTGAAGGATAAATATACTCAGTATCAAGATTTTCATTAATTATTTCTCCTGTTATAGAATTAAATCTGCTAATATTCTCTACTTCATCACCAAACAATTCTATCCTAACTGGATAATCAGAATATAATGGGAAAATATCAATAATATCTCCTCTTACTCTAAAATTACCAGGTTGTAGAACCATATCATTTCTCAAATAATGTATGGATACTAAAGATTTAAAAAACTCTTTCATATTTATTACATCACCTCTTGAAACTTTTAATAACATTTTTTTATATTCAGAAGGTGAACCTAACCCATATATGCTACTAACACTTGCTATAATTATTACATCTTTTCTACTCATTAAAGATGCTGTTGCTTTAATCCTCAACTTATCTATTTCTTCATTAACCGAAGAATCTTTTTCAATATATGTATCGGTTACAGGCAAATAAGCCTCAGGCTGATAATAGTCATAATAAGATATAAAAAATTCAACTGCATTTTTAGGAAATAATGACTTAAATTCTCCATATAATTGAGCAGCTAAAGTTTTATTGTGAGATAATATTATTGTTGGTTTTTGATATTTTTTTATAACATTAGCCATCGTAAATGTTTTTCCTGATCCAGTAACTCCTAGAAGAACTTGATCCTTAACATTATTTTTTAAATTATAAATAATAGAATCTATTGACTTTGGTTGGTCTCCCGAGGGCTGATAATTTGAAATTATTTCGAAATCTGACATATTGACTTATTTTTTATGTTTTTCCTCGGTAAATTTAATGACATTTTTTCTTAATTTAAAGTTTTTTTGTATATTATAATAAATGAAAGGTTATATTTATGAATGTAGCAATATTTGGAGCTGGATGCTTCTGGTGTGTAGAAGCAATATTTTCTCAACTAGAAGGTGTGAACAGTGTAATCTCTGGCTACTGCAACGGGACAACTAAAAACCCAACTTACGAATCCATTTGCTCTGGGAATACAGGCCATGCTGAAGTATGTAAAATTGATTTTAATCCAGACATCATAACCTTTGAAGAATTATTAACAGTTTTCTTTCAAACCCATGATCCCACCACACTTAATCGTCAAGGTGCAGATGTGGGTACTCAATATAGGTCAGGAATTTTTTATATAAATGAAGAACAAAAAAAAATATCAGAAAAATTCATAAAAAATATAAGTGATAATTTCACAAATCCTATCGTAACTGAGGTTTCTAAATTAGATACTTTTTATGAGGCAGAGAACTATCATCAAGATTATTATAAAAATAATACAAACGCTCCATATTGTAGATTTGTAATAAAGCCAAAATTAGATAAATTTTTAAAGGATAAAACAAAAAAATGAGGACTATTACTATAATTATATTATTTACTATGTTATTTTCAGAAGATAAATATAAAGAACCAAGCTATACATTAATTAATGAAATAGATAATATAGAAGTCCGACAATATGATGAATATATAGTTGCAAGAACTAGCATATCCTTAGAAAATAATAAATCAGATAATAATATGTTTAGAACCTTAGCATCATATATTTTTGGTGGCAATGATAATAATGAAAGAATTCCTATGACAGCTCCTGTTACTAGCTTCATAGATAAAAATGAACAGAATATGATATTTTATATTTTAGGAGAAAAAAATATTGAAGATTTACCTACTCCTGATAACAGAAATGTAAAACTTGAAAAATTCAACCTAAGTAAATGTGCAGTCATAAGCTTTAGCTGGCTCGCTAATAAAGAAAGAATTAATAAATATAAAAAAGACCTAGAAGATTTTATTAAAAAAAATAATTATGAAGCAGTATCTCCTTTCATGCTAAATAGATATGATCCTCCTTGGACTCTTCCATTTTTAAGAAGGAATGAAATAATAGTAAAAATTAAATGATATGACAAAAAATAAAAGTTTAACCATAGTATTAATCTGTTATATAATAGCTTTAATAATTAGCTTAATATTTATTAATACTTATAGTAACTCTNACTTAATAATTAAATTACTGTATGCTGATATAATTGCAACAATTGTGATTTATNGTGCTAGCTATATTTTCAAAAATTCTTCAATATATGATCCCTACTGGAGTNTTGTACCTCCGATATTATTATTATTTTGGTTTACTAAATTAGATACAATCAATGTTACCAATGCAATACTATTATCTTTAAGTGTTCTATTTTGGGGCATTAGATTAACATATAATTGGATAAGAAACTGGAATGGTTTAAATNATGAAGATTGGAGATATATTGATTTNAGAAAAAAATTTAAAAACAACTATCAGTTAGTTAATTTTCTAGGTATACATTTATTTCCTTCATTAATTGTTTTTGCATGCTGTATTCCTTTTAAATATATATTAGAGAACGAAAAAACAGACTTAGGTGTAATAATTGGTTTTATAATTTGCTTTATAGGTGTAATGTATGAAATAGTAGCAGATCAACAATTATACAATTTTAAGAAAAAAAATCCTGGCAAAATCATTAAAATAGGTCTGTGGAAATATTCTAGACATCCAAATTACTATGGCGAAATACTTTTCTGGTGGGGNTTNTTTATCTATAGCTATAGCGTATTACACTTAATTATTTGGCCAATCTGTATGACTTTAATGTTTATTTTTGTAAGCATACCATGGATTGAAAAGAAAATATTGAAAACCAGGCCTGAATATAAAAAATATCAAGAAGAAGTAAATATATTATTTACAGAAGTAACAATAATTAAAAAATTATTCAAAAACTAATGATTGAACAGAGAAAAAAAGAAAGTCTAATTTTCTACTCAATAAATGATAATGACGCACTTAAAAGAATAAAAATTTACGAAAGTGGCGTCTCTGCAGGTTTCCCTTCTCCTGCTGATGATTACTTGGATGTTGACCTTAACNTACACAAACATTTAGTTAAACACCCTGCTTCAACTTTTTTTGTAATTGCCAAAGGATATTCAATGGAAAAAGCTGGAATTAAAGATAACGATATATTGGTAGTCGACAAATCATTAGAAGCTAAAAATAATGATATAATTATAGCTATACTAGATGGAGAATTCACAGTTAAGAGATATTTTAATAATAATAACAAANTAATACTTAGTGCAGAATCAGAATCTAANAAATACCCTAATATTGAAATTACTGAATCAGTTGAATTTGAAGTTTGGGGTGTTGTAACACATACAATTCATAATCATCGATGATTGCTTTAACTGATTGTAATAATTTTTATGCTTCCTGTGAGAGAGTTTTTGACCCTAAGTTAAGAAATAAGCCCATTATAGTTTTATCTAATAATGATGGATGTGTAATTGCAAGAAGCAATGAAGCTAAATCACTAGGCATAAAAATGGGGGAACCTGTNTTTAAGATTAAAAAAATCATAAAAGAAAATAATNTATATACCTTTTCATCTAATTTTGCACTTTATGGNGANATGTCAAATAGAGTTATGAGTATAGTAGGCCAGATGGTACCAAAATTTGAAGTTTATTCTATAGANGAATCATTTGCTGATTTAACAGGAATAGATGACTTAATTCATTTTTCATCCAAAATAAAAAAAAATATTTTAAAATGTACAGGTATACCAGTATCNGTAGGTGTAGGAAAAACTAAAACTCTATCAAAAATAGCTAACTATATAGCAAAAAAACATTCGGAGAATGGTGTGTTCATTTTAGATANNAATAATCAAAAAATATTTAAAAAAATATCTGTAAGTAAAATTTGGGGNATAGGTAATTCTCANTATAGAATGCTTAGAANTTATGGANTTAATAATTTGAATGATTTTATTAACCTAAATGAAAACTGGGTAAAAAATAAAATGACAATAACAGGTTTAAAAATTCTACAAGAATTAAAGGGTATAAAATGCTTNGACATAGAATCAAATCCAAAAAATAAAAAAAGTATTTCAAGCACAAGAAGCTTTCCCAACGAAATTTCAGACTACAAGTTAATATCTGAAGCTATATCTAGTCATGCAGTAAAATGTTCTAAAAAACTTAGAGANGAGAATAGCTGCGCACAGTATATAGGAATTTTATTATGCAAAAATAGATTTAAAAACCCAAATCAGAACTATAAAATTTATAAATCAATGATTATGGAAAAACATACAAATGATTCCTTTGAAATAATTAAAAATGCCATTTATCTATTGAAAAAAATATATAATAAAAATCATTCATATAAAAAATCAGGTATAATAGTAAGTAATATTAAACCAGATGACCANATACAATTAAATTTATTATCAGATAATTTTAAAAATGAAAAGTTGTTTAAAATAGTAGACTCAATTAATAATNATATGGGTAATAATACAATTAAATTNTTATCTCAGGGACTACAAAAAAAAATAACTAAAAAACANAATAATTTATCACCTTCTTATACTACTANATGGTCAGAATTATTAAAAGTATACTGTAACTAAATTTTGATATTTTTAAGTAATCTTACAANATTCATCGGNAATTTTGTCTTTTTATAAATATTATCAATTGAATCTTTTTTAANTTGTTCAACTGAATCATAAACTTCCCATATTTTTTTTATTCTTGCTGGNCCCATTCCTTTNATATTATCAAAAACAGAATNAAAGCTAGACTCTTTTCTTTTTTTACGATGAAATGTAATTGCAAATCTATGAACCTCATCTCTAATATTACGTAACATATAAAGAGCTGGAGAAGTTTTACTTATGTTCTGNGGNTCAGANCTATTTGGCAGAAAAACATCTTCAAGCTTTTTAGCTAATCCTATTATTGTAATATAATTTAATCCTAACTGATCCAAAGATTCTTTAGCAGCAGANAATTGCCCTTTACCACCATCAATTAGAATCAAATCAGGTAGAGGACCNCCCTCTTTAATTTGCCTTGAATATCTTCTAAAAACTACTTCTCGCATAGATTCAAAATCATCAATACCTCTAACTGTTTTAATATTAAACTTTCTATATTCTTTTTTGACTGGCTTTCCCTTAATAAAACAAACCATACCCGCAACNGGGTTAGAACCTTGAATATTTGANTTATCAAATGCTTCTATCCTATTTGGAATNACTTGCATATTCAAACTATCTTTTAATTCAATAAGAGTTTGTGGAACTTGATCATTTCTCTTAATATTTTTTATTTCTCTATCTTTAAGAATAAAATTAGAATTTTTTATACATAAGTTCAACATATCTCTTCTATTACCTCTCTCAGGTTTAATAAGCTTTACTTTTTTACCTTTTTTTGATGTTAACCATTCTTCAATTACTTTTTGGTTAATCAAATTTTTATCAACGATAATCTGAGATGGAATTTCAAGAGTACTATTATAATATTGTATTAAAAAATTATTTAAGACATCTTCAAATTCATTTTCAACTATTTTAAGATTAAATCTTTCTCTGCCTATTAATAAACCGTTTCTAATTCGCATAACAAAACCAATACCAAAACTATTATTATAAGAAACATGAACTATATCTCTATCATAAAAATCATGTGCTAGTCTTTTTTGATTATTTATAAATGAGTCAAGAATACTGATTTGATCTCTATATTTTGCTGCTAACTCATATTCCATATTTTTACTAGAATTAGCCATTAAATCATTCAAAAAAACTTTTACCATTTTATTTTTACCTTTTAGAAATAAAATTACTTTTTTGATTATATTATTATATTCCCTAGAATCAATTTTATTTTTTGACAAGCAAAAACCACAAAAACATGATACTTTGGAATGTTTAGGCTGATCATGGTCACACGTTCTGATTGGAAAAATTTGATGGATTAACTTTACTGTAGATCTTAAATAATTTACGTCAGTATAAGGACCAAAATAGGTATTACCATCTTTATGTAAATTTTTCTTCCTAATAATCTTAACTTTCGGATATAATTCATTAGTTATAATGATATAAGGAAATGTTTTATCATCCTTTAATAAAATATTGTACTTCGGCTTATACTCTTTAATCATATTAGCCTCAGTTATCAAAGCTTTAACCTCATCTTCAACTACTAAATATTCTATCTGAGTTGCATGAGAAACCATTATTTGACTTTTTTTATTTTGATTACTTTTATTGAAATAAGAGCGAACTCTATTTTTAAGATTTTTTGCTTTTCCAATATAAATAATCTCGTTTTTACTATTTTTAAAAAAATAAACGCCTGGGTTTTTAGGAAAAGATTTTACTTTATCTTTCAATAAAGACATGATATTAATTATCTTGACTTAACTCTATAAGGATACCGGGTGTAGATTTAGGATGAATAAAAGTAATTAATTTATTATCTGCACCTGTTCTAGGTGTTTTGTAAATGATTTGTATATTGTTAGAATCTAAAAATTTAATAGCATTAAAAATATTATCTACTGTAAAAGAAATGTGATGCAGACCTTGACCATTTTTATTTAAAAAATTTTTTATAGTTGAAGTTTCAGTTGAGGGTTCTAATAATTCAATAACATGGTCATCATCTGCTGCAAAAAATTTAGCAACATTAACTTTTTCACTTTCAATATTTTCTAATTTACTTTCTTTCATACCAAGAAGACTAAAAATATTTAAATCAGAAATTGAATTTGTAACGACAGCTACATGATCTATTTTTAATATTTTAAAATTTCTTTCCAACTATTTTTCTACAACTCCTAAAACGTCATACTCAAAAGCTTCTTTAATTCTTACATCATAAATTCTACCTGATTTTAAGGCTTGATCAATCTTAACATAGTTATCAATTTCAGGAGCATCTCGATAAGACCTACCTAGAGACCAACCTTCTTTTTCATCAACAATATCAATTAAAATTTTTTCAACAGAACCTAGCCTGTTAATATTTTTTTCATAATTAATTTTTTGTTGCAACATCATTATTGTTTCAAATCTTTCCTGTTTGACTGGCTTTGGAACATCATCATCATATACCTTAGCTCCATGAGTACCTTCTTCTTCTGAATATTGAAACACTCCTAATCGATCAAATCTAACTTCCTGAACAAAATCACATAACTCTTTAAATTCTTTATCAGTTTCACCTGGAAAACCAACAATTATACTTGTTCTAATAGAAATTTCTTTATTTGCCTTTCTCAAAAAATCAATTTTTTTCTTTATACCGGATGAGTTTAACCCTCTTTTCATATTTCTTAAAATCTTGTCAGAACCATGTTGTGTAGGCATATCTATATATGGAATTAGTTTCTCTAAGTAAGAAAATCTTTTAATAACTTCTTTATGTAAATGAGATGGATGAGCATAATGCAACCTTATCCATTCTATATTATTTATTTTATCTAATAAATCTAAAAGTTCATGCAATGATGACTTAGGTTTCAAATCAGAGCCATATGAAGTAGAATCTTGTGCAATTATCAATAACTCTTTTACATCATTATCTGCTAACCTCTGTGCTTCAACGAGATTAGTTTCAAGAGTATTACTCATTTGTAAGCCACGCATTGCAGGAATTGAACAAAAACTGCAAACATTATCACAACCCTCAGCAATTTTTAAATACGCATAATGCTTAGGTGTTAGAATGGACCTATAATAGTCAGGATCATCTTTCTTAAAATCTTTACCGGTTAAATAACTCAAAACCATATTATGATCGTTCGTACCAAAAAACTTATCTACTTCTGGCATTTCTTTAACTAAATCTGAACCATATCTTTCAGAAAAACAGCCCATAACTAATAATTTTTTTAAGTTTGAATTTGTTTTTAAGGAAGCGCAATCTAAAATCGTATCCACAGATTCTTCTCTAGCTGTATCCAAAAAACCACATGTATTAACAATGATAACATCTGCTTTGTCAGTGTTAGACACTAAATTAAAACCTTCTTTTTTCAAACCTCCAATTAAAATCTCAGAATCAACTAAATTTTTTGCACAACCCAAACTGACAAGTGATATATTCTTATCTAAACTCATATTATTTTTCTTTCAAATCAATCAGCGATTTTAAATAATCTTCAAAATTAAACTCTACAATATCACTAACTTTTTCTCCAGTTCCAATAAAGGAAATTGGAAGTTTGAATTTTTCCACTATTGACATTACTATACCTCCTTTTGATGTACCATCCATCTTATTTAATATAACATTATCAATAGGAACATAATTAGAAAAATTTTCTATTTGAGAAATAGAATTTTGACCAAAATTTGCATCTATATTTATTGCAATACTTATATCATCAGTTAGTTTTGAAATCACCCTGAAAATTTTTTCTAATTCTTTCATTAAATTTTCAGAATTTTGTAATCTACCTGCAGTATCAATAATTATATAATCAGTGTTTTTAGACAATCCAGATTGAACTCCATCGAATGCTACAGATGCTGGATCCGAACTCATTTCATTTGATATAAAATCTATTTTCAACTTATCAGACCATAACTTTAACTGATTAACTGCTGCTGCTCTGTAAGTATCAGCAGCTACTAATGATACTTTATTATTTTTCAATTTGAAATAATTAGCAATTTTTGCACATGAAGTAGTTTTACCAACACCATTAACACCAACCATTAAAATCACTTTATTAAATTTAACATGTTCAATACAATTTAAGTTTTGTTTAAAAGATTTATAAAGAGCTTTTTGCCAGTTCTTACTATTCTTATTTTCATTCCGGATTGTTTCTATTGTTTTCTCAACAATACTCCAACTAATATCTGCACTTAATAGACATTCTTCAATCGATTCGTAATCTTCAGTACTTAAAGAATCAATATTTAATAAATTATCAAAAGTATTTGAGATATTTTTTCGAGTATTGGTAATACTAGAAAATATTTTATCAAAGAAACTCATAAACTTCTAACTTTTTTTAATTCTCTAAAATATGTAAACGTACTTGAAATCATCATAATCATAGATAAAACATAAAATACATATGCAATAGTGGTATTAATTTCATAAATAAAAAGAATTATCATTATCGATGAGAAAAAAATGAATAACTTCCCTGCTAGATTGGCCTGTGGAACATGATTTTTATTTATAATATTAAATAGACTTATTGTTACAAGTATCATATCTCTAATAAATAACATAACATAAAAAAATAAAAAGAGATTAAACGAAGAAAAAATCATATAATCTTTATCAATTAAAAAAATTAAAACAACCAAAAAACAAGACTTGTCAGCTAATGGATCGATAATTTTACCAAAATCTGTTACACAACTTGATATTCTAGCAAAGTAGCCGTCGAGAATATCAGATATTACAATATAAATAATAATCAAAATTGAAAGTTTGATATAATAAGGGTTAGTTGAAAAATTTTCAAAACAATAAACTAGAGGACCAGCCATAAGCATTCTAGAAATACTTAAAAAATTTGCAAGATTATATATTGTTTTTTTTCTATTCAAGTTAATATTTTCTATTAATATTAAAATCTACTGCTTCTATTAAAGAATCTTTATAGACTGAATCAGGAAATTTATTTAGCTCATTAATTGCCATTTCTGAGTAATACTTGATTTTATCATTCGAATAATCTACACCTCCAGAATCTAAAATCATTCTTTTAATCTTACTAACTTCATTTCTATTTATGAATTTTTTAATTTTAATTAAAAAATCTTTCTTTTCTCGTTTATTATACTTTCCTAGTAAGTGAATATACGGTAATGTTAGCATATTTTTCTTTAAATCTAAATTTGAAGATTTCCCGGTATTTTCTATATTACCTATAACATCAAAAATATCATCTTTTATTTGATAGGCAATACCAAGATATTCTCCATAATTTTTTATTGCTATGCATAGTTCTTTTTCTTCTTTATTATTACTATAAAAACCTAAATAACAGGAAGCAGAAATCAATGAAGCTGTTTTATCCGCAATCATTTTTAAATATTCAGTTTCTGTCATACTTTTATTCATTGCTTTTTCAATTTGAAAAATTTCACCTTCACTTAACCTTTTAGAAACTTCTGATAAAATATCTATGCAATGCAGATCTTGAAATTTTGCTATATTTATTAAAGATTTAGAGAATAAATAATCACCAATTAAGATAGAAATTTTATTTTTCCATATTTTATTAATTGTTGGCCAACCTCTTCTTATATCAGCATCATCTACCACATCATCATGTAACAGTGTAGCCACGTGCAAGCACTCTACTGTTGAGGCTGACAAGAAAGATAATTTATTGGGCCTTTCATTTAATAAGCGTGAACTGAGAAGGCATAATATTGAACGAAATTGTTTACCTTTAGTTTTTATCATATAACTAACAACAGAATTAATGATTTTTACATTAGACTTTAAATTATTTTGTAAAAAAACATCAAATTCATTCATGTCACTATCAATGGGTTTTTTTATTTTTTTTATAATTTTAGACATTTTCATTTAAAAATTTTTAGTATAAAAATTGAAAACTCATAGAGTAATAATAATGGTATCGCAATCATTAATTGACTTATTGGATCTGGAGGTGATAAAATAGCGGCCAAAATAAAAAATATTACAATTATAAACCTTCTATTTGATCTTAAACTTGAAAGATTTGTAAATCCAATTTTTGTTAGAAAAAAAATAAATATAGGCAGCTGATACATAAGTGAAGAAATTATTAATATCCATATCAAATAAACTAAATAATTTTCTAGAGTATAATTTAAGGAAATCATATCAAGTGGTAAAGAAATGTTATTGAAAAAGTTTAAAGAAAAAGGTATCAAAATATAATAACCAAATAGAAGACCAAATAAAAATAATGATGAAGCCATAAAAATAAATAAAATAATCTTATAAGTTTTAAATTTATTATCCAGTGCAGGTAAAGTAAACATCAAAAATTGATATACAATTACAGGGAAAGAAAAAATCACACCAAAAAAAAATGAAATGATTATTTTGGTTGAGAAAATACTAGTTATCTTTAATGCTTGTAGATTTACGTTTGTATCGTTTATTGGATTTAATAAAAAAGAAATAATTAAATTTGAATAGTAGTATCCTACAATAGCAAAAAAAATAAACGCAATTAATGAATTTAAAATTCTAGACCTCATTTCTTGAAGATGCTCTAAAAAAGTCATTTCAGTATTACTCATGATATATCCTTCAACTTTTTTATAATAGAACTTAAACTAATTTTTTGAATTTTCTTTTTTCTAAAGAAATCTTCTATGAAATTTAATCTATTGCTTGTCCAAAAAGAATCTTCAAAATTTTTCACAATTTCATTTTTAATTTTCTTAATAAATCTCTTATTATTTTTAAAATCAAAACCATCTGAATCTAATAAAAATTTTTTGTGCTTTTCTAAATTTTTATAAAGTTCATCAATACCTATATTCTCAATTGCAACTGTTTTAATGATTTCAGGTATCCATTTTTTATTTTTAACTAGCTGTAACATATTTGTTAATATTATAAATAATTTATCAGCATCTTCTCTTTCTGATTTATTTATAACATATAAGTCAGCTATTTCAATTAAACCTGCCTTCATAATCTGTATATCATCACCAGATTCTGGAACTAAAACTACCACTACAGAATCAACTGATTCTATTACATCTAATTCAATTTGTCCTACACCCACTGTCTCAATTATAATTATATCAAAACCAATAAAGTCAATTAAGTCTGCAATAGTATCTATATCATATGAAAGACCACCTTTACTTCCCCTTGAAGCTAAACTTCTAATAAAAACTTCTTTGTCATCATAAAATTGGTTTATTCTTATTCTATCTCCTAACACCGATCCATTACTGAATGGACTAGTAGGATCTACTAATAATGCACAAACAGTTTTATTTTCAGATCTATATTTTTTAATTAACCTATTTGTTATAGAACTTTTTCCTGCACCGGGAGGTCCAGTAATACCTATTCTTATAGAAGTACTTTTTTTAAATTGAATTTTACTTAAAAGAAATGCTTTTAATTCTGTATCGTTTTCTATTGCTGAAATTGCCTTAGCAATGAAATTATGCTTTTTAGATTTTAAATTCTCTAAAAAATTTTCATACATTTTAATTGACTTACCCGAAATATCTCTTAAAATTATTGTAATCTGGAATCATTAACTTATGTCCTTTTTTAATAAGCATATTTCTATCTTCAAATAATTTTAAAATCCTAGAAACAGTTTCTCTAGATGTACCAGACATATTAGCAATATCTTGCTGAAATGGGAGATTATCAATGGTTACCTTGCCTTTAACTATCACTCCAAGTTCTTCAGCTAAATTTAGAATTGAAACACCTATCCTATGTTCAGCATCAGATAGAGATAATGCTTCAATATGCTGATCAGATTTTCTAATCCTGTTTGCAAGCTCAGCCATTAATGAAAATGATATTTCAAAATTTTCTTTTAATAATCTTAAAAAGTCCTCACTTCTAATAGCATAAAGCTCACAATTTTCTTGAGCAAGTACATTAGCTGAACGAGACTCACCATCAATTACTGACATTTCACCTACCATATCATTTTCGCCCATTAAAGATAGTATTACTTCTTTACCTTCATCATTGACTCTAGTAATTTTGACCGTACCTTTCTTTACTAAAAAAACTACATCTCCATATTCTTCTTCTAAAATAATCATACTACCCTTAGGATACTCTCTCAAGGTAAAATATTTTTTTATTTCATTAATTTTTTCATCGCTCAGATGTGAAAATATATTAACATCTTTTAAGAATTCTTCTATCATTATTATCTCCTAGAATTTTAATAATTGCGGCCTATATAGTTTAAAATTTAGAATAATTATTTCCAATCAAGAAAATAAATAATTAATATTTGCACTAAATAGTAAATAATTGTTTATATTTACGATCTCAATAATAAAAGAAAGTAAGTAATGAGTGCAAAAGGTTCAGTATTAAAAAGAGTTAGACAATCTAGAAAATCTAATTTCAGAAATAGATACTACAAATCTAAGATGAATACAGCAATAAAGAAATTTATTGCAATGGAAAAGAAAGAAGCTGAAACTAGCTTTCCTAGAATCATTAAACTAATTGATCAAGTTTCATCTAAGGGTATCATTCATAAAAATAAAGCTAATAACAAAAAATCTAAATTAGCTCTACATCTTAATAGTAAATAAATTTATTTAGAATTTCTGTAATTTGGTGAGTCTTTAGTGATATTCATATCATGAGGATGACTCTCTATCGACCCTGCAGAAGTTATTCTAACGAATTCAGCATTTAATTTAAACTCATCTAAGTTTTTTGAACCACAATAACCTAAACATGACTTAACTCCTCCAACTAACTGATGAATTGTTTCACCTAATTGGCCTTTGTACGGAACTAAACCTTCAACACCTTCTGGTACTAATTTTTTTACATCAGTTGAATTTTGAAAATATCTATCTGAACTACCTGACTTCATAGCTGCTACAGAACCCATACCTCTATATGATTTATAGGATCTTCCTTCCCATAAAACTACTTCACCAGGACTTTCTTCAGTCCCAGCAAAAATTCCCCCTAACATAACGGCATCTGCTCCAGCAGCAAAAGATTTTGATATATCTCCTGAAAATCTCATACCACCATCTGATATTATTTTTTTATTCATTTTTTTTGCAATAGCTGAACATTCCATTACTGAAGTTAACTGTGGGACTCCGACACCTGCAATAATTCTTGTAGTACAACTCGAACCTGCTCCAATACCAACTTTAACAATATCAACTCCATTATCAAATAATGCTTTGGTAGCTTCAGCAGTGGCGACGTTACCTGCAATTAAATCAATAT
Source organism: Fidelibacterota bacterium (assembly GCA_002707765.1). Lineage (GTDB taxonomy): Bacteria > Fidelibacterota > Marinisomatia > SCGC-AAA003-L08 > D37C17. The sequence goes on from PANV01000007.1 coordinate 17,007, forward strand.
CAGGGTGTTTAGTCTTAATTTTTTTTGCTACATCAAGTACACCCTGTGAATGTCCATGTGCAGTATCTAGTACTAAAGCATCAACATGACTATCAACTAGAGCATCAACTCTATCCATTACAGTCATATCTGTTCCAACAGCTGCCGCAACAATTAATCTACCATGAATATCTTTAGATGCGTTAGGAAATTTTTCTTTTTTCTGAATATCTTTAACAGTAATCAGGCCTTTTAAGTTTCCTTCTTTACCTACAACTAATAATTTTTCTATTCTATGTTTTTGAAGAACAGATTTTGCTTCATCTAGAGTTGTTCCAATAGGTACCGTTACTAATTTTTCAGATGTCATTCTATCTTTAACTTTTAAATTTAAATCTTGTTCAAATCTAATATCCCTATTTGTTAAAATACCTACCAACTTAGTATTATCTATTACAGGTACACCTGATATTTTATATGTATTCATTAACTCTAAAGCATCAAATATACTTTCATCTGATTTAATTGTTATGGGATCAATTATCATACCACTTTCAGACCTTTTAACTAAATCTACTTGGAGAGCTTGGTCTGCAATAGATAAATTTTTATGAATTACTCCTAAACCTCCCTCTCTTGCTAAAGCTATAGCCATAGAGCTTTCTGTAACTGTATCCATTGCTGCACTTATAAAAGGAATATTCAATGATATATTTTTTGAGAGTCTCGTTGATAAATCAACCTCTTTTGGAAGCACATTAGAATATTTTGGCTTTAATAAAACATCATCGAATGTTAAAGCTAAAGGTATTTTATTTTTCATGTTTGTATAATTATATATATTTTAATTTATTAATAAATTTCACCTAAACTTAATTCAACTTCTTTTAAAATTTCACAAGATTTTACAACTTCTTTAATTGTGTTATGATCATTATACAATGGTCTATCAATATCTAAAAATTCAATCTTTTTTCTGATAACCTTATGAGCAATTTTTACTCCTTTACCAAAATTATGATTTCTAAAATCTAAAGCTTGAGCAGCTGCAAAAAATTCAATGCCAAGTATACCATATGCATTATCTAAAATTTGGAGATTCTTTAATGCAGTATTCATTCCCATCGAAACAAAATCTTCTTGATCTGCTGCTGCAGGAATCGAATGAATGCTAGCAGGATTAGATAAAATTCTTTGTTCAACAATTTGTGTATCTGCTGTATATTGACTGAGCATTAAGCCTGAAAACATACCTGCTCCTTTTGTTAAAAAAGCAGGTAAACCATTACTTAGTGCAGGATTATTTAACCTATTCATTCTTCTCTCAGATAATACTGAAACCATTGTAACCGCAGCTCCAAGCATATCTAATGGCATAGATACAGGTGTACCCTGAAAATTTGCACCAGAAAGTTGAATATTTTTATCAACAAAAAATATAGGATTGTCTCCTACCCCATTAAGTTCTATTTCAACTTGTTGCTGACAATAATCAATATAATCAATTGCTGCACCAATAACTTGTGGGGTAGATCTCAGGGAATAAGCATCCTGAACCTTAGTATCTAAATTGCCATTAATCAAATCACCATCTTCTAAACATTTTCTTAAGGATTTTGATGATTTAATAGCACCTTGAAAACCTCTAACCTCATGTATTAATTTATTCAAAGGTTTTAAGTTAGCAATTAAAGCATCCATTGACATTGCAGCACAAATATTAGCTTGCTTAAACCAATTTTTGGAATCATAAATAAATAAAGCACTCATTCCTGTTAAAAAATTTGAACCATTAATTATAGCTAACCCATCTCTTGCTTCTAAACCAGGTATTTCAATACCAGCTTTATTCATTGCATCTTTTCCAGACATTAATTTATCTTTATAATAAGCCTTTCCTTCTCCTAAAAGAACAAGTGCAATTTGAGACATTGGCGCTAAATCTCCGCAAGCACCAACTGATCCCTTTTCACAAACAAAAGGAGTAACTCCTTTATTTAACATTTCGACTAAAGTTTGAGTAATAATCAATCTACATCCAGACATTCCTTTTGCATGAACATTTATTCTACTTAACATAGCTGCCCTTACATGTTCAATTGGTGCAGGATCGCCTATACCAGCTGCATGATTATATACCAAATATTTTTGAAAGTCTTTAATTTGATCATTATCGAGAATAGTTTCAGAGAATTCTCCAATACCAGTATTAATTCCATACATTATTTCACCATCTGAAATTTTTTGCTCAACTAATTTTCTGCAATTATAAATTTTTTCAACAGAATCTTTAGAAAGTTTTACTTTAGATTTTTTTCTACTAACTGATACTAAAAAATCAATTGTTAGATTTTTACCATTTAATTCTTTAAACATTTTTGTATTTAATAAAGGTTAGTTTTTATGATATATAATTTATAAAAAAAATTAACATTTTAGAATATTTTTAAATTAAAAAATTTTTAATACAATCAATTATAACATATGGGTTAGAATAAAAGTTAGGTTCTACAGGCAATGAATTAATTATATGCATACCATATCTTTTTGTAGCAATTCTCTGATCGGTTATTATACAAACACCCATATCGCTATAACTACGAATAAGTCTACCAAAGCCTTGCCTCAATTTTAATATAGTATCCTGTAACTGGTATTCAGTAAAAGCATCAAGATTTCTTGATTGATAATAATTTATATTTGATTTCACATAAGGATCACTCGGATTAGAAAAAGGAAGCTTATAAATTATTAAAACTTCTAACTTATCATTTGGCAAGTCTATACCTTCCCAAAATGTATTAGTTCCAAATAAAATTGAATTTTTATTACTAAGATACTCCGATAATAAAATTGATTTAGAAGTACCTTTTAATTGATACAAACATCTATTTTTTAAATCATCATTTAAATCCATCAAGGTTTGAAAATCATATATTTGTTTATAAGAGGTACATAAAATTAAAATTCTTTTATTTATTTTTGTACTCAATTCAATTATATCTTCTGCAACTTTTTTAATATGTTCAGTTTCTGAATTTGTATTCTGTTTGTTAATTATAAACAATTTAGACTGATCTTGATAATAATATGGAGAAGAATACTTAGATAATTTAATTTTGTCGTTATAAACTAAGTCTTGCATACCCATTTGCCTTAAAAAAAACTCAAATCCTGAGTCTGTTGATAATGTAGCTGAGCAGAAGACTGATGCACGGAATCTACTAAAAATATCTGCCGAAATATCATTTAATTTTTCAGGTGCAATATTTATAGAAACTTTTTTTAAGGTATTATTTTTATAGGTATATGAAATCCAATTAATAAAGTTATTATTTTCAGAAGTTAAATTTTTAAAAAACAGTAAATCACTCTCTAAACCCCTTATGAAAATTTCGATATTACCCAAAATATATCTAGTAGATGTTTTTTTTATATTCTCTTTTATAGAAATCTTATAATCTTTCAAAGTTATAATAATACTTTTCAATGATTGAATTAAATCAAGAATCTTAACTCCATTTTCAATAAAAAAATTACTTTTACTTATAGAAAAATTTTGAGAATAATCAGAGTTAAATGGAGATTGAACGTTATTAAAAAAAATTTCGGTACATAGACTATTAAAGTTTTCATTCAAATTTTCAAAATCCTTTAATAGTTCTCTACAATCAGAAATAATTTGATAACTAAACTCATTTTGATTAAAATTATCTAAAATATTTTTAAACTGCTTCTTATGTTCATTTAAAAATTGATTATTTATACTTTGTGTAAGCTGTTTTTGACAAATTGAATGAAAATTATGACATTCATCAACTATACAAATGGAATCTTGAGGGATAAAAGAATCAACACTATCGTAATATCTAATTAACATCGAATGATTCACAATTAAAATATCTGAAATTGATGCAGTATCTCTAACATTTTTATAAAAACATCCATCAAATTTATTACATCTGTGGCTGAGGCAATAATCTGACTTAGAAGAAATCAAATTCCAAATTTTATTATAATGTCTTTTACTAAAACCATTGCATTCTGCAATATCTCCTGTTACTGTGGAATCTAACCAATAAAATATTGATGATAACTCTAAGGCTTCATAAGCATTAATATTATTTTTAATATTTTTAATTAACTCCTCTAATCTCGTAAGACATATGTAATTATTCATACCCTTTATAATTGTTGTTCTACATTTATACTTTAAAATATCTAGTACCAGAGGGATATCTTTTTTAAAAAGCTGAGTTTGCAAATTATGAGTATTTGTAGAAATAATTATTTGAGAATTATTTTCATTTCTAGAAAATAATGACGCAAATAAGTAAGCATAAGATTTTCCTAATCCAGCTCCAGCTTCTGACACTAAAATAGTATCATTTTTAAGTACATCTACTATATCTTTACAGAATTTTATCTGATTTTCTCTTCTTTCAAAAGAATCTAACTTATCGCTAAGTATTCCCTCATCTGCAAATAATTTATCAATAGTAATATCATCAATTAAATTATCGCTGTATTCAGTTGAAAATGAGAAATTCACTTGATAAGTTTTATTTTTTGAATCTAAAAATTGACCTTTATTTTTGTTAATTAAAAAATCTAAAGTTTTTCTAAAAAATTCTTTATTAGGTACATCAAAAGACTTTAGGCACTCATAAATCCTTTGAAATACTAGAATGTTAGTAAAAAAATATTTTTCTTTAATAATATTTATCAAAAGAAAACCAGAATTTCTTGCATCATCCTCTGCTCTATGAGCATTATTAATTTCAATACCTACAGTCTTACATAATGAAGTCAAACTAAATGAACTATAATCGTAATAAAATATTTTAGAAAGATAATATGTGTCACATATCATTCTTCCTTTAAAATATTTTTCATAATCATGAATATTTTTTTTTAGGAAATTTAAATCAAACATAACATTGTGGCCCACTATTGGAAGATTTTCAATGAACATCAAAAAATGATCTTTAATATCATCGAAACTTGGCTTGCTTACGAGCATTGAATCATTAATTCCGGTTATTTGGATTATCTTTGGTTTAAGTTTTATTGCAGGGTTAACTAAAAAAGTTAATGAATCAACAACTTCTCCATTATTAAACTTTACTGCTGAAATCTCAATAATTTTATCTTTACTAGGGTCTAAGCCTGTTGTTTCTAAATCAATTGCAACAAATTTTGATAAACCTATATCATCAAAAAAGTGCATTAAATTCCAGCAAAAACTCTAAGTACGTCGATTACCAGTGAGGGTTTTTTTATCATTGATGACATAAAAACTTTTTGGAGAGTCCTTTTTTCAACAGGAATTGAATCTATTTTACTTGCTATACCGTTTATATCATCATCTGATAATTTGGAAATTGCTTCCTTGATTTTATATAATGTTTTATGTCTTTTAGTGAAATCTCTATCTATGTCTTTAACATATTTATTCAAAAAACTTTCAGAAACGTTATTTTTTTTGATGGCTTCAGCTGCAACTAATCCACCTAACATACCACTTTTCATAGCTGGAGTTATTCCACCCCCTGTAACTGGATTTATATGATGGGCGGCATCACCTATAATCATTATATTATCAGCAACAGGTTTTTTTATAGGATAAGCAACTGGACATCCTCCACACATTGATGTATGAATAGAGGCATTTGGATACTCCCTATCCATAAATTCATCTAAATATTTTTTAGCAGACTTTTGTTTACTGTAAGTCCCGCTTATTCCAAGACCAATATTTGCAAAATCTTCTCCTTTTGGAAAAATCCATAAATAACCTCCCGGAGCATAATTTTGACCTACAAACATAGTCATATTATTTCTTTTAACATCAATATTTGAAACAGAATATTGCATACAGGCTTCCATATCTCTTAATTTAACAGTAGTTTTTAATCCAGCCCATCTTCCTACCCTTGAATCAACGCCATCTGCTCCTATTATTAACTTTGCTTCAATATTTTTTTCTTCTCCAATATGATTAACTTTTACACCTGAAATTCGATTATTTCTATAAATCAATCCGGTTACATGAGCTTTAGTAAAAATTTGAGCACCAGCTTTTGAAGCTATTCTAGACAAATCGTAATCAAAAATTCTTCTATTTAGTATATATCCAGTTTCATTAGCAAATGGGACATCAAGCTTAGTTCCATCTGGTGAAACTAATGTACAAGAATTAATTTTCTCAGCAATCCAGGTATCTTTCATTTCAACAAACTGAGTTATACCAGCATGCCCAACAGCCTCCCCACATCTAACTGGATAGCCAATATCTCTAGTTTTTTCAAGCAAACATACATCTGCACCATTCTCTGCTGCGTATTTAGCTGCCATAGATCCAGCAGGACCACCTCCAACTACGATTATATCATATTTATGCTTCATTAACAGATTCTAATACTTCTATGGGACAAATATATACGCATAAATCACAATCAATACATGATTTATGATCTATGATTATATCATCCTCTTTTACGTTAATACAATTTTTTGGACAAACACTTGCACATGTACCACAGTAATCACATTTATTTTCAATTATTTTAATCATTTTTCACTAAGAATGTTGGATAATTTTTATCAAATCTATGCCAATAATAATATTTACTTATATAAAATATAAAAATTAAAGAGATACCTAAATAGGGATATATTGTTGAAATAAAGAAATTGAAAATAAAAAGTGGGTATATAAATGTCCTTTTGAAATCTTTATTAAGACCTCTAAAAAAAGCAAAAATATAAAATGGAATCGAACATGCAGAATAAATTGCTAACAATGGTTCATTTATTTTTAAAGCAGTAATTAAAACTACAATTAATAATAAAAAAGAAATGCTATTTATATTTCTTTTATTAGTTTTAAAATTTGAATTCTTTTTTTGATTTTCATAGGATAAAATGATACTAAAATAACATAATATTGATATAACAATTATATCAACGGAATATATCAATTTTGATATTTCAAAAAAGAAATAATTTTTATCTGTTATAGCTATAAAAAAACCACTTAAAAACAATAGAAAACCAATCAGACATTGAATAAGATGTTGATTTAATAAAGAACTAAAACTTGCTCCTCTTTTATAAATTCGTATTAAATAATATAAAGCTATACCCAAAGAAAAATTATATACATTAGTAAATAGCAATAAAAATGAACTAATTAATAATAAATTTTTTGAAATTTTATTTATTTTTTGATTATTCAAAGATAGCTCAGAAATATTTTTTTCATTAATAAATAATGAACTTGATGTAATAAAAGCTAAAGATAAAAATAAAAAAAATATTTTTATATTAAAATTCAATTCCCATTGAGGAATAATATTATTAGAAAAACTGCCAATATAAAAACCTAGAGCAGTTAAAGCCAATACTGAAAATAAAGAAGTTGGGCTAAATGCAAAGAAATAATCCATAAAAGGAACTATTTTTTTATTTAGAGCATTTGACTTAATAAACTCACTTAAATACTTCCATAAAAAATAAATAGATGCAACTAATAATATTTTAGAAATCATCTATCTCGTATCCTTTAGATTTGCTAGATATTCTTTTGAAATACCTGATGTGATGTATTCTCCACTAAAGCAGGATGTATCAAAATCATTAATTTTGTTATTGAATTTTTTCACTGAATCAATTAAATCTTGTAAGGATTGATAAATTAATTTATCAGCACCTATATCTTTTTTTATTTCATCAATTGTTCTATCAAAAGCTACTAATTCATCTACATATGGCATATCAATACCATATACATTTGGATATCTAATTGGAGGTGATGCTGATGCGAAATAAACTTTTTTAGCACCTGCATCTCTAGCCATTTGGATTATTTGCCTACTGGTATTACCCCTAACTATTGAATCATCAATTAACAATACGTTTTTATTTTCAAATTCCATATTAATTGTATTTAACTTTTGCTTAACTGATTTTTTTCTTATTTTTTGTCCAGGCATTATAAAAGTTCTACCGATATATCTATTTTTTATAAAACCTTCCCTCATTTTCTTGTTTAACTTTATACTCAAAGGAAGTGCACTAGTTTTACTCGTATCAGGAATAGGTATAACCACATCTATTTCATCTAATTCCTGTTTTGATAAAACTTTTTTTATTTTATCAGCTAGTTTTTTGCCCATTTCTAATCTACTTTTATATACATTAATTTTATCAATTACACTATCAGGTCTAGCTAAATAAACATATTCAAAAATACATGGTGTATAACTATCTTTTTTTATATGATCATGAAAATGTAATTTCCTTTTAGAATCAACGAAAATTGCTTCGCCTGGCTTTACATCACGTTCTACTTCATATCCTAAACAATCTAATGCTACACTTTCTGAAGCAAACATATATTTTCCTTTTTTACTTCCATAAATTAATGGCCTTATACCGTTTGGATCTCTAAATGCAACTAATCCATACCCTAATATCATAATTATTACTGAATATGCACCTTTAACTCTATTATGGACTTCATCTACAGCTTTAAAAATTTGTTTTTTCGTTAACTTTGAATTTTTGTTTTTTTCTAAAGCATTTGCAAAAATATTTAAGATAATTTCAGAGTCAGAAGAAGTTTTTAAATGTCTTAAATCTTTTTTCAAAATTTCATCTCTTAGTTGTTTAGCATTTACGATATTACCATTATGTACTAAAACTATTCCATAAGGCGAATTCACATAAAAAGGCTGCGCTTCTTCAAAATTATAAGAACCAGCTGTAGGGTATCTAGTATGCCCTACCCCTAAATTACCCGAAAGATGAAGCATTGATTCTTCGTTGAAGACATCTCTAACTAAACCATTATCCTTGTGGATATTTAATATTGTATTGTCTTTAATTGTTGCCATCCCTGCGGCATCTTGACCTCTATGTTGTAAAACAGTCAAAGCATTGTATAAAGTTAGAGAAGCATTATCTTTATCAGTAGATAAACCAACTATTGCACACATTATTCCATTTCTCCATTTAATGTATTATTTTTCAACTGGGCATCAACGTAAGCATCACCTATTCCATAAAGCAGGAGTAATAGCAACCACCACATACTCCTATTTCTATCTTTTATATTTGTATCTTTAGATTTATTGTATTCTGTTAACCAAAAAGCTTTAAAGGTTGACATTATAAAAGCCTTAAAATATTTCTTATTATAAATTTGTCCTGGAGATGGAATCATAATTTGATCATTAGAACTTAACAAAGATGAAAAAATAGGAATTGAACTTAAAAACATTGCCTGCTTGGGATCATTTAGATTATTTTTCAAAGAATCACTTTTTGATGCTGTTACTAATAAAGCTGATACAAAAGCTAAAGAACTGGGATTATCATTAATAAATGGAAGAGTACTCAAAATCAATGGTGCTTTGGAATCTGAATAGATAATATCAGTAGTACTGGATAAATCCTTAGGAAAAATAAAATTCAATAGAAATATTACATTAATTATCTTCATAAAAAATAGCTTCAATTTCAATTTGTGAATTCTTGGGTAATTTGGATACTTCAATTACAGAACGAGCTGGATATTCGTAATCACTAAAAAAATCTAAAAAAGCTTGATTTAATTTATCAAAATTATCCAAATCAGTAATATAAATTGTAAGCTTAATCAAATTATTTAAATTACAATTTCTGCATGAAAGAATACCCTCAATATTTTTTAATGTTTGATTAACTTGTATAATAAAATCATTAGAAACTAAATCACCTGTTTTAATATCTATTGGTATCTGTCCTGATGTAAAAGTAATCTTTTTATCAACATTTACAGCTTGTGAATATACCCCAATTGCTTTGGGAGCATTATTAGTTTCAATTATTTCTCTACCCATTATTAAAATCCCACAAAAATAAACCTATATCTTTATTCTCACTCCTAATAATTTTTGTATCAACGATATTTATTATAATTTCACATGTAACAGAAATAGTAGCAGTAAATAAATGACCTGCAAAAGCATTACATTCTTCATCTGAAATAACAGCATGTAAATGAACAAAAGGTTCATTTTCTTTGGAAGTAATATTACCCGTCATACTTGCTATTTCATATTCTCCTGAAAATTTTTTTTTTACATATTTTTTCAATTTGCTAGGATAAGCACCTAAAATTATTTTTTCTGCAGCTCCTATACCATTTATCAATCCAAAATTGATTTTAAATACTTCAATAACTTTATAAATGGATTCAAAGATTTCATCCCCTTTTTCTAAAACAACTAAAACCTTATTATTTTCTTTTTTATACTTCATGATTCCATTTAACATCAAGTTCTCTATTAGCTTTAGCCTCATTTAACCTTCTAACAGGAGTTTCATAAGGGGCATCCATAAAATAATCCAATTTATTATCAATATTGTTATTAATATATTTCATTATTTCAGCAAATTCATCCAAGGTCTCTTTAGTCTCTGTTTCAGTAGGTTCTATCATAATTGATTCAGGTATATTTGTTGGGAAATATACAGTAGGTGGATGAATTCCATAATCAAGTAAATTTTTAGCAATATCAAGTGCTTTTAGATTTTTTTTCTTCTGTTTTTCAGCAGATATGACGAATTCATGCATCGTGCCATTATGAAATGGCACATCATATTCTTTCATTAATAGATGTTTTAAATAATTTGCATTTAAAACTGCTTTTCTCGATAAATCTCTCAATCCTTTTTTACCAAGCGACAACATATAAACATAAGCTCTGAGAAGAACGCCATAATTACCATTAAATGTATGTACTTTACCAATAGAATTCTCTAAATATTTGAAGTGAAATTTTTCATCTTTTAGTTCAATTATTGGGTTTGGTAAGAAATCTGCAAGTTTATCATTAACAGCAACTGGTCCTGCTCCCGGTCCTCCACCACCATGTGGTGTTGAAAAAGTTTTATGTAAATTTATATGAGTGATATCAAATCCCATTTTTGATGGGTCAACCATTCCAACTAGAGCATTTAAATTTGCACCATCCATGTACATCAGACCATCGTTTGAATGAATTAGCTCACAAATATCTTCAATTTTATCTTCAAATAAACCGAGAGTATTTGGCTGCGTTAACATCATTCCAGCTGTTTCTTCATCAACTAACTCTCTAAGATGATCAAGACAAACTCTTCCTCTTTCATCATCTGATACTTGTTTAACTTTATAGCCTGACATAATAACACTCGCAGGATTTGTGCCGTGAGCAGTTTTAGGGATAATTATATATTTTTTCTTATGATTATTTTTTAATTCATGATATTTTTTCATTAAAAGTAAACCAACTAATTCTCCTTGCGAACCTGCAGATGGTTGCAACGTAACTCTAGTCATACCAGTAATCTCGCATAAGAATTTTGATAAATCATAATAAACCTTTAATATACCTTGAATCGATTCAATATTTTGATCTGGATGAATAGATGCAAATGACTGAAGCATTGCAATTGAATCATTAATTTTTGGATTATATTTCATAGTGCATGAACCTAGGGGGTAAAAGTTCTTGTCAACGTGATGATTTTTTGTTGATAAATTAACAAAATGTCTTACGATTTGAGGCTCCGAAACCTCAGGTAAAGAAGCTTTGTTTGAACGTAAGAATTTTGAATCTATAACGTTGTTAATTTCAATATTGTTAATGTTATTATTAGGAGCAGAAAATCCCTTTCTACCACATTTAGATTGCGTAAAGATTATTGGTGTTTTGTTTTTCATGTTATATTTTTATTCCTTTTAAATAATTTAAAATCATGTTGTAAGTTTTTTCATATTTAGATAAATCATTAAAACCAGATGTTCCAAAATGTTTGGGACCTCCACCTCCCGAACCAGCTAATGATGCATTTTCTTTAACAATTAATCCAGCATTAATATCTTTATCAATTAAATCTTTAGTTATAACTAAAACAATCAAAGGTTTATTTATTTTTAATCCAAGTAAAAATATACTTTTATTTTTGTATTTGTTTAAAAAATTATCAATGAAAGTTTTTGGATCAACATTAAATTTAATTTCACTTTTATAAATATCTATTTTATCATTAGTAGAAAAATTTGGTTCTGAAGACTTAAGTAAACTATCAATTTGAATTTGTTGAATTTGTTTTTCTAAAACAGAATTTTGTTTTGATGTATTAATAAGTGAATCAATCTTATTTGATATATCTTCAATATTACAATTTAATTTTTGTTTAATGTTATCAATGACTTTCATATTATCAGAAACAAATGAAAATGCTTTAGAACCTGTAACTGCTTCAACTCTTCTTACTCCTGAAGCAAGAGCAGATTCAGAAATTATTTTAAAAAACCCTATATCCCCACTTCTTTCAACGTGAGTGCCACCACACAATTCTATTGATGATCCTCCTATGTTTACTACTCTAACTATATCCCCATACTTTTCTCCAAATAGTGCTTCGGCTCCCATTTTTTTTGCCTTATCATATTTTTCATTTGAAATATCAACTTCTAAATTCTGCATTATATATTCATTAACATTATTTTCAATTTCCAAAATTTCATTTTGAGTAAGTTTCTCATAGTGGGTTAAATCAAATCTTAATTTGTCATCAGATACAAGTGAACCTGCTTGCTGAACATGATTACCTAGGACAGATTTTAGTGATTTATGCAATAAATGTGTTGCTGAATGATTGGATTTAATTTTCTTCCTTCTTTTCTCGTTAATAGTTAACTTAAATGTGGCTGAAGTATTTTTAAGAAATTCACCTTCAATTACTTCACATAAATGACAAATATCACCACCATTTTTATATGTATCGATTACTTTTAAGGTTAAAGAATCAGAAAAAATCTTTCCAGTATCACCTATTTGTCCTCCAGACTCTGCATAAAAAGGTGTTTCTTCCATTACGATTTCAATATTATCATCAATGAATCTATATTTTAAAATCTGTGACTCATAAGAAGTTTTTGTATATCCTACAAAAGAGGATTCTTCATTTTTAATTATTTTCCAATCAGTATCTTCATTCAAGTTTTTAAATTGACTACTAGATCTTGCAAGTTTTTTTTGTTTTTCCATGTAATCATTAAAAGAATTCATATCAATATCAAAATTATTTTCCTTAGCTATTAACTGAGTTAAATCTGCTGGAAAACCATAAGTATCATATAATGTAAAAACTTGTTTACCTGGAATTACTTTTTCTTCTGATGAAGCTAAAAGTTTATTAATTAAATTAAGTCCTCTATCAAGTGTTTTTCCAAATGATTCTTCCTCAGCTCTGACCACTTTTTCAATATGTTTTTGTTTATCACTAATTTCTGAGTAGACATCTCCCATTGATATAATTAAGGCATCAATTAGTTTAAACAGAAATGGTCCCTCAATATTTAGTACCCTTCCAAATCTTGAGGCACGCCTGAGTACTCTTCTAACAACATATCCTCTACCTTCATTTGATGGCATAATTCCATCTGCTATTGAAAATGAAATCATTCGTAAATGGTCAGCAATAACTCTATGAGGCATTCCATCTTTATCTGAATAATTAATTCCTGAAATCTGTTCTATTTGCTTAATTATAGGATGAAATAAATCTGTCATATAATGATCTTCAATTCCGTTAAGCGTTGCAAGAATTCTTTCAAGACCCATTCCTGTATCAACATGTTTTGATGGTAATGGATTTAATTCACCATTAGATTCCCTATTATACTCAATGAAAACAAGGTTCCAAAGCTCCCTATAATTATCGAGATTATTTACACCATCTGCTTTTTGATTATTTAATTCTCCAGTATAATAATGTATTTCTGAGCAAGGACCACATGGACCTGTATCACCCATTTCCCAAAAATTGTCTTTATTTCCAAATCTAAGAACTCTATCAGGTTTTACATCAGTATGCTTGATCCATAAATCATGAGCTTCATCATCATCTTTGTAAACCGTCACCCATAATCTATTTTTATCCAACTTCCATTTTTCTGTAAGCAGTTCCCACGACCACATTATAATTTCTTTTTTATAAAAATCTCCAAATGACCAATTACCTAACATTTCAAAAAAGGTATGATGGTATTGGTCAAGTCCAACTTCTTCTAAATCATTATGTTTTCCACTTACTCTAATACATTTTTGTGAATTAACTACTCGATTATATTTAGGATTTTCTTTTTCTAAAAAAATATTTTTAAATTGATTCATACCAGCATTGATAAATAACAAAGATGGGTCATCAGGAGGAAAAACAGGAGAACTCCTTATTACATTATGCTGTTTATCAATAAAAAAATCAATAAAATCTTGCCTAATTTTTTTAGAAGAATATTTCATTAAAAATATATTGAGGTTTCAATTTGGGTATTGTATACTGGTTTGAAATTACTACCATCAAAATCATAGCTTTTTCTACCCTTTAAAAGTAGAATCATATTGTTTGATAAATTAACACCTATGTTATATCCAAATAAAGAGTTCTGATTAGGTTCAAATTTAAAAGGTTTTTTTGAATTTGTTTGCTGATAGAAAATTTCGGCAATTTGAACTTGAGGAATAATTGATGTATCTATTTCAATTTTTAAATATAATGAGTTATTTTTTTCTTTTTTGTAGGATCCAGGAGTCCAGACCCCAAACTGTTGATTATCCTCAATTTCAGGGTCTAAATCAGGATATTGTAGATATTGACTAGACTCACAATCAGTTTCATTTTCATAAAGTAAATCTGGATTATCACAAGAACCAGAATTCCACATTTCACCCTTCATTTTTTCATAATCAAATGAAAACTTAAAATATTTTGAAATATTTGCCTCTAAACCAAAATTCAAACCTTTCTGGTCACCATATTTATACAGTGTAGATTCCTTGGTTATTAATTCTCCATTATTTTCCATTATCCTATTATGGTCGTAATTTTTATTCCAATATGAAAAAATAAAATTCTCAGAATTTCTTCTATAATCTAAAGATAATTTAACTGAACCTAAATTAGCTTTCATCCCAATTGGTATTAATCCATATCCAAGATTTGTGTCAAAATTTGGTAAGTCTTCGTCATTACTATCAGTTGGATCTGAGGTTTTACCTAGAAGCTGGGCGTATTCTGTATATAATGAAAATTTATTATCTAACTCAAAACCAAAATCTATAGCTAAACCTGTAACATTATCTTTATTATTCATAACATCTGCAAAATCTTCAGTCATTTCGCTTGATAAATCATTAAATAAATTTTCGCATGTTCCATCCAAAAATAAATCACTTTCTGAGTCATAACCGCAATAGTTACTACCTTGAAGTTCCTCAATTAAAAATTGATTTTCATGATGATAATCAGGATCATTTGCATAATCTGGCTCAACAAAATCAGGATAATTATCACCATCTGAATCAACAAGACCATTATATTGGTTGAAATCAGATGCAATAGAAAATCCTATATTAAAATTTTCGATTATTGGAATTGAAGTTCTAAGCCCAATTAAACCAGGTTTATTAATTTCTTTTAAATCACTATGAATGAATTGAAGTTTAAAGCCTGAAAATTGATATCTTAAATCAATTCCTGCTCTTCTAATTTGAGGATAATCAATATTATTTGCATACTGGTTAATAAGTATACCCTGACCTAAAGTAACTTTAGGTAAAGCTCCTATTCTAAAATATAAATCATCAAAAACTTGACCATACCTAAAATAATATATTTTATCTACAAGTGTTTTGAAACTAGCACCAGGACTAGTAAAATCCCAGTTTTCTCTATACAACTTTCCATCTTCATCAAAATAAAGGTAAATATCAAATCCCATTCCAATTTTATTAGTACTAAATTCTGGTCTAAAAGAAATTTGATTATAAAGTTTACCATCAATAGTCACTGAACCAAATGAAGCCATATATGCAGGGCTAAAATTATTTTGCGTAAACAAAAAACTTATAACTAATGAAAAAATTAATGATATTTTTCTCATTTTATCTCCTCAAGTTTATTCATAATTGTTTTTTTTACTTTATCAGGCGTTAAACCAAAGTGATCAGCAACATCATTACCAGGTGCTGATTCGCCAAATGTATCTATACCGATATTCAATCCATTTCTTCCAGTATATTTTTGCCAACCGCTAGTTATTCCAGCTTCCAAGGAAACTAATAGTGCAGCATCAGCGCATGAAAGCACATCTTGCTTATATTTTTCATCTTGTTCTTCAAATAATTCCCAGCATCCTAAATTAACTACTTTAATATTTAAATCAGCAAGTTGTTTTTTTACATCCAAAGCAACCCATACTTCTGAGCCAGTAGCGAAAATCAATATATCTGCATTAGGACAATCTGAAATAATATAACCACCTTTTTGAATATTTGCTGCATCTGAAAATAAACTTCTATCTAAAACAGGCAAACCTTGTCTAGAAAGTAAAACTAAGGATGGTCTTTTTGATTCAAAAGCAATCTTTGATGCAAAAACTGCCTCATTTGCATCAGCTGGCCTTATAACAAGCAGATTAGGTATTGCCCTGTATGACATTAAATGTTCAATTGGTTGATGTGTAGGCCCATCCTCTCCAACAAAAATTGAATCATGTGTAAACTCAGATACAACAGGAAGGTTTTGCAAGGCTCTTAAACGAATAGCAGGTCTTTCATAATCTGCAAAAACAAAAAAAGTTGCACCAAAAATTAATAATCCACCATGCTGAGCTATACCATTATTGATTGCACCCATCGGAAATTCACGAACACCATAAGGAAAATTCATTCCAGATTGATTATCCTTTCTGAAATCACCAACTTTTTTTGCAAAACCTGCTGTAACATTTGAAGGCTCTAAATCTGCAGAACCTCCTGCGAGTAAAACACCCTTGTCTACTAACTCTTCAATTACACTTCCCCAAACTTTTCTTGTTGCAATATTTTGACCAGATTCAAAATTTGGCCATTTTATATCTTTTGGTAATTTTAAATCATTTGAATTTTTCCATGAATTTTTAAATTCAATGTCTTTTAGTTTCTCTGCTAATCTTCCGCTCCATGCATCAACTTCTTGTTTAGCATACTTATATGATTTTTGAAAATCATCAACTACATCTTGAGGTAAATCAAAGAATTTATTTTTATCTAAGCCTAATTTTTCTTTTGTTTCTGCAATTTCTTCATGAGACAATGGAGCACCATGAGTATTGTGATCACCCTCAACGTTTGCACATCCTTTAGCCATTATAGTTTTTCCTATGATAATTGAAGGCTTTTCAATTTCCATTTGAGCAATTCTGATTGCTGAACGAATTTCATCATGATTATGTCCATCAATTTCTTGAACATGCCAACCATGAGATTTATACATCATTGCATAATCTGTAGAATCTGACCTAGATACCTTTCCAGAAATCTGAGCATTATTTGCATCATAATACATTATTAACTTACCTAATCCAAAATGTCCAGCTATTGCAACTGCACCCTGAGCCACTGGCTCTTGAATATCACCATCACCATGTAAACAGTATGTATAATGACTCACGATATCATTTCCAAATTTTTCTCTTAAAATTGATTCTGCTATTGCCATACCAACTGCATTACCAATACCCTGACCTAAGGGTCCTGTTGTTGCTTCAACTCCTGGAGTTATATCTTTCTCAGGGTGCCCTGGTGTTTTTGATCCTAATTGCCTAAACTGTTTTAAGTCATTTACATCAAGCCAACCTACAAAACAAAGCATGGTGTATAAAAGAGCAGATTCATGTCCTACTGACATTACAAATCTATCTCTATCTTCCCAATTGGGATTTTCAGGGTCAAATTTCAACACTTCTTTGAATAAAACGTATGTAAAATCGAGTGATGATAAAGGTCCACCTGTATGACCTGAATTTGCATTGCGTACTGTATCCATAATCAACCCTTTAGCAATATTGATTGAATATTGATCAATACTTAATTCTACGTCTTTCATCAAGATCCTTTTTTGTTATGTTTTGGAAGGGATTTCCTCATCTGAATTTATAAATGAATTATATTATTTCAATGGTTTAAATTATAAATATTAAAAATAATTATTTTTTAATGAAAAAAGCCGGATTATATATACATATACCATTCTGTAAAACAAAATGTATTTATTGTGATTTTTATTCAATTACGGAAAGAGAAAATCAAATCCCTGAATTTTCTAACGCAATTTTAAAAGAAATTGATTTATATAAGCATTATAAAAATAAATGGAAATTTAATACTTTATTTTTGGGAGGTGGTACACCATCTTTGCTTCCAGTAAAATATTTAGATAAAATATTTAAAAAATTAGATGACACTTTTGATATATCATCAATAGAGGAAATAACTTTAGAAGCTAATCCAGGAGAAATAAATTTTGAATATCTAAAAGATATAAGAAAACTTGGAATAAACAGATTATCGCTGGGGTTTCAAAGTTTCAATGACAAAATTCTTAAGCAAATAGGTAGATTACACAATGCAAAAGATTGCTTTGAAACTTTTGATAATGCAAGAAAAGCAGGTTTTGAAAATATTAACAGTGATATGATTTTTAATATACCTAAACTTTCTGTTAAAGAATGGATTAAAGATTTAAATAAATTATTAGAAATTAATCCAGAGCACATATCAGCTTATTCTTTAACAGTGGAACCAGGTACACATTTATTTAAAATGGTTAAAAAACAACAAATTTTAATGCCTACTGAAAAGATAGACATAGAACAGTTTTTAATTACGAATGAATTGCTATCAGAAAATGGCTATAACCACT
Source organism: Fidelibacterota bacterium (assembly GCA_002707765.1). Taxonomy (GTDB): domain Bacteria; phylum Fidelibacterota; class Marinisomatia; order SCGC-AAA003-L08; family D37C17. The sequence goes on from PANV01000007.1 coordinate 35,772, forward strand.
ATGAAATTTCAAATTACTCTAAATTTAAAATGGAATGTAAGCATAATCTAAACTATTGGGAATTATCTCCTTATTTATCATTTGGTCCTTCTTCACATTCCTATGATTTAAAAAAAAGATGGTGGAATGTAAGGTCTTTAAAAAAATATATTAAATATTTAGATAAGGAATCTTTACCTGTAGAGGGATACGAAACTTTATCTATGAAAGATAACTTTAATGAAATAATTATGAATGGATTAAGATTATCAAATGGAATAAAATTATCTGACCTAGAAAATTATAATGAATTCATAGACAAAAATAAAATAGATAAAGTTATAAGGAAATGGGATTGTTTAGATATAAAAAATAACAACATTCGCATTAAAAATGATGGATTTTTATTTGTTGATGAAATTACTAAAGACTTATTTTTTTAACCTAAAATCAAATTAACCAATAAGATTACATCTAATACGTCTACTGCTGAATCAGCGTTTAAATCTCCTAGAGGATTATAATCTGTACTCAGAACCAAATTAATGACCTGTACAACATCTAAGACACTTATTAATCCATCTGCATTTAAATCACCAGCTAAACCGTTATTCTCAACCATTACAGGTGGAAAAGATATATAGTCAATCCATGCACAATCTTCAGGAACATCCGTAGCACCTCCACCACCATCCTTCACATACGACCAAGTAAAAGTGTGTAATCCTTCTTGGACAGGAAAGCTGGCTTGCTGCCAATAACTATCGCCATTAGGCTCAGGTTGNAACTGACTCATTAACTGATTATCAATATAAAACTCNAAACCATCATAAAAATATTCTCCNGATGNACTATACTCAGATGCCACTTTATAAAAGAATTCAATATTNCCATTCATTACAACATCTAATTCAACTGAAATCTGTGAGCTTTGATTATCNTTGATATCTCCTGATTTNGCTGAAAAAAGTCCCTCATANTGNTCACTATCAGTAATTTGCCAAGCTTGNTTTCCAGCAAATNNCCAATTTAAAGAANTAGAAAANTCATTTTCAAAACCTTCAACAATTTGTCCAACCGCTATNCTTACTGGAAAGGAAATATCTANACCACCATTTAANTTATTAACATGAANAGTAAATTCANCAATGTGCCCAATNGGAGTTAAAGGACTTACTGTAACNTTAGCAATTAAATCTTCTTGGTTACTACCTTGGAAACCNGATAAATAATCCCAATAATAGGCATTATTTATTCCAGANGTATTAACATTNACNTAAGAATCACCTTCAAGTGATACTATTGGATAATTTATTGCAGCAGATCCAATATTTGANAAAGANATATTTANATCTGTTGTTTCACCTGGATTTAATGTACCTGTTACACTATTATATCTAATTTGTGGAGCTTTGATTGANAAGGGAANTGTAATTTCAAAAGTATCATCGTTACTTGAAATCANAAAATTTAAATTTACNTGTTCATTNTTNGATGCATTCCAATCAACATTAACAACCAATCCATTTAATTCAATAGTTTGGTTAGGAATNAAATTATTATANGTAACTAAATTATTTACGACCTGAACAAAATCNCTGTCNTCNGATATNGATATAGAAATATTGTTTGCAGAATCCGTACCAACATTTGATAAAGTAATACCTAAATGATTATCTCTACCATAAAGTAAACTNCCACTATCAACAAGTCCATATTCTACTTCAACTTCATCAATCATTAAGTATGAACCTTCNGGAGCTAATACCATTANTTGAGATTCATATGGAACTGAATTAAAACCAGTAACNACCAAATCCANATTNCCTGGTGTACTTGCGTTATCTCCTAAATNAAGTACAGCAACACCNCCAATNGAGTAAGCACTTGCGATTAGTTCTCCATTTGATGANAAAGCTGCNAGAGCNCCATTNTCACCTANATCAACCACAAAATCACTTGCTCCAATTAAAATTATATCATCATGCTGTACGTTCATTACAGTTGCAGGAGCAGTCCTTAAATTNGTNGAAGGATCACCAAAAAAAGTCCAATATNTAGTTTCNTTAATNCCANTTGAACCTTGNGCATCATTCATGTACATACAACCATTNGTAGTTATTCCACCCATTGTTCTNGTNATTTCATTATTATAACTNTCAGTTAANATTANNTTCATTGCATANTGACCATGCATNGGAGGTTCCCATGATTGGCTTATNGTTGAACCAAAATGAGCAATACCNCCAGTTGGCTCTNCACCGTTTGTAGCNCTCTGCCATGTTTCAGCATAGCATGCATCAGTNCTATTAAACTCACCNACATTGCANCCAACAGTAATAACAAAAGGTAATTGNTTATTNTTTGTTAATTGATTTATTTGACTNGTATTTAATGATGCACCNTTNCCCCAACTNGTCATGGANCCATGACCAGTATANTTNATTAGNCTCACNCCTCCATTTATTGCAGATATTCCTTGAGAATCATTNCCACCACTACCATCATATACACTTTGAAAACTATCNTANGTAAAATCAGATAAAATNGAATTCCATAAATAGTCATTAAAAACATCATCNGACCAACCATTAAANCCTGGNCCTTGNTTNGANGCAACACTNAGNGCATTATCATACCATTCNACATTTAANTGTGGATTTCNTTCATATTCAACTGCTCTTTCAACTTGCGTTGNAATTTGATTAGGAGAACTNCCTGAAAAACGTCCAACAATTACTTCAGGATAAAAGTCATTTCCATTTATACAGCCATATGAAACATCNGATGCACTACCACTAACAATTGTTGAAGGAATTTGTGCAATATCACCNACAAGTAATAAGAATGTTAAACCATTTGAATTNTAGTAATTGGATACGTAAGAAGAGATAGATGAAGCATTCGTTCCNATTGTATTTACATTAACTATTTCTGTAGGNATTCCTTTCTTATTTTTCCAATCTACCAATGGTTGCATTGTATTCANGAAAATTGCATCTGAAATGATTAACATATTTCCTTGNTCTACAAGATAATCAAATCTTGAATTTTCATTTTCAAAATTNAAAAAATGATTNTTGTAAATACTTTTATATTCCTTATCTATTTTTTCAATTTGTCTTTGTCGTTCAAATGGATTTATTACATTGTTATCATTAGTTGAGACAATCTCAACTTCAATAGAATGAAATACTCGTAAAGTTTTTGATTTAGGGTTATACTGAATTGGATGAAATTCAACAACTTGNCCTCTAAAATCTCTTAATATGTATGGCTCGTTTAGTTGAACAATATCCTNAGGATAAAATATACTCTGGNTATAACTCTCNTNAAAACTAAATGGTATTTGATTGGGGTCAACAGATCTAGATAAATTTCCTTTTGAAGGTACTACATTTATATTTTCATAATCGGTAAACTCNNTTCTAATTATATTAAAAGACATTTTTTTATCATCAGGTATAATTATCGATGANGAAACTTTTGGTAAATCNGGNTAACCTAGCNCCATAATTGATGCAGACTGTGGNAACTTTACTTTNTAGTACTGTTCTTGGTTAACCATAACAGGATCAAGGGAAAAGCCACTTAGTTCAAATTTAATTTTTGANTTTTCAATATCTGATGAAATTAGATNTATCTTAGCANTTTGTGGNTGACTAGAATTNATACCAAACCATTCNCTTGAAAACGAGAAGCTNAANAATAANAATAATAATANTTTTTTAANACGCATGATATACCTCATTTATTAATCAAATTTGAACATTTAAAATTATATTATTGATNTAAAAATAACAAATAATCTTACAAGCTGTTACAAGGGAATTNATTTTAAATANGNGATAAATTCTAACATATCAAATTANTGATGCNCCATTTGAAAAAATAACTTCNTCTGAATCTAATTCNTATTTATAAATTTTATAAAATTCATCGCNAACAAANNTTATAAAATCTTTTTTATTTTCATTTTTTANAAGATTAATTGTACAACCACCAAANCCACCNCCCATAATNCGTCCTCCAAANAAGCNCTTNTGTTTCTTTGAAATNGATATAATACTTTCAATTTCTTTGCAAGATATATCATAATTATTTGANANACTAAAATGAGATTCNAATAATAACTTTCCAATTTTNTCATATTGACCATTTTCAATTATTTTAACCATNTTTTTTACTCTCAAATTTTCTTCAATNATNTGAGTNAATCTTTTTTTAAGAGTCATATCATCAATNAGATCTAAATGCTTTTTTTCAAAGGTTCTAAAANTATATTTATTNNTNNAATTATGNTTNATAATTGATAACGCATCANTACATTCTTTTACTCTNAAATTATATTTAGATTCAACTAAATTTCTTTGAACTTTACTNTTTATCAAAANCCATGAAGCANNATTAATTTTATNANTNTAATATGAATGTGTNAAATTTTTAAANTCAATAACCATAATTTTATTTTTTAAAGAAAANATTGATGCATATTGATCNANCATACCACTTTTTATNCCCATNAAATCATTCTCTAANTNATTACATTTTTTNAAAACGTCNTNTTTACTTATCTCATATCCAAAATGAGATAAAATTAAATNTAAAATAGATACNTCTANAGCAGCAGAACTNGACATTCCAAAACCAATAGGAATATTNCCACCAATNAGNANATTAAAACCNTTNTTCAATNTNANNTNTTTAGANATCAATTTAATAGCTGACTTTANATATTTCTCCCANAGATNATTTGAATTATCTANTTCNCTAAAATNNAATTCAATATTTTTNTCATAATTAATNGAAAATACATTTATTTTTTTATCAGATCTTTCTGAAATCATTGAAATAATCCACTTATCAATAGCCATTGGCATTGCTAAACCAAGATTATAATCCGTATGTTCACCTATAATATTTACTCTTCCAGGCGCTGAACTTATAATTGCAGGAGTGGATTTGAATTTTTGTAAAAATATTTTTTTATAATCAGAAACTAAATTATTTTTTGTGATTCTATCCAAGATATCTCTTCCTTTGTATTTAACCCTATCAAACGTTTCCAATCATCAACAATTAAAGAATTAATTTTCTTATTTTTTAAAATCATATGATTAAGTATATCTGTAAAATAAATTTCATTTTTTATATCATGAGGTTTTAAGAATTTTAAAAATTGCATTAAGATATCTGTTTTAAATAAGTATTGAGAACAAAATAATTCATTTACTTTTAATTCACTTTTATTTGCATCTATTTCTTCAACAAATTTAGTTATTAAACCATTTTCTCTAATTATTCGAGCATATGGAAACTTTTTTTGTTTAAAAAGAGAACTTAATAATGTACAATCAGAATTAGTTCTCAAATGATCAACAAACATATTTTTTATAATATCATTACCTACAAATGGATTATCACCCATGAATACAAAAGTGTAATCATAATCATTAATAATTTTTTTTGATTTTATCACTGCATGACCAGTCCCTTTTGGCTCATTTTGATAAATGAAAGTTACTTTATTAGAAAATTTCTGAAAATAATTTTTATCTTTAGGATTAATAACAATCCCAACATCAACTTTATTTTCAGTAAATGCATCAATAATCCAGGAAATAATTTCTTTACCATTTACTAAATTTAGAGGTTTTGGAAGTTGAGTTTTCATTCTAGTACCTTTACCTCCAGCCAGAATAATAGCGATTGCTCTTTTACGATTCATTAATAATTTTAATAAACGCTTTAGAACCCTGCCTTAAAGTTCTTTTTTGGGTTTTAAAATCGACTTCATATAGACCAAATTTCATGTCATAACCCTCTGCCCATTCAAAATTGTCCATTAATGACCAGTAAAAATATCCTTTGATATTAGAACCTTCACTAATTGATTTTTTCATAGCATAAATATATCTTTTAATATATAAAGCTCTTCTATCATCTTTTGCATCAGCGATACCATTTTCTGTAATAATAATAGGTACACCAACCGATTCAACACTTTTTATTGCTCTGTAAAAACCTTCAGGATAAATGGTATATGGCATATCTGTCATAGTATCATTTTCAGGAAATGTATTTATGAAAAATTCATGTTTATCAAACTGAAATTTTACATGTACATGTGAATAATAATTTAGACCAAAAAAATCCGTTGACTTCATGGCATTTTTATTAGAATAAAATAGCTTAACTAGTGTTGGTATGAAAATAGTAATTTTTCCAGTACTAAAATATGATAATGACATTTTATTATAAACTGTATCAGTAAAAATACATGCAAGCCAATCAAGTAAATTCCATCTTCTTGATGGATCAAATTGCATCACATTTTTAACAATTCCAATTTGAGATTCTTTACCATTAGGTGTTTTTTTAAGCATATGATATAATTGAGTATGAGCAATTAACATATTTTTCTGAACTAAGGCTGATAATTGAGCATTTTTTTTGCCTGGAGGAAAGACACC
>PANV01000008.1 GCA_002707765.1 Fidelibacterota bacterium
ATCATAAATGGATTTAAATTTATGATCATTGATGAATAATCAATAGGCAAACCCTCAACAACAAGAGTTTGATCAGATCCACCATTAAGAAAGCAGTTAAAACCTTCAGTTAATTGAACATTATTGATTTGATCAACACCAAATCCAGGTACATAAAACTCACTAGCATCATTAGATATTAAGAGAACATCCAAACCACTAAATAAAGAAGATGTACTATTATCTTCAGGTTCAATACTTAACGAAACTTTATTAGTCATATATGGAGCCATAAATAGTTCTTGAGTTACGTTAAATACAGGCTCAAGCATGGACACTACTGTTAGAATATCTCCCCAGTTTCCTGAACCAGAAGAATATTCAACGGTGGCATCATATTCCATTTGATCTGCAACTTTCCAGACTTTGTATACAATTGGATTGCCTTGAATATATCCATTCAATGCGGGGCCTCCAAATTGAGTCAAATCAACAGATTCAACACCAATAATTTCTAATTGAATTCCATCCCATCGACCTGCGCCAACCAGGGTATTTCCATAGACTGGGGTACCACCTGCTTCAACAGACTCTATTATACCATTGGCATCAAATAAACCTATCTCATCACCTGGTTCTAAACCCATTGTATTTTGAATTATTACTAAAGAACTCTCACCTGTTTCTAAAGGTAGATCTGTGAAATAGATAAGTGAATAAGTACAACTTCCATCATCTAAATTTGCACCTTCATCAAAATTTTCAGCATTAGAGTCAGTACATCCAAAATATTGGCATGTTCCATCATCTATATTTGCATCAGGATTATAATTATCAGCATTTAAATCTGTACATCCTAAAATCTCTGCTTCAATTACATTAACAAGTCCATTAGAACTTGATACAGGAACTTCTTGACCATTAGTATCAGATAATGTTATACCAGATAAGGATAGAGTTGATGTACCTTCTAATCCTGATGATAGAAAAGTTGTATTAACAATAGGACCAAATCCTGGAGCTATCAAATCTCCTGAAAAACTAAATCCTAGAATAATAACATCATCTCCAACCTGATTGGCTTGGACTGAAAAAGATGATGTTCTATCAGTTGCTTCTGCTTGTATCAGTGTAAGTAAATCTGGATTATCGCTAAGTGTAAACTGAAAACCAGCTATAGGAATATCATTATTTAATGAAATTTCAATATTACCTTGTTCTCCGCTGATAAGATCTAAATCTGAAACCGATAGCAACTGGGCACCTGCAGGTGTAATTACAATTTGTCCATTTTGGCTAAATGCCGGTATCGCAGATCCCGAAATATCACCCAGGTAAAATTCCATCATACTTAAATTGACAATTGTTTCATTTAAAACAGTTGGAGACTGATATGTTAGTTGCATTACTGAACCATTTCCAGGCTCAATTAAACCACCTGTTATATTAAATCCAACTACAATAACAGAACCATCTTCCTGTTCATTAAACTGTAATGTAAAACCTTCAGAACGTTCTGTTGTTTCAGCAGAAATTGCAGTCAAAATATTTGGATCATCTGAAATCATAAATTGAAATCCAGCAACAGGAAACTGATTATCTGCATTAATTTCGACAGTTGCTTGAGTTCCTGATTCAACGTTTTGCGATCCAATTGTTACCACTGAAAAATCAGCAGGATTAATAACTGTTCCACATTCAGTATTGGTTGGGTTTGATTCACCCTGCTCATAAACTGCTTTTACTTTATAACAATATTCTGTTCCAAAGTTGATATCAGAATCCGTAAAAGTATTTTGATTAGTTGGAACCCATCCTATTAATTCGTTATCTCTGTATATGTTAAATCCTTCTATCCGATTTGTGTTTTGATTATTATTAACCAAATCTTCTTCTAATTTACTTGGATCAAAATATACATGAGGTACTATTGGTTCAACTTGATCATTTGATGCGACTCCGGTTAATGAAAACTCACATGTTCCAAATGAACCATCTCCATAACCATAATACGAATCTAAAGTACAGCTGGCTACAACTACAGAATCATAATATAAATTCCAAACATTTCCATTCCATCCATCTCCAAAAGAATCATACATATTTAATACATAGTCTCCAGCTTGAATATCCAAAGTGTAGTCACCTGCAGCCCCTGAAGCGATATTGGAGCCCTGATAAAATAATTCCCATGAAATTTCAGATTCCCAACTACCTCCACCACAACTCACTAAATAATCACCATCTCCATTGTTGTTACCTCCTCCACCTTCACAATTAGGATCAGGGAAATCCCAAGATAAATCGACTTCTGTTGAACCATCTGGTATATTTAATACAAGATTTTCAGGTGGACACATAGGCCCTGCATCAGGTGCCGCACAAACAGTTGGCGTAGGCTGAGAATCACCTTCATCATATAAAGCTACGACATAATAACAATATGTTGTTCCATTTTCAAGTGGCTGATCTATATAAGAATATATATCCGAACCCAAAGATGCAATCGATTGATCATCTCTAAATAGTTCAAACCCTAGTAAATCCCTACTTGAAAAATTACTTCCATCAGCATAGTTCCATTCATCTATATAAATGTCTTCACCTGATTTTGCTTCCTCTAACAAAATATTTGTCAATAAATCATTTTGTGTAATTGACTGAAGATTTGACTGACTAACACTTATTTCAAACTGGCCTTCACTTCCACCATACCCATCAACAACAATATAATATTGACCTGGCTGCAAAGACACCCCATAAAGAGATGAATAGAGTCCATTAAATTCACATGTAAAATCATCTATATAGTTCCCTGTGGTTGTTTCATTACAATCCGGATCAGCGGTGAAAATTTCTAACTTTGTATCATAGTTTGTATTTGAACTACACAATGTTATATCAATGACAATTGGGCTCGTAACATTCAAAAAATATGAATAATCTGCGCCCTGAGAACCTTGAACTAGCCAGTCATCTCCCATCCCAACATTTGAACCAATTGTGCTAAATGGTAAGGAGGGGATTACTTCATCTGAACATGTAATAACACCAGGCTCTGTCCATTCAACTTCAATAAAACCGTTACCACCTTCAGCGGTAATTGATATTGGAGCAGCGAGAATCCACATAGCACAACTTTGATTTGATTGCAATGATTCACCAGATGGGTAATTTGCTGAAACAATATAACAATATTCAACATCATGTTCAGCATTATTATCAACATAAGATGTATTNGNTGTGGTGTCATAAAGTTGTCCATCTCTATAAATATTATAATCTATTAAACCTAAAGANCCTCCTTGCCATTCGAGTGTAATTGCACCCGACTCAGGATAAGCAAATAAACTAGTAGGAGCAACACCTGGTATTGGGATTGCACAAACAGGAGCGTCTTCAATGAGAGATTCGCCTGCCTCATAAACACTCGTAACCGTGTAACAGTATTCTGTAAGATTATTTACTTCATAATCATAGTATTCATAAACACCTGCATTAACTGTCGATAAAAAATCTCCATCTCTGTAAACATTAAATGCAATAAGTTCTCTCGATTGTATCTGAATGTGAGGTACTAAATCTTCTAATTGATTCTCATTTCGATAAGAGTAATGTTCATTATTACTACTATTAGAATATTCAGGACAATCTCCGTTATCCCAATTAAATTCATCGCAATTTAAATATACACCCCATGTTCCATCATCACAAAGTCCATCTCCAAGCCAACTGGTCACAGTTAATTCAGGGACACATTGGCCTATGCAATCAACAATCCCAGCAATCTCGTTATAATAATAATCAAATCCTACACATTCATCACCAATGCCAGGAGAACCTCCTGCTGGTGGATCAGTCCAAGTAACATGAACTACACCATCTTCACCCATAGCAAAAACTTCATTAGGAGATAAAATTTCCCACATCCCGCACTCTAAGTCAGTTGGATCGGAGTTACCAATATCATAAACTGCCTCAACGGTATAGCAATATTCAACATTATGAATTGTTGATAAGTCATTATAAAAATTATTTTCAGTAAAATCTATTAAAACACCATCTCTATTAATATTATATCCTAGTACACTGTTTGAGTTAGCCGCTGTCCATAATAATTCAATTTGTCCATTTGTTCCAACAACATCAAAGTTTGTAGCAGGGAATAAAATCCACTCATCACAAGATTCATTTGAATCAACGGATTCACCATCTGCATAAACAGCTTTTACGGTATAGCAATATACCACATCATGCATTGTATTAGAATCAGTGTAAGAAAAAGTATTAATATCAGTTTCAACAAGGAATTCACCATTTTTATAAACCCTGTAAGCTAATATATCTCTAGTAAAAATTTGGTTTGAATGACTACTATCATTTAAGCCAATAGCTGAACTTGAGTAATCAACAAGTTCATGTTTATTTTCTGGTGCTCTATCTGTAGCTTCAACAGGTTCTACTATATTATCAGACATTAAACCTCCTAAAGTAAACTCACACACACCATTAGTTCCTGTATCTAAAGTACATGAAGCAGCTAAATTTCCATTTTGATCAGTTAAATTCCAAACATTACCATTCCAACCATCCCCAAAAGTATCATTCATATTTAAAGTGTAATTGCCATAAAAAAGAGGAATATCTTCTGAAGTAAAGGGTGCATTACCAGTTAACACAATTTCAGATTCATATAGAAGTTCCCATGAAACTTCTGATTGCCATGAACCTCCATCACAACTAACATCATATAACACAAATGAACCAGGTTCGGACCAAGTTATTGTGATATCCTGAGTGATATCATCTCCCTCAGCAACTGTACCAACTGGAGGATCTAAATAATAAAGCGCACATGCTGTATTAGTAGGAAATGTTTCCCCTGATGGGTAATTCGCTCTAACTTCATAGCAATATTGGACTCCGGCAATAATTTCTCCATCATCAATAAATGATGTAATATTAGAATCAACATTACCTATATTAACTCCATCTTTGTAAATTTGATAATCAATTAATATATCTCCTTCATTCTCAAAAATTGATTCAATGGGAGCAGCAGACCAATTTAAACCTATTGTACCACCTAAATCATCTGCTGCCAAATCATACGCAGGTGGACCTGGGTAAGGTGTAGCACAAACTGGATCTGACATCTCTGATTGCCCCTCGTCATAATTTGATCTAAGAGTGTAACAATATTCGTTCATATTCATTAATGAATTATCTCTATACGTGTATGTATCAAAAGTAACATTATCAATTAAAACTCCATCTCTAAAAATATCAAATGATTGTAAATCTCTTGAATTAAGCATGTCATACTCAGGATTTGATTCCACAGAAGTTATTAAACTAGATTCAAGCTGGTTAGTTGACAATGCAATATTAGTTCTCTCTCCATCAAAAATTGTTGGAGTATTATCAGAATATGATATCGTTTGAATTTCTCCGTAAGCAAATACTTGTGACGCAATCATATAGTCTCCTCCGTAACCCAAATAATCACCGTAATTCCACATGCCATATTGATATGTAACCATATTATTAGGATAATCAACACCAGCATCAACCCCGAAACCCTCATAATCAGTCCAATCAGCAGAGTGACTAGCTATTACATAAAATGAACCACTGAGGCCTGTTAAATTTGGATAAATTGTAGCCCAACCATTATCAGCAATAGCCTCTTCTTCATATAAAAGATTTCCAGGGAAACCACCATTATCATCGAAGACCATAACTCTTATTGGACCATGTGTAGCATCTGGCCAAGGCCAAAAAGCATCACCCTCACTTAATATTTTTACAGAAGCAGCCATAACATCAAAATCTACACCTACATCAAACTTTGTTCCATGAGCTTGCCCATTTTCAAAAGTATCAAAAAAATAAAATGCATTTGCTAAAACTCCATCGTCATACTGCAAATTATATTCTTCACCACCAATAGGTTCCTCCCAACTCAAATCAATAAGTTGATCACCTGCTAAAGCATTAATATTTGATGGAGAATATACATCCCAAGATGTACAAGATATATTTGTTGACGGCGATTCACCAATACCTTCATAAAAAGCTTTTACATAATAGCAATACTCTTGACCAATTTCAGTATCATAGTCTTCATAGAAGGGTAATTCACTATATGCAATTAAAGTATCATCCCTGTAAATATTGAATGAAGATTGATCATTATTAGGGGTTGGACTCCATTCTAATGTAATAAAACTTCCTGTCCCTTGTGCTGATAAAGAGGATGCACCATTTAGTTGTGGTATTGCGCATGCAGTATTAGAAAATCCAGAAGAGCCTTCATCCCATACAGAAACAATATTATAACATGACTCTACTAAGTACCATAACTCATTTGAGGTATCTAAATATTCAGTTTGTTCTACAAAATCGATTAATTGATTATCTCTATAAACTTCATAACCAATTAAATCTCTAATACCTGAAAAAATTACACCTTCGGCCATTTCTTTAGAATTTGTACCTTGACTTCCTCCATTTTGATAACCGCAATCTTCCTCACATCCAGCAACTGGACCACAATCGCAACCATCACAATCCCATTCTTGACAAGTAAATACAATACCGTAGGTTCCATCATCACAAAAACCATCACCTATCCAATTTAGATATGTATCAGCAAAACAAAATCCTACACAATCAATATATCCTGTTGCGCCATAATCATCGACACAAGCATCTCCGATTCCAATACTACTTGGGGGGACATCCCAATCTAAAAAAACTTCCAAACCATTCTCTATTGCAGTAAGATTTAGGGGTTCTTCTAAATAAATTTCAGTTGTTGTTGCACAAGATTGATTGGATTGCTCAGATTCACTTGAATCATTAAATACCGTTACTGTATAGCAATATTCAGTCGCTTGTTCTAAACCCTGATCCGTAAAATTGGTAGAGTTGGCTGTTCCAATCAATAAACCATCCCTAAAAATATGATATCCTGTTACTTCTGTTATAGTTGGATCATTTGGGTCTTCCCAAACCAAACTCACGTTTCCAAATCCGCCAACAGCTGATAAATTTTGAATACTTTGAATTGGTGGAGGTGGTTCACCTTCTACTGAAATCAGACCAGGAATTGTTGAATAAGTCAATGCTTGACCTAAAGTTGTTCCAAGATAAGATGATGATTCTAAAATAGAAATTGTAATTTCGGAAGAATATATACTAGAAGATTGAAATGTTAGATCGAGTATTGCACCACTACCAATATCAAGGACATCTCCTGTTAAACTAAATGCTAAAACTATCAATGAACCATCCTCTTGCTGGTTAGATTCAATCATAAAGCCAGATAATCTTTCAGTTGCAGAAACTTCTGTAAAACTACCCTGATTCGGATAATTAATTATTTGAAATTGTAGTCCAGCAATCTGATCATTTGGATTATCAAGAAGTAATTGAATTTGACCTGAATCATTAGCATTGATTTGGGCATTGGTAAATTCCAATGTATTAGAAAATAAAAAATTAATAAAAAAAGTGCAAACAAGTGTAATAAGAAATCTATTCATTTCTCCTCCATTTTATCTATTTTAGGGATAAATAACTTAATGAAGAAGTAGATTTAAGTCAAATAATATAGAAAAAAAAAATAAATATAATTATTTATCTAGGTAGATAATATTCGATAAATCAAATGGAATAAACTTAGTCGATAAGCTCTTACCTTTTTTACTTGCCATAACACAATCCATATTCAAAATACCATCTTCAGGAATATTCTTACTTGATGCTGTAATATTTAAAACTATATTCTTTTTAAATTTATCAGGACCAGTTGATACTGCTGATGGAGCGATTGTTTCACCTTCCATAGAGAAACCTAAAATTGTACCTTTTTTATTTTTATGTATTTGAAAACCTGCCTGCGATGATTTTCCACCATATATTTCTTCAATAATGAATATATCAGATGGATTCATTTTAAACTGAATTCCAGCAATTGGATTAAATGGATTTATCAGATAAATACTAATATTGTATTTATCTTCTTTAAAAGTGATTGATTCTATGCCAACTTCAACTGCAAAACTCTCAGCGTCTTGACTAAAAATAAATGAGTTTATAAACGCGAATAAAACAATTAACTTAATTTTTTTTATGGTTAACATATCTATTTCTTTCCAATAAAATTTTTAATTTTTTTCTTATTCGAAAATTAAAACTGTCATATATTTAAAACAATGAAGATTCTTAAATTAATACCATTATTATTTATTTCATTTATTTTTTGTCAATTCGAAGCTGTTTCTGTTAATATTGAATACAATGAAAATGATTCAAACTACCATCAAAAAAAAAATATAATTGATAATTTAGACAACGTAATTAAAGAATATTTCNTNTTAAANAATTTTTGTCAAGAATTCGATTTTNTAGAAATTNATTTAAAAATTANTCTAATAATNGAATCAATTAATACAATTTCTAATGGAACAGGAACTACAAATATAATNAAAAGTCANCTATTCATANGNAATGAAAGAGATTTGTTTTATTTTAATAAAGGAATATCNTTTGANTATAGTAAAAATAAGGCTCTTATTTTNAACCCATATAAATTTANTGGAATTGAATCNATACTAAACTTTTATGCTTTTTTATTTACAGGTTATGAATTAGANACATGGGGNCANAGTATGGGTACAAAATATATTAATAAGTCTCTTAACATTAGCTCAGAATTNGNTAATGATTCTAATTGGAGATCAATGCGAANAGAAGTTGAAAAAATTTTAGATAATAATATGCTTAGAGANGCTAGATATTATTATTACAAATATTTTGATTNTATAAATAGTGAAGAATATCAAAAAAATCCTAAATCANTTNCTNAACAAATTAATTCTACTCTTAATCAATTATATAATTTATTAATTGAAATTAATGATAAGCTCGGTNTAGATAAAAATACATTAAAATTTTTAGATTCAATCGCACAAGATTTAGCTCATGCATTCAATAAAATAGATATGATTGATGCCATTAAATTTTTGATATTATTTAATGATACTAACAAACAAATTTATAATAAATACTTAAATTGATAAACAAACCTATACATTTATTTATTTTCATATTTTTTAACTTTTTAATTTGCCAAAAGACATATGATGATATCCAACTAGAAATTAGAGATAATAATAAAAAATTAGTGAATTTAGAAACATCAATAAAAAAATTAGAAGATGATATTNATGNAATGAAAAACTCTAAATTTGACTTATCAAAAAGTGTGGATATGTTAGATCAGAAAATAGAATACAGANAAAAACAAATNAGAATTTTAAAACANCAAGATAAAAATATATCAGANCTGATTTATAATTCAAATCAATCAATAAAAAATAAAAATGAAGAACTTACNANNTTAAAAAATAAACTGAAAAAAAGATTAGTCCATATTTTTAAATATGGTAAGAAAAATANNATTTCNAAATTNATANTCAATGAAAAANGGAGNCATAATTTAACCAAATTAAAATACTTNGAAGTTNTTATAGATTATGAAAAGAAATTAAATTCNAAAATTNTTTCNAAAATCNANGAACTTGAACTAGAAAAAGAAAAACTAAAAAATGATAAAAAAAATCANAAAAATATTTTAAGTGAAGCACAAAANATAAAAGAAAANCTTAANAAAGATAAAAAAAATAAAGTTAATAAAATTAAAAAAATTGATAACGATAGTAATAAACTCAAAAAAAACTTAGATGATAAAANAGAAGAAATAAGTNANATAGAAAATGTAATCAAAAAANTAATAACTGATGGTAATGAAGCGAANAAAAGAGAAGAAGAATTAGCAAAGCAAAGAGCTAAACAAAATAAANCNACATCAGGTAATTTTGCAAAAATGAAAGGCCGCNTAAATTGGCCTGNAGAAGGGAAAATNATTACNAAATTCGGNAAAAACATTAANTCAAAACTGAATACTGTNACAGAAAATATTGGTATTAATATCGAANCAGAAAATAATAATTCGGTTTATTCAGTTNTNGANGGTGAAATTTCTATTGTAAGTTTTTTNCGCGGTTATGGTAACTATATTGTNATNAGACATGGTGAAGGATATTTTACAGTATATGCAAANTTAAAAAATATTNNTGTCCANCAAGGAGNATACGTTAATTCTAACNTTAAACTNGCNGAAGTTGATGAATCAAATGACTTTAATATTTCTAAAAANAATTACATGCACTTTGANATATGGAANGATGAAACAAAACTTAATCCAGAANTTTGGTTAAAGAAAAAATGATTTATANNAATCTTATATTAAATNAAAATCTATTTAATTTNCTTAAAAACTACACAAATAAAAANCTNCCNCACTCTTTTATTTTTTATGGAAANGANGGTGTAGGTAAATTTGGCCANGCAATTGAATTTTCAAATTTAATTTTATCAAAAAATGCAGANNAAAATNTTACAAGAGATAAAATAAAAAAAAACCTTCATGAAAATATTAANTTCATNNTNCCATTACCAAAATCTAGNANTATANGTAAAAATGATCCTGCTTTAAAAGCTGTAAGTAAGNCAGATATTGATGATATTTTTAATAAAATTAAATTNAAATTGAAAAATCCATATTTTAAGATAAATATNGATANAGCAAATACNATNCTNATAAATTCAATAAGAGATATTANGAAAAAAATAAATCTTAGTAATTTTAATAATCAATACAATATTTATATAATTATGAATGCTGAGAAGCTATGCTATCCAAAATCAGAATCTGCTAATTCACTTTTAAAAATTTTAGAAGAACCAAAAGAAAATAATTTATTCATATTAATTACTTCTAACATTTCACAAATGCTCGAAACTCTAACATCTAGATGTGTTAAAATATTTTTTCCAAAACTTAAATCAAATGATATAAATAATTTTTTAAACGAAAATTATAATATTGATAATAAAGATATTAATTTTATTGCACATTGTTCAAATGGAAATAATTCTTTTGCAATAGATTTATTAAATGAATTTGACGAATTGAAAAAAGACTATATAACTTTAATTACGCTTCTAAATAATTTTGAAATTAGAGAATGGCAAAAATTTTCTATTTTAGTTAAAGATAAAAATAAGTTTAAAATTTTATTAAAATTATTATTAATACTATTAGTTGATGCAGCTAATAATAAAGCAGTTCTGCCTATTTATAATTTTATTGGAAAAGAAGTTGAAAAAATATTTAGATTAGAAATAGAAAGAATTAATAAAGCAGTAGACTTAATTAATAAGACTAATGATAATTTGAAAAAAAATATCCATTTACCATTATTACTAACAACATTTTATTTAGAAATCTATAATGTTTTAAATGAGCATTAATTAAATGAAAAAATTTTATATAACAACGCCTCTATACTATGTTAATGATGAGCCTCATATTGGACATGCTTATACAACAATTTTAGCTGATGTTATGACTAGAATTCAAAAAATTCAAAATAATGATGTCTATTTCTTAACAGGTACAGATGAACATGGTCAAAAAGTTCAGGAAGCAGCGATTAAAAATAAAACTTCTCCTAAAGAACATGTAGATATTTATGTAAATAGATTTAAAAAAGTTTGGAATGAGTTAGATATTGAATTTGACGATTTTATTAGGACAACTGAAAAAAGACATACTGATAGAGTTCAGGATACACTAAAGATGCTTTTTGAAAAAAATGAGATTTACCAAAATGAATATGAAGGACTTTACTCCGTATCAGAAGAAAGATTCATAACTGAAAAAGAAGCTGAAGAAGGTAATTTTAGAGAAATTAAAAGACTTAAAGAAAAAAATTATTTTTTTAGAATGTCCAAATATCAATCTAAATTAATAGATCATATTCAAAATAACCCAGATTTTATTAAACCAGAATCAAGAAAAAATGAAATCCTTGGTTTTTTAAAAAAACCATTAAATGACTTATGTATTTCTCGTCCTAAAGAAAGATTAAAATGGGGAATTGAGCTACCATTTGACAAAGACTATGTTACATATGTATGGTTTGATGCATTACTTAATTATATTTCCGCAATTGGATGGAAAAGTGATGACAAATTATTTGATGAATGTTGGCCTGCTGATTATCATTTGATGGCAAAAGATATTTTAACAACACATTGTGTTTACTGGCCAACTATGTTAATGGCTTGTAATATTAAACTTCCAAAAACAATTTTTGCACATGGGGGGTGGTTAATGGATGAAATGAAAATGTCAAAATCAATTGGAAATGTTATAAAACCACTTGATCTAGCCTATAAATTTGGTTCAGATTCATTAAGATATTACTTAATGAGCAATATGGTACTTGGTCAGGACGCTTCATTTACATTAGATTCGTTCATTCAAAAATATAACTCTGACTTAGCAAATGATTACGGTAATCTTGCAAATAGAGTTCTTACTTTAATCAACAAAAATTTTGATAGTAAAATCCCTAAAACATTTGTTTGTAACGAATATGATTTGAAACTTATCAATCATGCGAAAGAAATTCCAAATCAAATAATAAATGATTTTAATAATATGCAAATCCATAAAGCAATTGACCTTATTATGCAATTACTTAGGTCAGTTAATAAATACCTCGAAATAAAAGCACCATGGAAATTACTTAAATCAGATAATACAAAAGATAGAGAAGATGCTTCAACAACTTTAAATATTTCAGCGCAAGTTTTAAAAATTGGTACAGTTTTATTAAATCCAATTATGCCAACTAAAACAAATTTACTTTTATCTGCAATGGGAGTTAATTCTTGTAATAACTATTCTTTTGGTGATTTAAAAACTGGAACACAAATTTCTAAACTTAAAAATCTATTCCCTAGAATTGAAGAAGACAAATAAAATCGGATTAATCGATACTCACTGTCATATTTTTTATGATAAGTATAAAAATGATATATCTGAAGTAGTAAATCGAGCTAAAAAAGAAAAAGTTAACAAAATAATATGTGTTGGTATTGATATTGAAACCTCAAAAAAATCAATAAAATTATCAGAAAAATTTGAGTCAATTTTTGCAACAGTTGGGTTCCATCCTCATGAATCAAAAAATGCTACCAACAATTATTTGGATACTATTAGGAGTTTACTAGAAACACCAAAAGTTGTTGCAGTTGGTGAAATTGGATTGGATTATTATTATAAGCACACTGATAAAAAACAACAAATTAAAGTTTTCAGAGAGCAACTTGAACTAGCTAAAGATTTAAATTTACCTGTTGTTATCCACAATAGAGAATCAGATAATGACTTATATGATAATATTAAAAATTCAAAAATTAGCAAGGGTGTAATTCATTGCTTCTCAAGTGATGTGAATTTTGCAAATAAACTTTTCGAACTAGGATTAATCATTTCATTTACCGGTATAATTACTTTTTCAAAAGAACTTCAAGAAGTAGTTAAAGAAATTCCACTTAGTAAAATAATGATAGAAACTGACTCGCCTTATTTGACTCCAGTACCCTTTAGAGGTAAACGTAATGAACCTTATATGGTAAATGAAATAGCCAAAAAAATTGCAGAAATAAAAAATATATCTTTTGATGAGGTTGTAAATACTACAACCAATAACGCAAAAAAATTATTTAAATTTTAGCATTGAAAATTCCAGTCAGAAAATCTTGGGGTCAAAATTTTATCATTGATAAAAATACCATCAATAAAATCATTGAAATCATAAATCCAAAGCAAGATGAGCATATTA
Source organism: Fidelibacterota bacterium (assembly GCA_002707765.1). Lineage (GTDB taxonomy): Bacteria > Fidelibacterota > Marinisomatia > SCGC-AAA003-L08 > D37C17. The sequence goes on from PANV01000008.1 coordinate 13,749, forward strand.
TTGAAATAGGTCCTGGTAAGGGAGCAATTACCTTACCATTACTAGATATGGTAAAAAAAATTACAGCAATAGAAATCGATCCACTTTTAACAGAATATTTAAACGAAAAAAATAATGATAAATTAAATATTACTAACATAGATTTCATGGATTGGAATCCTGATTTTAAAACAAAAAAAAGAATTTTTGGTACCCTGCCATACTATGTTTCAAGCCCAATAATTTTCAAATTAATAAACGAAGAATTGTTCTATGAAGCTATTATTATGGTACAAAAAGAATTAGCTCTAAGGTTAGTAGCTAAAGACAACACAAGAGATTACAGTAGGATGAGTGTTATGGCTCAAACTTTTTGTGATGTTGAAATTAATATGAACATTTCAAAAAATATTTTTAATCCTAAACCTAAAGTTGAATCTAATATTGTAACCTTAAAAAAGAAGAAAATAAATTTAAATTTTAAAGAATATGAAAGGTTTATCAAACTTTCATTTCAGCATAAAAGAAAAAAAATTAGAAATAATTTAAAAAATCATATAGACAAAAAAGGATTAGACTTATTAGGCGATAGAAGACCCGAAAATATAAGTGTAATTGAATATATTGATATTTTTAATAAATATTTCTTTTGAAGTAATCAATTCTTTCTTAAAATAAGAGCCTAAATTACGACCTAAAAAAATGGCAAAAAAAACTACAAAAGATAGTAAAAAATCAAAAAAAACATCAACTGAAGTTGTAAAAAAAGCTACAAAGTCTGCAACAAAAGAGCAGAAAAAAGTAGAAAAAAATAATACTAAGAAAACATCTAAAGTTGAAAAAAAATCTACAAAAAAAGTAACTGCAAATAAACAGAAACCTGTAAAAAAAGCAGTTACTAAAGCTACAGACAAACCTGAAAAAAAACCTGTAAGAAAAAGAAAAAAGAAAACAAAAGCAGAGCAGGTTATTCAAAAAATTGGTAATGATGCAAACAGATCATTAAGTAAGTATTTACAAGAAATAAGTAGATTTCAGCCACTAGATCCTGAAAGAGAAATTGAATTAGCAGTTAGAGTCAAACAAGGTGATAGAAGAGCTTTAAAAGAGTTAACTGAAGCAAATCTTAGATTCGTTGTAAGTGTTGCTAAAGACTACCAGGGACAAGGACTACCTCTAACTGATTTAATAAATGAAGGAAATCTTGGTTTAATAAAAGCGGCAGAAAGATTTGATGAAAGTAGAGGATTTAAATTCATATCATATGCAGTTTGGTGGATTAGACAATCAGTTCTTCAAGCATTAGCAGAGCATTCAAGAATTGTAAGACTACCATTAAATAGAGTTGGAACAATTAGTAAAATCAATAAAGCTTCAGAAAGGCTTGAACAAGAATTTGAAAGAGCACCCAGAGCAGATGAAATTGCACACCAACTTGATATGAGAATTACTGAAATTAATGATGCCCAAAGAATTGCAAGAAGACATCACTCATTAGATACGCCATTTAGCGATGATGAAAAGAACTCATTACTTGATGTCATATCTGATGCAAATGTTGATGATCCTGATAAAGAGCTACATATGAGTTCTCTTGAAAGAGAAGTTAGAGATTCACTGGATACATTGAAAGAACGTGAAAAAGATGTTATTAAAATGTACTTTGGTATTGATAGAGAATATGCTCTTACCCTCAACGAAATTGGTGAAGAATTTGGTTTGACTAGAGAAAGAGTCAGGCAGATTAAAGAAAAAGCTATTAGAAGATTAAGACATAGATCCAGAAGTAGAAAACTAAGAACTTACTTAGGATAAATTGTACATCTAAATTAATGAAGCTAATTACGAGTATATCAGGTATACGCGGAATTTACGGTAAAACTTTAACAAACTCCATTGCATCGAGCTATGTAGAATCCTTCTCAGCCTTACAATCCGGTGGCAAAATTCTATTGGCACAAGATTCAAGGCCCCATGGAAAAGAAATTTATAAATCAGCTTGTGATATTTTAACCAAACTTGGAAGAGATGTAATAAGCTGTGGTATTATACCTACACCTACTGCTCAATATATTATAAAAAAAGAGAAGTTAGCGGGAGGTATTGTTATTACAGCAAGTCATAATCCTATTGAATGGAATGGTCTAAAATTTCTTGATAATGATGGATGCTTTTTAAATGCTGATAAAATGAATAAGGTATTATCTAAAGATTCTAAATCATCAATAAATAATGCAGGTAAAATCATTAAATCTGAAAATTCCTATCAAGACCATATTAAAAATATTTTAAATCTTAGCTGTATTAATATTAATGAAATCAAAGCTAAAAAATTTAAAGTCGTTGTGGATACAGTTAATGGCGCAGCATATAAAGCATTACCCGAACTTCTTGAAAAATTAAACTGCAATGTAATTAAAATATATTGTGATAATGATGGAACCTTCCCTAGAGGAACTGAACCTATCCCCTCTCATCTTGAAGATTTATCAAAAGCTGTTACCAGCAATAATGCTGATATTGGTTTTGCAACAGATCCTGATGCGGACAGACTTGCAATTGTTGATAATCATGGTAATCCAATTGGTGAGGAATCTACACTTGTCTTAGCATTAGAGTCCTACCTAAAATATTATAAAGGTTCTCAAAAGGTAGTCACAAATCTTTCTACAAGTATGGCAGTAGATGTCATTGCACATCAATACAATTCTACGGTTCAGCGCTCATCCGTAGGTGAGATTAATGTTGTTGAGAAAATGAAAGAATTAGATTCAGCAATAGGGGGTGAAGGTAATGGTGGCGTCATTCTAGAAGAATCTCATCTTGGACGTGACTCTCTCGTTGCAGCTGCAATGGTTCTAAATCATTTAGCTCAGTCTAATCTTCCATTTGATAAAATTTTAGAGGATATTCCGCGTTATGTGATGATTAAAGATAAAATATCTTTACAAAATGATATTGATTTAAAACATATTAAAACCCTTTTCCAAACTGACGATATCACTTTTATCGAAGATGATGGCCTTAAAATAGTTTGGGAAGATAAATGGATCCATATTAGAAAATCTAATACAGAGCCTATTATTAGAATTATATCTGAAGCAGATACATTTGCAAATGCAAAAAATTTGATTAATCATATTAAAGAAAATATTTCTATTTAAAAAATATTTATTTAATTCGAAAAATTTTCATAGTTTATAATAACCACTTTAATATAATTATGGGTCACAATATGTTTTTTCTTTTTTTAACATTTATAAATTTTTCAATTTTAAAATCAGCAATTTTAAATATCCCATCTGATTATCCATCGATTCAATCAGGAATTAATTCAAGTTCAAATGGAGATACAATAATAATTTCTGATGGTACATATTTTGAAAATTTAAATACATATGGTAAAGAAATAACCTTAGCATCCTTATTTCATATTAATGGAAATCAATCTCATATATCAAACACAATTATTGATGGAGATAGTTTAGATCATGTTCTCTTGATTGATAATTCATCTAATCCAATAATTAATGGACTAACAATTAAAGGAGGTTTTACAGATTCTACAACATATGGTGCAGGTATACTAATTGACAATTTCAGTAATCCAACTATCAAAAATTGTATTATTAAAGAAAATCACGCTAGACGAAGCGGTTCTGGAATATCAATAAATAATGGAAGTAGTCCTGTTATATCTCACTGTAAAATTATTGACAATTATACTCCGAGAGGTGGTGCTGGTATATATTGTAAACAAAGTACTACACCAGTCCAACCTGAAATTAGAAACTGCATATTTGATACTAACATAGCTGGTACTGGAGGGGGTGGTGGCATTCGCGGTAAAAGCACAGCTAATCCAAGTGTATTTGATTCTTATTTTGTTGAAAATTCAGCTGATTTTGGTGGTGCTATATCTCATCCCTTTGGAGGAAATCCAATCATAATAAATAATTCTGCTTTTTGTGGGAATACCCCAGATAATTTTTCAACTTCTACAAATTATATTGATAATGGAATAACTTATACCAATAACTGTGATTCATTAAGATCATTATTTTCATTTCAAATAAGTGATAGTAATGATGAGAATGATAGTGGAGATAATAATAATGATAATCAGGGTAATACATATGGTTCTTGGATTGAATATCCAAATCATGCTATTAGCTTAAATGGTACAGGAGCTGGAAGACTTTATTTGACCCAAACTAATGTAAGCTCAACCGATGAGTTTAGAGAAATATGTAAAGAAGAATGTATAAATGGTAATGCAGACGGACCTAATGGCCAATGTGGTGCATTTGTTATTAATTATTTTGATGTTGATACCCACTTAAACCCTAATTACTGTGTTTTTAAATTAGCAAATTCATTGCCTTACCCCAATACTGCTAAAGATAGCTATGTTTATGAAGAGATTTATTATTTATTAGGAGATGTAAATCTAGATACACTCATTAATGTTATAGATATTGTTCAAACTGTTAATTATATCTTTTATCCAGACAACCCAATTATTTTAGAACAAGGCGATATTAATCAAGATGGTACTATTAACATTGTTGATGTTGTTACTATGGTAACAATCATTATAGATTTTTAGCTCTTTCTTAAAAAAAATTATTTTCTTTTTTTCAAATAAAAATTCTATATTTTATAATGCTATTCTTTTCTTAAAATGAAAGTATATAGTTATATTGTGATCTATGATACAATCTAATAATTATCTTATTTAAAAAATCTTTATAATTAAGAACTTGACAAAACGAATAACAATAAAGGAGAATCAATGAAATTTTTATCAAATATATTTTTATTTTTAATGCTGCAATCATTTATTTTTGCTGGTTGGACGGATTATCCAGGTCATGCAATATATCTTAACGGTATTAATGCAGATCGACTTTATGTTACTGCAGATCAAACACCTGATGAATTTTTAGATCTATGCAAGCAAACCTGTGTAAATAATACTCATTCAGGAGACTCTAATTGTTTTGCTATTGTAGTAAACTCACCAGGTGCGGCTGATTCCTACTGTGTATTTAAAGCAGCTGATTCTGTACCTTACGAAAATCCAGAAAAAGATACATATTTGTGGGATGGGTGTGTAGGCGAATTTGATTGCGCTGGTGTATGTGGTGGTTCAACTGTTGAAGATTGTGCGGGAACTTGCGGTGGTACAGCAACAGTTGATTCAATTGGTGTTTGTGGTGGTGATGGAACAATCCAAGGAGCTATTAATGCTGCTCAAGAAGGTGATAGTATTATTGTACCAAATGGTACTTATTATGAGGCTTTAACCTTAAATAAAGGTATTTTTTTAGGATGTGAAAATCATTGTATAATTGATGCCAGAGGTCTGAGTGGTAGAGCAGTTGCTATTGAAGCGACAGGTGCTACTTTAAGTAATTTTGAAATACCTGGAGATGCCACAATGTATGCAGGTGTTGTGGTTATGCCAGCCAGTGTTAATGTAGCGGTATACCATAACTCCATATATGGAATGGCTTTATCTAATCCAGGTAATACCTCTCCATTATCATATGGTATTTTAGCATATGGTAGTCCAACATTAATGCCTTTTAATACAATAATTGAAGGAAATACTATTTACGGAATTAATGGTTCAGCAATTTCCCTTGGGGACTATACTGCATCAACAAAAATCAAAAGTAATAGTCTTACTGATATAATTCCTGTTGATTTACTTGGAACGCCTTTTAGTGTTGGTATACAAGCGCAATTTTCAGCAGATTTAGAAATTATGCATAATACATTTGGTAATGTTGGAGTCTCAGCAAATCTTCCAGCATGTACTGGTACTATGTCTGGGAATACTTATGGAGAAAACATAAGTTCCTTCTTATCTACATCAGTACCTAATATGATTATGTTTGATGAAAACCTTGATTATTGGGTTGCAACTACTTCCCTACCTGATTTTGGTATAACACTTGAATCCTATTATAGTTCATTAATGTTAGCTACACTAGCAGCTGATACAGGTTCAACAATTATATCTTCAAATGGTTGTACAATTACTCAAGATTTGAATGGTGTTTGGATCGGATTAGGAGAATTAGATATTTGTGGTGTATGTGATGGCCCAGGCTTAAATGCTGATGGCTGCTGTGGTGATTTAACCACTGATTGTGCTGGTAATTGCGGTGGTACTGCCGTCCTAGACGCATGTGGTGTTTGTGGTGGATTTGTGCCAGATTCATATGTATGTGATGGTAACTCTGCCTATGGTAATGGTTGGTGGGGTCCTGACTGTGCTGATGGTTCAGATGAAGGAGAGTTTTGTTGTAATGCAGGATATTCTGCTTACGGCGATTGTGCAGATCTTTATGACTGTGCCGGCGTATTCATGGGTGACTCTGTTGTAGACTGTGCAGGCGTTTGTGGTGGTTCTGCAATGCTTGATGCATGTGGTGTCTGCGATGGTGGAAATACATGTGAAGAGTACGGATGTCCTGAAGGTACCGTTGCTGATTGTTCTGGTGATGGTGGATGTTCTCCAGCATCTTACTTAAATGATGGATGGTGTGACGGTGTGGATCAACCATACGGTTACGATCTAACATGTTATGCTGAAGAAAGTACTACTGATTGTGCAGTAGCTCCTGCTGTAGGTGCATCTTGCGGTGATGGTTCTTCACTATATGATTGTATGTTACAATGCGTTCCAGCTGGACTTGTTTCTAGTTATGATGGTGATGGATGGTGCGATGATGGTGCATATGGATTATACTTAAACTGTCCTGAATTTGATAATGACAGTGGAGATTGTGGTGCTGCTACTGGCGGAACAGATGACTCATGTGTCTACAGTAATGATGGATGGTGTGATGAGCCAATGTGGTGCGCAACAGGAACAGATTGTACAGATTGCGGTACATGTACGGGCGCTAGAGCTCAAGCTGAACTTACTGATCAACAAGCATCAGAAAGAAAAGCTGAAGTCTATGCGGCAATACAAGAAGTTATGGATAGATATAAATCACAAGATACAAGAACATCTGGAGAAGAAATATGTCTTTCTTTTGCAGGTCCAGATGTAGCTTGTGATGGAGTATGCTTCAGTGACGTTCTAGTTGATGAATGTGGTGAATGTGGAGGACCAGGACCTGAAGAAAATTTTGATTGCGATGGAAATTGTTTACTTGTAGTTGACGAATGTGGCATTTGCGGAGGTGCTGGAGTTGGTGATGCAAATGGCGATGGTTCTGTTGATGTATCAGATATCGTTGCAGTCATTGATTTTATATTGGAACATAGCATGGTTGGAGAACAACCTGAGTCATGTGCATTTGATACAAACGATGATGGAATGGCAAATGTCGTAGATGTTGTCAATATTGTTAATATGATCTTGGGTTATCTTACATTAAGCGACGGCCCATCAGAAGCTATCATTGAGATTGTTTCAAACGAGCTATCTGTTAGAGGTATTGGTGGAATAATCGATGGTGTTCAGTTAACATTAAGCCACGATGCTGACTTTAGCATTGACCTTGTTGATGTTAATGGTATTGAGTTTGCTATTCAAAACTCAATCGATGAGAATACAACAATCGTACTTATTGCTAAGAAAGACCTTACACATATTGGTACAACAACAGGTGATTACACAATCGTTGATCACGTTGTAGTTGGTACTGATAAAGGTGAAGCGGTTGAACTTGAAACAAGTACTGTTGTAGAGATTGCTGAATTCAAATTGGGTAAAGCATATCCAAATCCATTTAACCCAACAACAAACTTAGAGCTTGCAATTCCAGAGGCTGGTTATGTATCTGTTAAAGTATATAACTTAGTTGGACA
>PANV01000009.1 GCA_002707765.1 Fidelibacterota bacterium
CAGCTATAATTTCTGGAGCTGCTCTTATTAATGCCTTAGAACTTGCCAATAAAAAAATTGGAGAAATTAAGATGGTAATTTGTGGTGCTGGTGCTGCAGCCATTTCATGTGCTAAAATGTATAAATCTTTAGGTGTTAAAAAGAAAAATATATTAATGTTTGATAGTAAAGGTTTAATAAATGTTAAAAGAGAAAACCTTAGCCATGAAAAAAAATTATTTTCATCTAAAAATACTGAAATTGAATATTTGGCAGATGCTGTAAATGGGAGTGATGTTTTTATTGGATTATCAAAAGCAGATATGATGTCTAAGGAAATGTTGTTGTCAATGAATAAAAATCCAATTGTTTTTGCAATGGCTAACCCAGACCCTGAAATTAGTTACAAAGTAGCAGTAAAAACTAGAGATGATATTATAATGGCAACAGGAAGAAGTGATCATCCTAATCAGGTCAACAATGTTTTAGGATTCCCATTTATTTTTCGTGGAGCATTGGATGTAAGAGCCACAAAAATTAATGAGGAAATGAAAATGGCAGCAGTTTATTCATTGGCTAACTTAGCTAAAGAGCCAGTACCCGAGTATGTGAATATCATTTATAAAGAAAAAAAATTATCCTTTGGAAAAGATTATATTATTCCAAAACCATTTGATCCAAGATTGATATCAACTGTGCCTGTAGCAGTTGCTAAAGCTGCTATTGATTCTGGTGTAGCATCAGTTTCTATTGACAATTGGGTTAAATATTCCCGTGATTTAGATAAAAGAAAAGGTAATGATGATCGAATTATTCGTCTTATAAGAGCAAAAGCAAAATTAGATCCTAAAAAAATTATTTACACAGAGGCAGATAGACTAGATGTATTAAAAGCAGCACAAATTGTTTATGAAGAGGGTATTGCAGAACCAATATTAATGGGTAGAGTTGACAGGATTAAAAAGCTTATGAAGGAAATTGATTTTAAGCACAAACTAAAAATAATTGATCTAAGCTTAGACAAATCAAAAAATAAAATCAAAAGGTTTGGAAAAATTTTCTACAAGCAAAGAAAAGATAAAGGTTTAACATTAAGTCAGGCAATAAAACTTTTAAGGACGAGAGATTATTTTGCCTCAATGATGGTTAAATTAGGGGAGGCCGATGCTTTAGTATCTGGTTACTCAAGGAGTTATCCCGAGGTAATTAAGCCAATTCTTAAAGTGATAGGAAAAGGGAAGGGAGTTAGAAAAATAGCAGCTACAAACTTAATGCTCACAAGTAAAGGTCCGATTTTTTTAAGTGACACTTCCATTAACATTGATCCTGCTTATAATGATTTAGCATATATTTCAATCATGACTGCAAATACTGCCAAAATGTTTGGATACAATCCTGTAATTGCAATGCTTTCATATTCTAATTTCGGTTCCTCGAGTCATCCAATGGCTAATAAAGTTGAAAATGCAGTAAAATTTTTAAGAAGAAGTAACCCAAACTTGATTGTTGATGGACCAATACAGTCAGACTTTGCCTTAAATAAGCTTATGCTAACAAATAAGTTTGAGGAATCAAAACTTGGAAATCAAAAAGTGAATATTTTAGTTTTTCCAAATTTAGATTCTGCCAATATCACTTATAAGGTAATTAAAGAAATTGATGGTGCTAAATCAATTGGTCCAATAATAATGGGTCTAGATAAGGCAGTTCATATATTACAGTTGAAACCAAGCGTTGAGGAAATTGTGAACATGTCTGCAATTGCAGTAATTGATGCACAATCTAGAAATGAATAAATTTGTAGAATGATAACTCAAATTAAAGGAAAATTAATTGAAAAATCACCAACCGAACTTGTTATTGACTGTGGTGGAATAGGATATAGTATAAATATATCATTAAACACCTATTCCCAAATTGGCGATGATGAAAACATCAAACTTTTCACACATTTAATAATCAAAGAGGACTCCCATAGTTTATATGGTTTTTTTAAGAAATCTGAACGAAGTCTTTTTAAATTGTTAATATCCGTTTCAGGTGTCGGCGCAAGTACAGCTAGAATGATGTTGTCTTCATTGAGTCCTGGCGAGATTATTTCAGCTATATTAAGTGATAGTGTTCAAATTATACAATCAGTTAAAGGAATTGGTGCAAAAACTGCACAAAGAGTCATTCTCGAACTTAAAGATAAAGCCATGATGCTTGAATCTACCGATAAAGAACAATTTTCATTAAGTAATGAATCAACAGAGGCTGCTTCTGCTCTTGAGGTTTTGGGTTATTCTCAAAAACAAACCAACAAAATTCTAACTCAAATAATTTCAGAAAATCCTGGTATAAATGTTGAGACTTTAATAAAAAAGGCTTTAAACAAATTATAATTACTTGGATTTATTGTTTACAAATAGCGTAGTTCAGCTAAGAGCACTTCTTTTTGTTGTCTTTTTTTCACTATTTCTAACAACACACAGTCAGAACAGAATTAGTCTTGATACAATTAACAATACTATCTACATTGGAGAATTCAAATTAAAGACTCCGGAATCAGTAATCTCGAAATATATCTATGATCAAGAATTAAATTTATATATATATCAAAGCAAAATAGGTGAAATTGATTATAAACTTCCAATAACATTAACACCTCAAGAATATAGAGATTTATTTAAAGCAAATTTTATCAAAAATTATTTCAACGAACAAGTATCAATTTTGCAGGACCCAAATAGAGAAGATGAAAAAAGAAATTTACTACCTAATCTATATATAAATTCAAATTTTTTTGAGACGCTGTTTGGTGGTAATGAAATTGAGTTGAATCCGCAAGGTTCTATCGGAATTGATATTGGTGCTAGATACCTAAAGAGGGATAATCCATCCATTCCAGTAAGAAATCAAAGCAATGTAAATTTAGATTTTAACCAAGCTATATCATTAAGTTTAAACGGGAAAATTGGTAGTAAATTAAATGTTAATGCAAATTATGATTCTCAATCAACATTTGATTTTCAAAATTTATTAAAATTAGACTACACACCTGATGAAGATGATATTATCCAAAAAGTTGAGTTGGGTAATGTTAGCATGCCAATTAGCGGATCATTGATTAGTGGAGCTCAGAGTTTGTTTGGTTTCAAGACACAACTAAAATTTGGTGCAACAACAATTGATGCAGTAATTTCAGAACAACGATCTCAATCATCTACATTAAGTGCTAATACAAGTGGAGCATTTAACGAGTTTTCGCTTTTTCCACTTGATTATGATAGTAACAGACACTTTTTCTTGGCTCACTTTTTTAGAAAAAACTTTGATCAATTTTTAGAATCATATCCGTATATAAATTCTCCAATTAATATAACTCGAGTTGAAATATGGGTTACAAATCAAACAAATGAGACCGATGATGTTAGAAGTATTGTTGCATTACAAGACTTAGCAGAAGTTGATCCAAATTTTACTAGAATTGATGATTTTGCAAGTGATTTTTTTATTTCAAATAATATTAATTTGAATCCTGATAACTCTTTAAATAAATTTGATCCTAATCAAATCAATCAAAATTATTTAAATAGTAATATTAGAAATATTTCTAATGTGAGTAGCGGATTTTCTCAATACACTGATCAAATACGTGAGGGAAGAGATTATACTATATTAGAAAATGCCAGAAAGTTGGACGATAGTGAATATACAATCAATCAAAAGCTTGGATTTATTTCACTTAATCAATCCTTAAATAATGATGAAGTTCTAGCGATTGCATTCCAATACACTTTCCAAGGACAAGTTTTCCAAGTAGGTGAGTTCTCAACTGATTCAGTTGATTTTAACTCAACAGCTTCTAGTTCAGCATTATTACTTAAAATGCTAAAAAGTAATTTAAATGATGTTAGTCAACCGATTTTCAAGCTTATGATGAAAAATATATATGATTTGGGAACATATCAAATAAATACCGAAGACTTTAATTTAAATATATTTTATAATGATCCAAGTTCTTTAAATTATATTTCACCAATTGATATTGAATCTTGGCCAGATAATTTAGAAAAGATTAGATTATTAAATTTATTTGACTTGGATAATCTTGATAATAATCTAAATATCCAGCAGGGAGGAGATGGATTTTTCGATGCAATTGAGGGAGTTAACTTAATAAAAGATAAAGGACTTTTAATTTTTCCAACAATTGAGCCATTTGGTGAATTTCTATTTGAAAAACTAAGAAATTCTGACTCCGAAGATTACAATGACATTTCAACTTACAATGAAAACCAAATGAAATATGTCTACAATGAATTATATACAAAAGGTAAAACTTCTGCTGAAAAATTTGTAGAAAAAAATAAATTTAATTTAAGGGGAAAATATAAGTCTTCACAAGATAATGGATCAATATCTACAGGTGAATTCAATATTCCGCAGGGATCAGTAGTTGTTACGGCTGGTGGAAGGCTTTTACAAGAAGGAATTGATTATATAGTAAATTATCAGACTGGCGATGTACAAATATTAAATGACGCTTTAAGAAATTCAAATATTCCTATTGAAATATCCACAGAAAGTAATTCATTTTATTCGCAGCAAAAAAGAAGATTTTCAGGGATTAATGTTGAACACACCGTTAATCCAAATTTTAAAATTGGAGGTTCACTGATTAATTTGAGTGAAAAATCAATAAGCAGAAAAGCTAACTATGGCATTGAACCAGTCAATAACACAATTTTTGGAGTTAATGCAATTTATAATTCTGAGGCTCCAGTTCTTACAAGATTGGTAAATATTTTGCCCAATATTAAAACAGAAACGACCTCGAATATTTCTTTAAGAACTGAGTTTGCATATTTAATTTCTGCAAATCCAAGATCATCTGGGTATGACAATAGCGCCAGTGTATACATTGATGATTTTGAAGGCACTCAAAATAAAATCGATTTAAGAGACGTTAATTCATGGAAACTTGCAAGTGTACCCGTTGGATATAAAGGTTATGATTTTGGAAGAAACAATTTGAAATCTGGATATAATAGAGCAAAATTGTCATGGTATAGTATTGATCCAATTTTTTACTCATACAGAAGCCCTGATGAAATATCAGCAGATGAAATCTCTAAAAATAATACAAGAAGAATATATATTGATGAAATTTTCCCTGAGCTTGATTTATATCAAGGGGAATCAAGATCTCAGACAACTTTTGATATTTCATTTTATCCTGATGAAAAAGGTCCATACAATAATAATACAACAGATAATTTTTTATCTGATAAAAAAAATAATTGGGCTGCAGTTACAAAATCAATTAACACTACAAATTTTAAAAAAGCTAATGTTGAATACATACAGTTTTGGATGCTTGATGATTTTGAAGATTATGATTCAAATGAGTTAGAAATTGGTGAAATTATTTTTCATCTAGGCAATATTTCTGAGGATATATTAAATGATGGAAAAAAACAATATGAAAATGGACTTCCAACGAAGCCTTCAGATTTATTTGAAACTTCAAACTGGGGTAAAACACCTAATAGTCAATCATTGGTCTATGCATTTAATTCAAATCCAAATCAAAGAAAAGAACAAGATTTAGGATATGATGGTCTAAACGATGATGAAGAATTAATTTATTATAGTAATGGAAACCTAAATGATCCGTCCGGGGATAATTATGAATATTATTTAAAAAGAAGTGGTGGTATTTTAAATAGATATAAAAACTATAATGGTAGTCAGGGTAATTCACCTGTAGATTTAAGTTCAAATAATAGAGGGTCAACTACCCTTCCTGATACTGAGGATGTAAATAATGATAATACAATGAATAGAGTAGATAGTTATTTTGAATATAAAATACCTATCCTAAAAAATATTACAAAAGAAAATCACCCATTTGTTTCTGATATAAGGGAAAACTCAAATGTTAAGCTTGCAAACGGATCCACCACTAGTTCAAGATGGATTCAGTTTAAGATTCCAATATTTCCTGAATATTATGAAGGAACAAAATATGGTAGCTTTTTTAATGCAATTAATGGGATAAATGACTTAAAAACAATAAGATTTATCAGACTAGCTGTTAAAGGATTTTCAAAACCAATTACCCTAAGATTTGCAACCTTAGATTTAGTTAAAACTGATTGGAAAAGATATAATCAGCCTTTAAATAATGATAGTTCAATCCACAGGGAAACAAACTTCGAAATAGGCAGTGTTAATATTTTAGATAACGAGAATAGATCTCCTGTTAACTATGTATTACCCCCCGGTGTCGAAAGAGAGGAAATTATTAATAATAATTCTATAATAAGACAAAATGAACAATCTTTATCTTTAAAAGTTCAGGATTTAAAACCTCAGGATTCACGAGCTGTTTACAAAAATATAGACTTAGATCTCCGAAACTATAAAAAAATAAAAATGTTTTTGCATGCAGAATCTATTGAAGGAAAAATCCCACTTCCTGGTGACGGTGCTGAGGATAGATATGATGAGAGACTTGTAGCTTTCTTAAGATTTGGGAATGATATTAATGAAAATTATTATCAAATTGAAGTTCCGTTGAAGCCAACATCATATAATTTAGGACAATCAAACAGGTATAGTCCAGAAAAAGTCTGGCATCCTGAAAGTAATTCAATTGATTTTGATTTAGAAAAGTTTTTAGATATTAAATTAAAACTGATCTCTGAAAGAATTCAATTTAATGATGCAATTTATTTTGATGAGGATTTAAATATTATTAATGAATTTAGTCTAATTAGTAATTTGCCTGGTCAAAAAAAATATAAATTTTCAATAAAAGGGAATCCATCGCTTGGAAGAATAAAAACGATAACATTAGGACTTAAAAATCCGTCAGATAAAATTGGAAATAATCTCTCTGGAGAAGTATGGTTTAACGAATTAAGACTTTCTGAAATTGATGGTACTGGAGGGTGGTCAGCAGTAGCAAATCTTGACGCAAATCTTGCTGATTTTGCTAATGTTTCATTTAGTGGGAGGATGTCAACAGATGGTTTTGGTTCAGTAGATAAATCACCAAATGAAACAAGCAATGAAAATTACAGCCAATATTCTTTCATAACTAATGTTAATGCGGGACAGCTTTTTCCAGAAAAATGGGGACTCCAAATCCCAGTTAGTTATACATATTCCCAGGAACTAACAAAACCAAAATATGACTCATATTACAATGATTTAGATCTCGACAAGATACTTGAAATTACTGAAAATAGAGATTCTGTGTTAAACCAATCTAGGTTAGTTTCAAATTCTAAAAGCTTTAGTATTCTAGGTTTATCAAAAAGAAAAACTAATGATAAGAAACCTAAATTATATGATATTGAAAATATAAATGTATCCTACAGTTATTCTGAAAGTAATTACAGAGATTTTGAAATGGAGTATTCAGACAGGAGAATGGTAATGACCAATGCTCAATATTCTTACACTTTTAATAATCTAAATATTTATCCATTTGAAAAAATTCTAGAAAATAAAAATTCAAAATATTTAAAATGGTTAAAAGAATTTAATTTTAATCCATTGCCGAATAGCTTGACTTTTTCTGGAAATTTCAATAGGTCCTTGTTTAAACAAAAGTTTAGAGAAATAAATTATTCAGGTATTATATCGGAAAATCAAATTCCAGTTCCTGAATTTACTCAATCTAAGTTTATGTTTGATTGGCTACTCTCAATATCACACAATCTCTCAAAGTCATTGATTTTAAATTATAATTCATCAAACTCGAGTCTAATACCATCTTTTAGCAAAGGAATTAATACAACTGAAAGGAATAGGTTGGAGTTGTTTGAGAAGTTTTTTAATGTAGGAGAGCCTAATTTTTATAATCAAAATTTTACAGCAAACTATAATCTTCCGATATCAAATTTCCCATTTTTAGATTTTATTGATGCTAATTATTCATACAGTGGAAATTTTAATTGGCAGCGAGGATCGGATATCCTAAATAATGTCACTGATCAACTTGGAAATAAATTAGGGAGAGTCAACACTGTTCAAAATTCAAATAATCAGACATTAAATTTTGCTTTGAATTTTGATAAAATCTACAGACAAATAAATTTTTCAGAAAATAACTTTTTGGTTAATTTATTAACGTCATTAAAAAGAGTTAGATCAACTTACAGCGAAAATTCAGGTAAGGTTTTACCAGGATATATCCCTTCAATAGGATTTTTAGGTACATTAAAACCATCCTTTGGTTTCGTATTTGGCTCTCAAAAAGATGTAAGATTTGAGGCTGCAAAAAATGGTTGGTTGACAACATTTAATGATTTCAATCAGCAGTTTCAAAAAGTATTTAATTCAAAGTTTGATTTATCTGCAGAAATAGAATTATTTAAAAATCTAAAACTTGATTTAAATGCAAACAGAACTTATTCAAATAATTACTCAGAAAACTATTCAATAATCGAAAATAATTATAATCAAGTAAATACCAATTTTTATGGAAATTTTTCTATTTCAAGTAATATGCTAAGAACCTCATTCAAAGATAGATCTGTTAACTTTTCTAATGATTTTGAAAATTTTAAGAAAAATAGAATTCAGATCGCAAATAGACTTATTTCATTAAAAAATCTAGGTAATATCAGCTATGACAGCGACGGTTTTCCAAATGGATATAGCAATGGAAGTCAGGCTGTATTAATACCAGCTTTTATAGCAGCATATACAGGAAATGATGTTTCAAAAGTTTCCTTGAACCCAATTACAAGTAATCCAAAATTAAATTGGACATTGCAGTATGATGGCCTAGAGAAGCTTTTTGATCAAGTTTTTTCACGTCTTTCCATTCAGCATGGATATAGGTCTAATTTTACAATTAATAATTTTAATTATAATCTAAATTTTGCTGAGAACGGAATTGATAATTCGGGAAATTATTATAATAAAATAATTTTTTCCAATATTAATTTAGTTGAACAATTTAATCCCCTAATTAGATTAGACCTTGAATTAAAAAATTCTCTAAGGATTATATTTGATGTCATTAAAGATAGAGCAGTCTCTTTAAGTTTATCAAATAATTTAATTACTGAATCATGGGGAAATGAATATACTTTAGGAATGGGTTACAGAATAAAAAATTTGAAACTAAGATCAAATTTAGCCTCTAATGGAAATAATTTTATTGGAGATTTAAATACCAAAATTGATTTAAACCTAAGAAAAAATATAACTGTAATTAGAAACTTGGAAATTGATGATAATAAAGTCTCTGCTGGGCAATCTATTTTTTCTCTCAAACTTAGCGCTGACTATGCTTTAACCAAAAGTTTTTCAGCTATCTTTTTCTACGATCATTTATTTTCTAAGTATGAAATTTCCACTGCGTTTCCTCAAACAAATATTAGATCAGGATTTACATTAAGATACAGTTTTGGAAATTAAAAATTTATTTTTTTATATCTAACTTAAGTTATAATTTAGGAAAATGGATATAAAGGAAAATTTAAAATATACTAAAGATCATGAGTGGATTAAATTGGATGGCAATATTGCAACAGTAGGTATTACAGATTTCGCTCAAAGCGAGCTTGGAGATATTGTCTATGTTGAAGTGGATACATTAGATGAAACATTAAACAAAGACGATGTGTTTGGGACAGTTGAGGCTGTTAAAACAGTGTCGGATCTCTTTTTACCAATGTCAGGAAAAATCATTGAGTTTAATGAAAATCTTTCAGATTCTCCAGAATCTATTAATGATTCACCTTATGAAGAAGGATGGATAATTAAAGTTGAGGTTTCAAATCCAAATGAGATAAGTGAGCTTCTTGATAATAATCAATACAAGGAATTAATTGGATAGAAAGTATATTTCTAAAATTGCATTTTTTTACTCTTTATTTCTCATATTACTTTCGTTAGTTCCTATCCCAGATCTTGGATGGCCAAAATTTAAATTATTTGAGCTTGATAAGTTGGTACACTTTGTCATGTATTTTTCATTAACGATATTATGGTGTTTAGCTTTTGAAAATTTTTATAAATCAAATTTTAAATTGCTATTATTTGCAATATTTTTTGGATTTGCTTTGGAAATTTTCCAACATATACTTCCTTTCGGAAGATATTTTGACTTAGCAGATTTATTAGCCAATAGTTTAGGGGTTATATTTGGAATAATTATTTTGTACTATATAAAAAAAAAATTACTTTAGCGAAGAATGAGATCTAAAAAAAATCCAAAAGCAGATTTAAATAAAAAAAGTACATTTTACTTTTCAATTGGTTTATTTATAGTCCTATTTATCTCTTGGCAAGCAATTGAATATAAAAACTATGATGATGATGGCTACGGGTATATTGCATTAGATGTTGATGACGATGATGATGAAGAAATTCCTATTACTGAGCAATTAAAAACACCCCCTCCACCACCACCACCACCAGCTCCTGAAATAATTGAAGTAGTTGAGGATGAGGAAGAAATCGAAGAAACAATAATTGAATCTACTGAAACTGACCAAGAAGAAATTGTTGAAGAGGTTGAAGTAGTTGAAGAAGATTTAGATTTAGATGTCCCTTTTGCCATAATTGAAGATGTTCCATTATATCCTGGCTGTGAAAGAGTTCCGAAGTCTCAAAGAAGGTCTTGTTTTCAAGAACAAATACAAAAGCATATTGCCAGAAATTTTAGGTATCCTGAAATCGCCCAGGAGATGGGTATACAAGGAAGAGTTTTTGTCCAGTTTACTATAGCAAAAGATGGATCAATAACCGCTATTAGAACTAGAGGACCAGATAAAAATTTAGAAAAAGAGGCCTCAAGAATTATTGGTAAATTGCCAAAAATGACACCTGGTAAACAAAGAGGAAGACCTGTGAGAGTTCCCTTTAGTATCCCTATCATATTTAAGTTGCAATAATTATTTGCCTAGGGATTTTTTTGGACTAATTTTGCATCCTTTAAATTATTGTGTTTCTAAATAAATCCAAAGTTTTTTTATCGTTGACTAAAGCGAGACTTTCGTTTAGTGTTGTTTTCTCAACCCTTGCAGGTTATGTTTTAGCAGCAGAACTAGTTAATTTTTCTGATCTAGTACTTCTTCTTATTGGCGGTTATTGTATGGTTGGAGCATCCAATTCTTTTAACCAGATAATCGAAAAGGATAAAGATGCATTAATGGATAGAACAAAAACAAGGCCACTTCCAACAAAAGAAATTTCAACATCAAATGCTTTTTGGATTTCTGTTCTATTGACTCTTATAGGACTGGGAATATTATATACAATTAATTACAAAACAGCATTTTTTGCTGCTGTATCAGTCTTTATATATACATGCATTTATACACCATTAAAACCTATTACTCCACTATCTGTATTTGTGGGTGCAATACCTGGTGCGATACCATTTATGTTAGGTTGGGTAGCAGCTACAAATAGTTTTGGTATTGAACCAGGTACTCTGTTTATGATTCAATTTTTTTGGCAATTTCCTCACTTTTGGGCATTAGGGTGGATGCTCGATGATGACTATAAAAAAGCTGGATTTAATATGCTGCCAACTGGAAAGAAGGACAAAAAAACTGCTATACAAATTATATTATANATCATCTGGATGATTATAATTTCAATATTTCCTTATTCTGGATTAACAGGTNCTTTATNNCTAAGTATTTATGGAGCAATTATTGTACTAGTTNTGGGANTATTAATGNTGATGTTTGCTGTTAATTTATATAATAGAATGAATACTGAATCTGCGAGAAGACTNTTTTTATTCACAATTTTTTATCTAACTTCAATTCAATTAGTATATATTNTTGATAAGTTNATATGAGTGANAGTAATCTAAATACAAACAAAGTAAGGGCAAAAAAAATGATGTTATTATTTGCATTATTAAGTATAACAATGACATTTGCTGGACTTACNAGTGCTTACNTAGTTAGNAAGGGAAGACCAGATTGGCTTGTAGACTTCCAATTNCCAAATTTATTTTTTTATAGTACNTTAATAATTNTACTAAGNAGTCTTACAATTCANATTTCANATNATTATTTNAAAACAAATCAATCAAAAAATAAAGTTGTTACATGNCTTACAGCTACATTTTTNCTTGGCATAATTTTTTGTTTTTTACAATTTTATTCTTTTAAGAGTTTNATTGAAATGGGNTATTTTTTTGCAGGTGCTCAAAGCACTATTACAACCTCATTTATTTATGTATTAACCTTTCTTCATGGCTTACATCTTCTTGCTGGATTAATTGTTTTGACAGTTCTACTTTATAATACAATAAAAAATAAATACAATGACAATATACTTGGTTTTGAGCTAGGCTTATATTTTTGGCATTTTTTGGATATTTTATGGGTTTATTTGTTTTTATTTTTCTATTTCTTTGGATAAAAATTACTTAACTTTGTTAAAAGATTTTTGTTAATGAGTTCAACTGTTTCATCCGCAGATATTCAACCAGAGTTAACAACAGAACCCGGACCTTTAAATGCTAGTTATGGAAAACTTATGATGTGGTTTTTCATAGTTTCGGATGCGTTAACGTTTACAGGTTTTTTGGTTGCGTATGGTTTTTCAAGATTTAAAAATATTGACTCTTGGCCAATAGCAGATGAAGTTTTTACACATTTTCCAGGACTACACGGAGTGGATGCTCCTATGTATTACGTGGCATTGATGACATTTATTTTGATTTTTTCATCTGTTACAATGGTTTTAGCTGTTGATGCAGGTCATAATAATCAAAAAGACAGGGTAGTTTTTTATATGTTTTTAACCATAATTGGTGGAGCTGTTTTTGTTGGGTCTCAGGCATGGGAATGGAAAAACTTTATCAAAGGTGAATATGGTGCATTAGAAACTAAGGGTGGAATGATTATTCAGTTTGTTGATGCTACGTCAAATAAAAGGGTTTCAATTGATGAATTTGCTGTTTATAAACCAGAGTATAGAGAACAGCATAAGAGTAATAATGGTTTGTGGTATTTCAGCGAACCAGCCTTAGATCAGTACTCAGTTGAGGAAGTAACAGAAGGTTTTATGTCTGACCCATCAATTTTAGTAAGAGTTGAAAAGATAGATGAAAAAGGTCATAAGATTATTTTAAATAGGGAAGAATCAATAGAAAAGGTTATGCAAGCTGTTTATGTTGTGCAAGGGGCAAATCTCATTAGAAATGAATATGGTAATAGATTATTTGCTGATTTTTTCTTTTTTATAACAGGTTTTCATGGTTTTCATGTTTTCTCAGGTGTTGTAATTAATATAATTATTTTTATTAATGTTCTGCTTGGAACTTATGAACGCAGAGGACACTATGAGATGGTTGAAAAAGTAGGTCTATATTGGCATTTTGTTGATTTAGTTTGGGTATTTGTATTTACATTCTTTTACTTGGTTTAATATAATATGGCACATAATACGGAACACAAATTAGAAATTTTCAGAGGATTAATAAAGTTTAAATCAAACGTCCAAAAAATATGGGGAGTTTTAATTTTTTTATCGATAGTTACAGCTATCGAAGTTATTCTT
The DNA here is from genome assembly GCA_002707765.1 of Fidelibacterota bacterium. Taxonomy (GTDB): domain Bacteria; phylum Fidelibacterota; class Marinisomatia; order SCGC-AAA003-L08; family D37C17. The sequence continues at coordinate 13,519 of PANV01000009.1, forward strand.
GGAATTGTCAAGCCTGAAATTTTAATGAGCTATTTTTTATCAATGAAATTAATTAACTGGATTTTTGTTTTTTTAACCCTGGTAAAAGCATATTATATAATGTGGGACTTTATGCACATGAGAGATGAAAAATTCGGTTTACAAGTTTCCGTGGTTATAACACTTATTTTTCTTATTGCTTATGCAGCATTTATCTTTCTTGTTGAGGGAAACTACATATATGATATCATGTATGAAGGCTTTGTAAGCTGGAATTTTTAATTTTTTATTTTGAAAAAATATATAGTACTTACAATACTATTTGTACTACCGCTAGTTGCCTATCTTTTTTTTGCATCTGGAGTTAATAACTTTGCAAAGCTTCCCGTCCTTAAAGATAATATAACTAGTACATCAACTTACAGTGAAATAGAAATGGAGGAGAAAATTTCTATCATTTACTTCTTAGGCAGTAATATTAATGATCGACAAGGAGATGCACTTAATTTAAATCAAAAAATATATAAAAGGTTTTATCAATTTGATGATTTTCAGTTTGTAGCAATATGCCCAATTGGGTCTGAAAACCTAGCTAATGTTTTAAAAAATAAATTAGAATCAGGAACTAATACTAATATGGAAAAATGGAATTTCATTTTTTTAGAGCCTGATTCAATAATTGATATCTTTATTAGTCTTTCCACCGATGTTAACTTAGATTATAATTATGGGTCTCCATATGTTTATATAATTGACAAAAAATTATCACAGAGAGGCCGAAATGATGATAATGGTATAAAATTTGGTTATGATTCAAGGTCAGTAGCTGACATAAACAACTTTATGGTTGATGACGTTAAAATTATATTAGCTGAATATCGATTAGCACTGAAAAAGAATGGAATAACCAGAAAAGACTTATGAAAAATAAATCCTATTTAGGTTTAATTATAATAATAATTTTATTTGGATATTGGTTTATTCCCAAAATTTATAATAGAATCTCAACTGACAGTACAGTTGACTCGATAAGATCACAATCTATTGATAAATCTTCTAAATTATCATTTATAAATTTGAATGGTACCTCCAGAAAAGTTCCTGATTTTATATTTTTAAATCAGGATAGTATATATATTGGAAACGAAGATTTTTCTGGCAAAGTGTATGTAGCAGAATTCTTTTTTACTTCATGTCCTTTAATATGTATTGAGATGAATCAGAATATGAAGATATTAGATGAAGCATTTGGCTATAGAGATGATTTTGGAATAGCATCTTTCACAATAGATCCACTCACTGATACTCCAAAAGTTTTAAAAGAATATTCGGAAAGACTTGAAGTAAAATCAAAAAATTGGCATTTCCTAACAGGTGATATTAATAGTGTTTATGAATTATCTAATACTGGATTTAATATATTTGCGGGGGTGAATCCCGCAGTTGCAGGAGGATTTGAGCATCAAGGATTCTTTGCTCTAATTGACAAGAATGGATTTATTCGATCTAGAAGAGATTCAGATGGAAATCCGATAGTCTATTATTTGGGTATAACATCAAATAACAGTGATATTCAGGGTATTGACATGATAAAAGAAGATATAATAAAACTTCTGGAAAATGGTTAATAAGTATAACATTTATGACATATTAATTTGGGTAGTCTCTATTTTGGTACCACTTGTTGTTGCTTTACTTCTATTCACAAAATGGGAATATGATCAATTGGTATTCAACATGCGTATTCCAAATTATGATCCCGTTATACTAATGGATAACTTACCAATAGCAAAACCATTAACTTTTCTTCCTCCCATATATGCAACTATTAACGGATTAACAGCAGTTCTTTTGGTTATAGCAGTTTATTATATAAAAAACGGTAAAAGAAAAATTCATGAAAACCTAATAAAGGTTTGTATAGCACTTTCTTTATCTTTTTTGGTAATGTATATTGCTTACCACATAACTACTGATCCAACTCAATTTGGTGGAACTGGTGCAATAGCATACATTTATTTTTTCATATTAATATCACACATTTTATTATCAATAGTAGTTATTCCAATGGTTTTGGTTAGCTACTCAAGAGCTTTTCAGTCAAAATTTGCATCTCATAAAAAGATAGCTAAAGTTACTTTTCCTGTATGGCTTTATGTTGCTGTAACAGGAGTTATTGTATATTTAATGATTTCACCTTATTACTCATGATTTACTACAATATACAATGCTCAATGTGTAAAGCTGTACTTGAGTCAGGTGCAGATCAACAAGTGGCTGAAAGCCTAAATGA
>PANV01000010.1 GCA_002707765.1 Fidelibacterota bacterium
AGTAAAAAGTTTTAATGATAATGATGATACTGCATGTAATTTAATTGAAAAAATTAATAACGAGTATTCTGATAAATATAACATTTTTTTCGGAAATGGTGGTGATAGAACTAACCAGACTACACCTGAGATAAAATTTTGTAATAACAATAATATAGATTTGATTTGGGGACTAGGTGGAGGTAAAATTCAATCATCTTCTGATTTGTTGAAAAATTGGTATAAATAAATTTATTGATATTTTATAAAATCGTGTAAATTACTTGGTCGTTTTAAAAAATATATTCCGGCATAGCTCAGTTGGTTAGAGCAGTGGACTGTTAATCCACGTGTCCCTGGTTCGAGTCCAGGTGCCGGAGCATTAAAAAGCCCTCATATAAAGAGGGCTTTTTATTTTATCAGTATTAGATTTTTATTTTAAAATCTTAGATTTTTATTTAAATTTTCTAGTTAGTATATAAAAAAATAATAAAATGGGGAGTAAATAAAATGAAAAAAATGATAATGTTGTTTATTTTATGTTTTTCTTTTTCGTTTGCAGATACAGTATGGTTAGCAGCAGGTACATCTGCTTCTGTTGACTTAGGTAGTGGATACTATGGTGGCGATGTTGATTTAGATGATGGTGGTCTTGAAATAGGTTATACTCGTATGTTAAAGCAAGATGGCAAAATGGGATGGGGATTAGGTGGAACATATCATTTAGCTGCAATGGGAGAAGATGGTTTTGAAGCTAAATTTTTAACATTGTATGGACTTGGTACTCATTCTTTATCAAATGAAATGGGTGTTTGGTTTGGTTTAGGCTTAGGTTTACCTCAAGGTGACATAGATGAAGGAGATGCAGGTTTAGCTTATTCCTTTGGAGTCATGTATAATCTAAATGAAAAAATGATCCTTGGCTTAGGATATACTGTCAATAGTACTAGCATAAGTGAATCAGGTTATTCACAAGATTTTGATTTCTCTAGAATGACTTTCAATTTTGGTTATAGAATGTAAACTTATTGAATGATTTTTTGTAAAAAGGGTTTGTTTAAATTTAAACAAACCCTTTTTATTTTAAAGTCATAAAAATTTTATGAAGATAATTTCTATTTTTTTTATTTTAAGTAATTTTATTTTTTGTGATAGTAAGATTTGGTTAAGTATTGGCAATGATGGAAAATATGAAGTATCATCAATTTATGGTTATTATAATGATGATGATTTAAAAAATACTGGAGTAGAATTAGGTTATGATTTTTCTTTTAAAAAGATAAATAAATTATCATTTGGCCCAGGATTAGCCTATTCATTTAAACCTTTATCATATCTAGATTATCATTCAAATATTGAAATTGGATTTTTTAGTGTTTATTTGTTTAGTGATTATTGGATTAATGATAAAATAAGTACAAAAGCTACCTTGGGTCTAGGTTTTCCATCACATGATGCAGAAGATTCAAATCCAGAATTAATATATACAATAGGTTTAAATTATAAAATCACAAATAAGGTATTTATAGGAATTAGTTATAAAATATATAATTTATCTGATGATATTTCAGATTGGAAATTTTCGAGAATATGTATGGATATTGGTTCATTTAATTTTAAATAAATAAGTAATATTTTTAGATATTCTATTATATATTTAGTTATATATTAATAAAAATAAAAAATGAAAAATAAAAAAACATATAATACTAAAAGTATTTTAATTAATGTTCTTAATTCCGCAGGATTTAATAAAAAAGGTATAAGCTTTATTTCATGTGTTTCTGAAAAAGAAATTAAAAATTATTTAAACGAATAATCTTCTAATTAAATGGAAACTATTATATCTCGCTTAACAGTTTTTGAATTTATTAAACAAAATCAAATTGTTTTATTCTCAATTTTAATTTTTTTGTCATATTTATTAGCATCAATAATTGATAGAGTTTTCATTTATATTTTAAAAAAAATAGCTTTAAAAACTAAAAATGATACTGATGATCAATTAATTGAAACTATTCATCCTGCTGTATATAAAACCATACTTTATTTAGGTTTTTATTTTGCATTTAAAGCAATAACTCTTCCACAAGATTTAGATTTTATTGTAAACAGCTTGATTAAGTCTATAATTGTAATTTACTGGTCTTTAGCAATTTTTAGATCTTTCCTAGTTATTATAAATTGGGCTTCAAAAAAAGATGATGATAGTAAGTTTATTAAAAAGAAAACAATACCCTTATTTGATAATCTAGGTAAAATAATAATTTTTCTTTTTTCAGTTTATTTTGTTATGCTTTGTTGGGGAATTAATGTTACAGCATGGATTGCATCAGCAGGTATTATAAGTGTAGTACTTGGATTTGCTGCAAAAGATACATTGGGNAATTTATTTGCAGGNATTTTCATTATGGCAGATAGTCCATATAAGGAAGGTGATTATATNAATTTAGATTCAGGTGAAAGAGGNTATGTTAGAGATATTGGAATTAGAAGTACTCGAATACAAACTAGAGANGANATAGAAATAACTATACCTAACTCAGTNATAGCAAATTCTAAAATTATTAATGAGAGTGGAGGNACTCATGAAAAAGAAAGAATTAGAATTACTGTTGAAGTTGCTTATGGTACTGAAGTTGATAAAGTAAAAAATATAATGAACGAAATTGCTATATCATCAGAAAATGTATGTAAAAAACCACTTCCTAGAGTAAGATTTAGAGAGTTTGCTGCCTCAGGTCTAAAATTCCAATTACTAGCATGGATAGAAAAGCCTGAATTTAGAGGAAGAGTAATAGATGAACTTTCAACTTTAATTTATAATGCTTTTAATGAAAATGGAATTGAAATTCCATTTCCACAACGAACTATTCATATAAAAAAAACTGATTTTTTATCTGATAAATAGATGTTAGAAAAAATATTTATTGATAAAAATATTAGTTTAGCTCAAACAATGCCATCTTATTTTTATTTGAAATCAGAATATTATGATTTATCAATAGAAAAAATATTTAATAATAGCTGGCAATTCATTATAGATATTAATTCATTAAAATCAAAGATTCATCCATTTACTTTACTCAATCATTCATTAAACCAACCTTTGATTTTAACTAAAATTGATGATGAGTTTCTTTGTTTAAGTAATGTCTGTCCACACAGAGGAAGTTTGTTGTGTCAAAATGAAACCAATGCTAGAAATATAAGATGTCAATATCATGGCAGAGTGTTTGACTTAAAAGGTCGAATGTTATCTGCCCCTGGATTTAATAAGGTTGAAAATTTTCCTTTGGAATCTGATAATTTGACTCAAATACCATTAAAAAAATTGAAAAATTTTATTTTTATATCATTAAATCCAAAAATCGACATTTCAGAGATAACTAAAGATATAAATGATAGATTAGGTTGGTATCCATTTAATCAATTAAATTTTGATAACTCTGCTTCAAATGAATATATCATTGATGCACATTGGTCATTATATTGTGAAAATTATTTAGAAGGTTTTCATGTATCTTTTGTGCATAAAGGACTTAATGATGATATTGAACTTGATACCTATAAAACAAAAACTTTAGAAAATGGAGTACTGCAATATACATTATCAAAAACAAAAAAAGACGCTCTTAAGATTCCTAACGGTTTTTTAAACAGTAATGAGGATATCTATGCATACTATTATTGGATTTTCCCTAATATAATGTTGAATTTCTATAATTGGGGTATTTCAGTGAATATAATTGAACCAATAAATAAAGAAAAAACAAAAATAAGATTTTTATCTTATCCAATAAACGGGAAAAAACAACCCTCAAACTCTGGTGCTAGTTTGGATAAGGTTGAAAAAGAAGATCAAGATATTGTATTAAGCGTTCAAAAAGGTATTAAATCAAAATTCTATAATAGAGGAAGATATTCATCACAACATGAGATTGGTGTCCATCATTTTCATAGATTAATATGCAAGGCAATAAATTAAATATTTTATATGTTGAACCATTTTATTCAGGTTCACATAAAAAATGGATTGATGATTATTTAAAATTTTCAAATCACAATATAGAAATTCTCTCCTTACCTGGTAAAAAATGGAAATGGCGTATGCATGGAGGTGCAATTTCTTTAGCTGAAAAATATAATAATAAGAAAAGCGTATTTGATATTGTACTATGTTCTGATATGTTAAACCTGCCAGTTTTTAAATCTCTTTGTGAGGATAATTTAGTACAATCAAAAGTTATAATGTATTTCCATGAAAATCAGTTATCATATCCGTGGTCGCCCAATGATAAAGATTTAAAATTGGATAGAGATTTAAATTATTATTATATTAATTATACCTCATCTTTAATAAGTAATCATAATTATTTTAACTCTCAATACCATTTAGATAGTTACATTGAGGGGTTAAGAAAATATTTAAAGAAAATGCCGGATTTTAGAAATTTAGAATCTATAGATTTAATTAAAAAAAAGTCGTCAGTATTACCTATAGGCTGCAATTTAAATAAAAATATTTTAAAGAAAATTGAACATCCTGTAATTCTTTGGAATCACAGATGGGAGTATGATAAAAATCCTAAATTATTTTTTGAAACATTATTTGAATTAAATGATATGAAAATAGATTTTAGTTTAATTATCCTTGGAGAAAATTACAGCGAATACCCAAAGATATTTGATACTGCTAAAGATAGATTAAATCATAAAATTATTCATTTTGGATATTGTGAAAATTATACTGAATACTTAAGATATTTAAAAATGTCTAATATTCTTCCAGTCACTTCACATCAAGATTTTTTTGGAATAAGTATTGTTGAAGCAGTTTCATATGGATNCTATCCAATATTACCCAAAAGATTAACTTATCCAGATTTATTTNATTANAANAAAAATAAATTTCTATTTTATAATTCTGANTTAGAGTTAAAAGANAAATTAGTATCAGTNATAAAAAATATTAAAAATTATACTTCTACAATTNAAGAAATAAGTCAAGANACTTTTGATAAATTTAATTGGNAAAATATCTCAAAAAAATATGACTCTANTTTTGAAAAACAAATNGNTTAATCATTATTAATTNATTTCAAATGCTTCNTATCTAGCATTACCATTGCTAATAATTCTNAGCATGATTGCATCACCTGAATTATATTTTTCAATNATGGAATTATAATCATCAACAGAGTTTATGATTGTACTACCTATCTCTGTTATAATATCACCNGTCCTTATATTTTTTTCATATGCATTNGATGATTTATCAATTGATGTAATAACTATTCCATCACCTTTATCATTAGATTTGACTTTTAAACCAAGCAGGTCAAAACTATTTGATCTTGAACCTGAAAAAATATTTACTACTTCATCTTGGTCTGGTCTTAGGCCTAAGGTAACAGTAATATTTTTAATATATCCATCTCGAATTATACCAAAATTTATTACATCGCCTGGTTTTGCATTAGAAACGTTATTTCTAAGTTCATTTACGTTTTGAACTTCTATTCCGTTCATTGATGTAATAATATCTTTTTCTTTTAAGCCCGATAAATCAGCAGGGCTATCTTTTGATACAAAAGATATAAGTACACCTTTTTTAGAATCTAGTTTAAGAGCTTTCATCATATCTTCATCAATTGCTCCAATAGTTACACCTAAAAACCCTCTTCTAACTTTCCCACCATCAATTAAATCTTCCACAACTCTCATAACTTGATTAATTGGCACAGCAAAGCCTACACCTGCATTTGATCTTGAAAATCCATCGGTAGCTATTGCTGTATTTATTCCAATTAATTCTCCATATAAATTAAAAAGGCCACCTCCTGAATTTCCTGGATTAATTGCTGCATCATGTTGGATAAAATTTTCAAAATTTAATCTTGAGATTACATCACTTCTACCTGTCGCACTTACAATACCGGCAGTTACTGTATGATTTAAATGAAGACCAAATGGGCTCCCTATTGCTACTATCCACTCACCAATTTGTAAATTTGTAGAATTCCCTGGTTTGGCCTCCTGAAGATTATCAGTATCTATTTGAATAACAGCAATATCAGATAGCGGGTCTGTAGCAACAATTGTTGCATCAATTTCTCTTTTATCAAATAATACAACTTTTACTTCTTCAGCACCTTCAATAACATGATTATTAGTAATTATATAACCTTTATTTTCATCAATAATTACTCCCGAACCTANTGATTGTGCTTTTCTTTCTGGNTGTNTAGAATCATCTTCAAATCCAAAATCATCAAATGGATTGAAAAAAAACATNTTATTCATNTTTTCAGTTTTTTCAGAAACTATTGAAACAATAGTTGGACTTTGATTTTTGGAAACNTCTATAAANGCTTGATTAAATTGATTGTAGTTTGAAAAAATAAAAGANAATGANATTAAAAGNGTNATAATTTTTTTCATGTATTTAAATAATCCTNTAGTTNTGTATTTTTTTAATGCAAAAAATGAAAATAAGTTCCAATTTTAGCAATANTAATTTAAGAAAAAAGAGGTTATATATGAGAACNGTTTTAGTTACAGGTATAAGTACTGGTATNGGNAAAGCAATNNCAGAGGAATTATTGAANAATGATTTTTTNGTTATAGGNAGTGTNCGGNAAAAAGAAGACGCTGATTATTTTACAAATAATTTTAAAGGTAAATTTGAATATGTTGTTTTTGATTTGACAAAAAAAGAAGAAATTTNAAATGCTAAAGAAGAANTAAAAACAATATTAAANAATAATAANAGTTATTTATCATGTATAATTAATAATGCAGGTATTGCACTTGGTGGTCCCATAAGATATTTAGATGTTGATGTNTTTAGAAAACAGTTTGAAGTTAATCTTTTTGGATTAATAGAAGTCACNAAATCATTTTTGGNTATGTTAATAGATAAAAATGATTATAAAATGAAAAATAAAATAATAAATATTGGCTCAATAAGTGGTAAAAGATCTTATCCATTTGTGGGTCCTTATACTGCATCCAANCATGCANTAGAAGGATTTACTGATTCTTTAAGGAGAGAATTACTTNTTCATAATGTTGACGTTGTATTAATTCAACCNGGACCAATTAAAACTGCAATATGGGATAAAGTNCCTAAAATAGATGATAATCCATTTTTGAAAACTGAATATGAAAANTCATTAAGACAGTTTAATNAAGCATATATAAAATCCGGTNCNAAAGGTTTAAATCCTAAGATTATTGGAGATAGGGTAGTTAAAATTTTGNTGACAAATNAGCCNAGAACGCGTTATGTTATTACTCCTAATTATNTTATGAATTATTTTCTTACTCAAATTTTACCTGATAGATGGATGGATAAGTTATTTGCTAAAGTTTTAAAACTTAAAGATTAAAATATGTCGAAATTTTCAATGAATTTTCTAATGGCTTTAGCAATGTTCAGTTGGGGTGTTGCATGGACAAATGCTAAAATTGTAAATGAATACCTGTCATTTAATAATTTGATTTTTTTTAGATTTCTCATTGGTTTTATATCTATATATCCATTCATTATTAAAAGTGATATTAAAAATTATTTTAGGTTTAAGAATTTAAAATTCATAATACCTTGTAGCATACTTTTTTATATATATAATTTATTTTTCTTTATGGGTACACATTATTCTTATGCAGGTAAAGGTGCAGTTTTAGTTACTTCACTTAATCCTATTATTACTTTTATCATTATGACAGTAATTATTAAAAAAATTAATTTCAAAGAAATTATTGGTATTACTGTTGGCTTATTAGGAGGTTTAATTATAATGGATGTGTTTAATGAAGGCTTTTCAACTATTTTTGATATTAATAATATTTTTTTCGTTTTATGTGCAATAACGTGGGGTATTAACACAGTAATCACAAACTTTGGACAAAAAGATACTCCGCCATTTCACTTTATATTTTTATGTTATTTTTTTACAACAATAATTTCATTCCCTTTTACAGAATTTCAATTGATTAATCTTAAAGAGTTAAATTTAAAATTTTATTTTAATTTTATGATTGTTTCTCTTGGTGCTATGTCATTTGGTACATCCATGTACTTGTATGCTACTCCAAAGCTTGGACCAATCAAAGCAAGTGCCTATATTTTCTCTGTACCTTTTATAGCGCTAGTTACTGCAAATATTTTTTTGGATGAGCCTATTGCTTCAAATGTAATCATTGGAGGATTAATCAGTCTTTCAGCAGTTTATCTAATAAATAAAAAATAATTATTATTTTAAAGAGTTCCAGTGTTCATAAATCATAACCATTGCGAGTGTATCCAATTCACAATATTGTAATAAAGCTGAGGTCAACAACTTTCTTTCTTGATTGGTCATATCTGTAAATTGGAGTTTTGAGTAAGCTAGCATCGCGGCTGCACCATCTTCTATTTTTTCATCTAGAAAATACAACTGGTTTTCATCAATATTTAAATTTTTATATTTATTTTCAAGTAGTTGGTAAGGATTACAAATTTCATTGGTTTGATTATCAATTTTCCAAATTGTTTTATTTTTGAGATGTGTACCGAAATCTATTTTTTGACTATATTTATTTTTTATGAAATCGCTATCTGAAAATATTGCTGGGAGGACATATTTAAGAGAATTAGAACCCTTCATTTTAGGGTGATAATAGTATTTTTTTACATAATCAAGAAGGTCAATCATATTTCTATCACCTACAATTTTATTTTTTGGATTCATAGAACATTTTCTATATGTAATTGTATCAATCCAATCTATTAATTCTTTATATCTAGAATCATCTTCTTGAATCATTTGATTTCTTATTTGTTGTAAAACAGTATTTTCATGCGCTGAATAACGAAAAATATTACCATCATCTTGATCTAATATTTTTTTGAGTTCTTTTACAAATTCATAATTAGGAAAATTATTTGCATCATTTTCAATCCATTCATAATGTTTTATTGTTCCATTACTAAATAATGTATGACATGAAAATTGAAAGGCTATTTGTTCATATGGGGATCTATTTTTGTGAAATGGGATTGCTATCATGCATGTTTCAAAATCTATAAAATGTAGAGGAAATTTCCATTTTTGCATTTCATTAAATAACTCTGGTTTGATATCTTCAGTTAAAGATTTGTTAACTGTTTTATCAACTTGTAAATATTGTCTTTCATTTAAAGTTTCTACAAAACCAGTTGAGTAAATATCTTTCATTTTATAAATGTTAGAATCTATTACTTTTTGTGATTGTCTATAATTCCATATATCAAAAACATTTGGTTCATGTATGTCAAAATTTTCAAAAACTTTACTCCAACATTGAAAATAACCACTCTTTTTAATATCTAACTCATCCTTAAACTCACAAGATTTGCACTTTAATCCTAAATCAGTTTCATAAAGTTTATCTAAATTATAATATTCTCCATACTCTTTTATTTTATCAATAAAGTTTTTATCACTTGTTTTTTTTTTATAGTTACCATCGTAAATCATTTGAACAAAATTTCCTACATCAATTTTAATTAAAATCTCACTACCTAAATCATCGTAGTTAATTGTTTTATTAACAGTGATTTTTTTTCTATTACCAATTTTTGTTATTTTGAAAAATTGATTTAGACCATTAATTGAAGTTTTTTTATTTTTATCAGCTAACATTAAATAAGGTTTAATATTGTAATTTGGTAGGGCATTTTCCATTACCCATAACTGAAATGCTACATCATAAAAGTATGGTATCCAAGTTGGTTTAATATAATTTGATTTATTAAAAAAATTTTTTTCTGACTTAAAAGATTTTGCTTTAACCTCAATTAAATCTATATTGTTACCATCTTTAACTAAAATATCGACTCTTATAAAAAAATAGTTAAACTTAATAGCTGCCTCGTAAATTATTACCTTATCATTAAGTAGTAATTTGTTGGTTTGTTCTATTGCCTCATCAATATCTAAAGTATCAATGTTATAACCATTGGGATGATAGTATTTTGCTAATTCACCTACTTGGAATCCACCTTCTGCTAAAGCTAGCAGAAATTCATCATCATTTTTAGAGTTTGTAAATTTATTTTTGTTTGTATAAAATAATTTTGTAGGACAACTTGAAGCTAAATTAAATCTACTTTTAGTTAAATACCTTTTTTCTGAATTCATAACTAATATTTTTATATGTTAAATGTTTTTTGAAGAATTTTAGATAAACTGGGAATAAATCTTTATAAATTTCTGGATAATATGTATTGGATTTATGTTCATATTTCTTTTTATCAACTTCATATTGTTTTTTATTAACCATAGGAAGTGCTGATATGTGTTCACCTTTATATCTATAAATTTCAACGTTCACATTTTTATTATTATTGAACATCTTATCTATTGATTTAAATGAGGATCCTAAAAATCTATCTAAAGAACCTTGAGAGATTAGAATTGGAGTTTTAATTTTTCTCAAATTTCTTTTTATTTTACCTGATAAAACTAAAACTGCTATATTAAATATACTTCTTGCAGGAATTTTATTATTCCAACTACCTAATGTTTTATCGGGTATTATAGGCCAAAAACAAAAACTATCTGGTAAATAACATTTTACATCTTTTGGTGATGTTTGATATATTTTTATAGATTTATTTCTAAATAATAAATCTAAAAAAATACTTTTATAGATAAATTTTTTAAATGCAAATGGCCATTTAGGAAATTCAAAACATGCAGGACTTTGTGAGTATACTGCTTGAATGGGTTTCTTTTTACTTTCTAAATCTTTAGCCGCCATCATTGCTAAGGCTGCAGACATTGATTCACCAAAAAGACCAATTTTTTTAATTTTTTTATTATGTCTGATAAATTTTACTGCGGATAAAATATCTTCAATTTGATGTTTGGCAGATAGATATCTTTTAGGGTAGCCTTTAATATTTTCAGAATCCCCAAATCCTCTATAATCAAAAATTAGTGCGGATATTCCATTATTTGATAAGTTTTTAGCAATAATATTTAATCCAAAATCTTTTTGAGAGCCTGTCCCATGAAACAATATAATTACTGATTCGTAATTTTTTTTAGATTCAAAAAACCATCCACTGATTTTTGATTTATAGGAATCAAAATATACTTGTTCATAATTATTTTCAGTCACTTTTAGAAGATTTTTGATTTTTAATACATAATTATTTTTTTAAAAAATGAAACCTACCCCTGAAGAAATTTGTGAATAATTTTTTTTCTGACCAAAATTTGGTTGATTATCATATCTGTGTTTTAATTCAAATGTTAAAAAGATGTTTTCTGTTAAAACAAACTCAAAATTATTATCAAATAATATTCTAAAATCTTTAGATTCATCAACATTAAATTGATAGTATATAACATTACTTAATACTACTTTATTAAAGATTATTTTATTATTAAAATAATTAGTAGACCTATAAATTTCAGTATCAAATATTTGGTTATTATAATTTTCTATCTCTTTCATTATTCCAANTCCAATGTNTGAATTCATTTTCTTAATTTTTATNGGTAATCGTATTCCNGAGCCAAATAACGTACGTTTGGTTATATCNAGAAATTCATTGAATTCATATTGTGTAAAAAATTCNATNTCTAAATTTTTATAAAATTTTCTTGTATTCCTAAGATGTCCAAATCCTTTTTTNTTAATGAAATTAGTAGATTCATTAGAAGATTTTTCATAGGCTTGTTCATAATTTGNTATAAAAAAAAANTNATTTTCTTTTTTGGGGTTATAATCAAGTCGATATTTGAAAAATGTATCAAATACTTCGGAATCAGAACCTTCATAATCGAAAGAAATATTAAATTGATTAACTAATACTTTATTGGTTTCTTCTAATCTTAGATTTTCAGTATTTATTTGACATAAAATGAAATTGATAAATTGTAATATAAAAATAATTTTTTTCATTAATTTCTTTTAGTTTTTTTCATTTTTTTTATTTTCTTTTTCGGATTATTTTTTAAATATTTTTTCTTTATTTCTTCTCTTTTATTTTTATAATCTGATTTCAATAAATCAATATTTTTTTTATATTCTTTTTTTAAAATTTCTTTATCACTTTTAAAATCAATTCTCAATTGTTCGAGAAGTTTTCTTAGTTCAGGATTTTGAATTTTTTTATCTTCATTCTCCCAATATTCAATCTTATCTTCTTCAATCTTATCAATAGGTTTTTTATCACTCAGACATATATTAAGCATTAAAATAATAAATATAATTTTCATGATTTATTTTTCCTTATATTGGATTATTTATTTATTTTTCTCAATTCGTATAGCAGCCAGATTATACTAATAATAGAGGCACATATGCAAGAAATGAGTATTGATAACCAAGCATATTCGATAGGTTTATTCTTAATTACAATAAAATACCACCCTAATGAACAGCTAACGATAACAACTCTAAGGCAAGTTATAATAAACATTGGATATGATTTTCCTAGTCCTTGAATTGTTCTACTACAAATCATTGATAAAGTGACAAATGGTACTGCAAAAGAAAAAATATTAAAATAACTTACACCTAGATTTATAACCTCAGAATCTTTTATAAAAATCGGTAAAATCATATTTGAACAATAGAAAAAGAATATTCCAAAAGATATAGAAATGATTAGAGCATATTTAATACAATGCTTTAAAACCATTTTAATTAAGTTATATTTTTTTGCACCGTAAAACATTCCTGTAATAGTAATCATACTAGTGGACAGTGATAATAAGGGTATAAAAAATAGATGTTCTATTCTGTGTACTGTTGCATATGCAGCTAAAGCACCCTCTGGATTGGCAGTTTTACTCAAAATAATATTATATGTGAAAATACCCATTGACATTATCAACATAGATAACGCAGATGGTATGCCTATTTTAAAAATAGGCGATAAGTATTTATTTTTTAGTTTAAAATTTTTAAAATTTAAGGACAAATATGCTCTATCCTTGAAAATTAATATATATACAAATGAGATAAATACAATAAATTGACTAATAACAGTTGCTGCTGCTGCACCTTTAATATCAAAATAAGGGATAAGTATTGGATCTAAAATAATATTAAGAATGGTACCAAAACCTAATATTTTCATCGGTAATATTGTGTCCCCTTCTCCAGACAAAATAGATCTAAAGAAAATCCCTAGAATCATAAATGGTGTCCCAATGATTAGTGTAAAAAAGTAATCAGATGCATAAATAAAAGATTCTTCTTTCGCGCCTTGAGATGACAAAATATTTTCTCCATAAAAGAATCCAACAATTATAAAAATTGTAGAGAGGAATATACCTAAAATGATCGTGTGTTGTGCAAAAGAATCAGCTTTTTTTTTATCATTTTCACCTATACTTTGAGCAATAACTGTAGTAGATCCAGAACCTAAGCCAAATGTTATACCCATAATTATAAATAAAGCAGGAAATACAACACCNAGACCTGCAAGAGCTTCCCATCCAACCCATCTACCAATAAAGGCAGTATCAATTAATGTGTAAATNGCTTGGACGCTCATTCCAAGCATCATTGGTATTGATAATTTCCAAAGTGAAATTTCTGGATTTTTNATAAAGTCTTCTAGTCTGTTCTCTTTCAACTATTTTGGAATCAATTTGAGGCTTCTTTGGATAAATTTTGAATCTTCAAATTCATTATTTAATTTTATTTCGTTTAAAGTGAGTAATGTAGATGATTTTTTTTGNATATTNTTTACCANTANTTNAGTCATNACATAGTANGATTCTATTTTTTCAAANTTAAAAACTTTATTTTTTAATAGATTATTNTTTTTNTCAAATGAATCTTCTTCNNAAACAATAAAAATNCCATCTTCAACTTCTTTNATTTTCGTGANATGTTTTGAATATTCACTTTCAATTTCTTTTGGGATACTTTCAAGAAAGTAAAATCCATCTTCATNGGTTTTNATTATATTATAATTATAATCTTCAATNGTTCTNTTNGTTAAATCTTCAAAACTAAGATCNGAACCCATAAAAGAATCACTTTTTTGGCTAGANTTAATTCTTCTGAATCTAGAAAAACCTGGAAGCCACATAGTCATAAAATCATCTTCATTATCTTTTTCAATTTTTAAAAAAGATATTCCTTTGTCTTTNCGAGGTTTTANGAACCATATCATNTGTTTTTTNCTATCATCCTTNGANATTGANATTAATTCNAGAGTTTTCTTTTTNTTATCTTTATTTGTTANAANCATANTATTTANGGANTTTATATCNTTTGGNTTNNNTCTCTCATCTANCAANTTAGCAAGNTCAAGTCCANTCATTGCNAATAAATTTTTNANAAANATAACTATTATTAATATTTTCATTTNNTCCTCATTATTTCATTTTATTTTTNTAAATTTCTAAAGCTGATGCTAATAATGTNAATGCTCCAATTGATGTNGATAGCATNGCNAAAACCATTAANCCTCCAACGTGNGCNAGTGGTATTATTGTAGATAGAAGCAATGAACCAAAAGCCATATTTGATGTTGCATCTAANATTATAGGNAAACCTACATTATCAATAGTTTCAGTNGATATATTATTTTTNTTATCATCTTTGATNCGTTTAAANTCTGTGATATAATGAATAGTAAAATCAACTCCAACNCCAAGTATNATTGANCTTAANATTGCTGTTAANTGAGTTANTTCTATTCCAAACCAACCCATTAAACCAAAATTTAAAATAATTGCACTNAANAAGGGAATAATTGACATNANTCCATATCTCNAAGATCTAAAAAATAANGATGAAATTGTTAGAATTACNAGTAANGATAAAACTATACCTTGAATTGATGATTTAATAACNAGCCACATGAAATCAACTATAAAAATCATCATTCCTGTAATTTCAAATTTTAAATCATTATTATTTGATGATATNTTTTGTTCAATANAATTATTCATATCCTGAATTANTCCNGGNACTTCAATAGTTGAAAAAGTTTTCATTAAACCNGTNAGAATACCNTGATCTCCATCATAATTAACNANAGAACTCAAATCTGANTCTTCATTCATTTCATATAANAATAATAAATTATTNATTTGTNGAGCTGAGTCTGGNATAGTATANTAATCATGNTTATCATCCATAATAGTTTTATGAAGNTGTTTCACNACATCATTNACTGANATNGTAGATGTNACATTTTTCATATTATCTAAATAGTTTTGAACTTTNTGTANATCNTTCAAATTTTTNGGATTTTTCAAACCATCATATCCTGATTCGCTTGTTACNCTGAGAATAACATTTACATTNCCCATTAAATGTTCNTCAAGAAATTCTGCAGAATCNCTNATAATATTACCTTCNCGAAACATTTTATTGTATTGAACTTCAACTTTAATTAGAAAAATTCCNCCTATTGCAAATANGGTAATNAAAATACCTGANAANAGTACTNTTTTTGGACTTTTAGTAACNAANGTACCAAATACTTTCATCNTTTTTTCTACAAAACTNGGTTTNGAAATTGCCTTTGAATTAGNATCCCAACTTAAAAGCATAATNAAAGNGGGAAGCATTGTATTAGATAATANCCATGCCCACATTATTCCAAATGCAATNGTTATNCCATATCCAGTTAATGATACTATTGGAGAAAATANTAACATNAGAAATGCTGCNGATGTAGTTATAGATGTAAGGAAAATTGGNAAAAATAAACTATTCATTGCATNAAGAATAGCCTGTTTTTTATTTNTACATTTNCTGAATTCTTTAAANAATCTACTTAAAACATGAACTCCATCNGAATTAGCAATTGTTAGCATTACTATNGGCATAGATGTATTCATCATGGTAAAATAAAATTCNTTATAATTNGTTAAATGATAAACCCAACCCATGAAACCAAACATNGCACCTAGTGATGTAAAAATAGTGAATAAAATTAATATGACTGCTTTNATATTTCTNAGATTAATAAAAAGTATAAAACCCATTAGAATNAGNCCAAAAAACAAAAGAATTTGAACTTCTTTTTGNACCATTTCTGGAACTGCTCCTGTAACNTATGCTTGTCCTCCATAAAANAAACTATAATTTTTNTCATATCTATCAGTTATTTTATGAATATCTTTTGATAAATCAACATANACACCNTCNATATTTTCTGGTATTACAATNATATTNGCAAATTCATTTGAACTACTTACGACTCTNGATTTTATAATTTTATTTTNATTTAAATAATNAATAGCAGAAAGTATTTTAGAATCATTAATTGGTGATGTAATNAAGCTATCTATAACAATAGAACTATCNGCTGGGTCAAGTGAAATTTTATCAAGTGTNGTTAATGAAATNACTTCATCAACGGTATTTAATTCACTTAATTTATTTGATAANTNTGAAATTANATTTAGATCTNTAGTATTAAATATATTTTTGCCCTCATTNCCAATCGCNACATACATATATTCTGTAATNCCATANTCATCTTGTATTTCTTCAAAAANTTNTTTTGAACCAATGTNATCNGGNAATAAGTTTGTCATATCATCATCTTGAGTTACATANATTGAACCAGATGTNATGAAGAAAGTAACCAATAATGNAACAATTAANACNGGTAAAGGANTGTTTACAGATTTNGTTATTAATAATTTATTTAAATAATTTATCATTTATANATGAAATAAGAGTAAAGATATATGATAAAATTAAGATTTAAGATTACACTAAACAAAGAACATTAATGCTATACTTTGTAACAAACATTTTAGTAAATTAAAAAAGTAGATAAAATAATTATATTGAAAGGATTTAATAAATGGATAATTCATTGAATAGTTACATGGAAAAAGTTATTTCAAGAAATCCTAGCCAGCCTGAATTTCATCAAGCTGTTGAAGAAGTATTAGAATCAATATGGCCTTTTTTAGATAAGAATCCACATTATATGCATGCTAATATTCTTGATAGATTAGTTGAACCAGAAAGAGTTTTAATGTTTAGAGTTCCATGGAAAGATGATAAAGGAAACATTCAAGTTAATAGAGGCTTTAGAGTTGAGTTTAATTCAGCAATAGGACCCTATAAGGGAGGATTGAGGTTTCATCCATCAGTTAATCTTGGAATTTTAAAATTTTTAGGTTTCGAGCAAGTTTTTAAAAATAGNNTNACAACTCTNCCTTTGGGAGGTGGAAAAGGAGGAGCTGATTTTGANCCTAAAGGTAAGTCAGATAGTGAAGTAATGAGTTTTTGTCAATCTTTTATGACTGAATTACAAAGACACATTGGACCGTATACTGATGTGCCTGCTGGAGATATAGGAGTAGGGGGTAGAGAATTAGGATTTTTATTTGGACAGTATAAGAGAATTAGAAATGANTTTACTGGTGTTNTAACTGGNAAAGGTATTAATTGGGGAGGTAGCTTAATTCGTCCTGAGGCTACTGGATATGGNGCAGTTTACTTTGCTGAAGAAATGTTTAAAGTNAAAGGANGCTCTATNNAAGATAANATTGTTNCGATTTCAGGTTCAGGTAACGTAGCTCAATANGCACTTGANAAAATAAATCAANTNGGTGGTAAAGTTGTAACTTTATCAGATTCTTCAGGNACTATTTATGATAAAGATGGTATTGATAANGAAAAGTTAGAGTATGTGATTGATTTGAAGAATAATAGAAGAGGAAGAATAAAGGAATANGCTGATCAATATAATNTTGAATATNTTGAAGGNTCTAGNCCTTGGAATATNAAATGTGATGTTGCAATTCCTTGTGCTACACAAAATGAATTGGAACTTCAAGATGCAAAAAACTTGGTTGAAAATGGATGTGTTTGTGTAGTTGAAGGTGCAAATATGCCCACTAGTCCAGATGCGGTTGAAGTTTTATTAGAAAATAAAGTTTTGTTTGCTCCAGGTAAGGCTGCTAATGCNGGAGGTGTTGCAGTATCAGGATTGGAAATGAGTCAGAATAGTATTTTTGCATCNTGGTCNAGAGAAGAGGTTGATNATAAATTAAANAATATTATGAAAAGTATTCATCANCAGTGTGTTACGCATGGTACAGAAAATGANTANATTAATTATATNAGAGGAGCTAATGTTGCNGGATTTATAAAAGTAGCAGATTCAATGCTTGATCAAGGAGTNGTATANTTTTTGAANTATNTATTTCNATNATTTATATTAATTTTAATTTCATCAATTTTTCCTAAAGGAGTATATAGTCACATCTNTGATGATAGTATTCTAAGGTCNNGACCTTCNANGGATACATTTATGGTATCACNAAGTGGAAAGTTTCATATACATTATGATTTATCAGGACNAGATTCACCAATTTTAGANGATAGTAACTTAAATGGTNTTCCAGANTATATTGAAGAGGTAGGCATTGCNGCTGATTATGTNGACAGTATTCTNNTTGATGTAATGAATTTTTTACCAGTTAATCCAGATGATGATGGTGTTTATGATATTTANGTTGAAGATTTAGGATNNGGTTACTACGGAGTAAATAATTTAGACTTTAATTCTTTAGGTGAGCATACAGGAAGCTCTTATATCANAATTGATAACAANTATGAAGAAGNTGATTATTACACAAGTGGTNTAGATGCAATGAAAGTAACTGTAGCTCATGAGTATTTTCATGCAATTCAGAGGTCATATCAACTTCAATNTACTACTGAATCGTTATTTTTCTTTGAAATGTCATCAACCTGGATTGAAGACATAATTTATCCTNATGTAAACGATTATATTGATNNAGGATGGTTGTCTACTTTTTATAATAATCCAGATAAAGATNTAAGAGAAACCGATGGATATAGTATTGCGTTATANGCACATTTTTTATCTTCTNTTATTGANCAAGATAATAATTATGAAAATTCAATTATAAAAAAAGTTTGGGAAGATTTTAGNATTACAAACAATGCATTTTTATCCTTGAATAATATTTTATCCAGCCCNGATTATTCAACGACATTTATTGAAACATGGTTAANATTTTTAACNAGGAATTTNTTTAATGGTAAGTATGATGATATGGAAAATGATTTTTANTATTACGAAGATCAAATTTATGCTATGCCCATAACCACAAATAATTCTCAGAATTTAGATGGTCCAATTTCAGATNTTATTTTNTTAAATAATGAATCTATTTCATTAAGTANATTTGAACCANTTNCNAATTTTTTTATTAATATATCAGNTTTAAATGAGAATTTTGTTNAAAGTATTATANTAGAGANTANTCAAGGATATCCNTCATTATATAGTTATTCTATTNNNAATTCGGANTATTATNATATANGNGATGATATNANNAAAATTCATTTAAATATTGGAAGTGAAACAGAAGATGAATTTGAATTATTTTTAGATGTTCTTNAATATGANTATGGTGATATAAATCAAAATAATTTTATTAATGTNGTCGATATNATTTANATAATNAATTATATTTTTAATGATTTAGTTTTNAATGATTTTCAAATTATTTTNTCTGATTTAAATNTTGATNATAATATAGANATTTTAGATGTGATTGAAATTGTAAATATAATTACNGAATAAGTATTAACTTTTTNAGGATTTTCTATATTCCAGATGCTTCATCTTCATTCATTGTTTCANTTATNTTCTTNTGCANAAATATNAATCCATTACCTTGTGTTCCATCTACTTGAATTACTAAAGGTTCATTTAAACTTACAATNTTTACATATTTTGATTTTTTAATATGATTTTGTTTCTTAAGCCAATTCCAATCAATATTTTTTTTATANTCTCGATANCCTAGAGTAAAATAACTAATCATTAAGCTTGTTAAATTTTGNAAAAANTGACTTCCAAANGAAGGGTCTGGGTTTAATTTATCAATTCCAATTTCAATAATNGATTTTGCATTAGTTATTTGTTCCCAATTTACAGGAATACCAAGCCAAGGATCAGAACTACCCCATCTACCAGGCCCTATTAACAGATAAGGATTTTCTGAACCCAGAATATTATTATACTCACCTATAATTTTAGCAATTTCTTGAGTTTTATCATTTTTAAAATTATCTAAATTAATATACATAATATTTTTTATATCTGAATAAGTACCATTACCAAGAACTTGATTGCTTGAACAAAAAATTCTAGATTTATTTTTATCAATGGCTTTTAAATTATTTTCAAAATTACTAATTGGCATTGGTTTAATTTGCAATAAACAAAATTCATCTTCTTTATTTTCATTTATATTTACAGCAAATTCAATTTCAAATGGACAACCAATTAAATTTTCACCTTGTTGAATAAACGTATTAAGTAGTTCATTAAGCGGGAATAAATTATATTTAATTATTGATGAAAAAGTTAGAACTCTAACACCTTCATAATTGAGAGATTCTCTAATAATATTATCTTGATTACTTATTACGCTAGCCGAAATTTTGAGTTCTCCATGAGATTCAGCAAGACTGAGATTATATTTATGTAAGTTTTTTGATTCTCCTTTTTTTATTACATCAATATTTTTATTTAAATTCAAAGCAAAGAACTTATTTTGGGAATTATTAATTGTAGATTTTGTTGAGTAATACTGAGGTAATATATCTGGGTATTTAGGAGAATATCTTAATGACTTTTCTCCATCTGCAATTGTTTTTCCTAGTCCTAAAGCTAGAAATGCAATTCCTTCTTCTCTCTTCATGTGTGATACGGGATAATAATTATAACTTTGGCATACACCACTGAATGTTGGATAGAAAATTTCATCATGTTTTTTGCCAATTAATTCCATAATTATTACTGCCATTTTTTCTTCTTCATACCTTTTAGAAACAGAATCCATTAAAGATTTAGGTTCTTTATAGAAAGTTGACGCATAAACTCTTTTAATTGCTTCACATAATTGATTGAATCTTTTATCTAAACTTTTATCTGAATTTGGAATCATCAAAGTACTATACATACCTGCTAATGGTTTATATTGTGAATCTTCCAATAACCCTGATGATCTAATGGCTAAAGGATATTTAACTTTTTTCAAAAGAAGTTTTAATTTTTTTGAAAGTTCTTTCGGTAATTCAGATTTTATGAATTCTCTTTCAATTATTTTATTATCAATATCAGATAGTGCTTTGTCCCATAAATTATTTTTATCCATGAATTCATCAAATCCTGATGTACTTATAACAACTATATTAGGAATCCGAACATTAATGTTCGGAAATTGATTTTTAAAATCATAATTTTTTAAAATAGAGTTCGCAAAAGCTAAGCCCCTTGCCTTACCTCCTAATGAACCTGAGCCAATCCTAACAAATGAGTGAGTATGTTCAAAATTATCTAAGGAATGATCAACAATTATGGGATCTTTTTTTTCATCTATTGATTCATTTAGTAATTTTAAATGGTAAATTCTTCTATCCTCTATATTTTTGAAATCATCTAAATCTATAGCTCTAAATTTTGATGCTACATTAAATTCACCTCTAGCTGCAAGCCAATTAGATAAGTGATTATTTGAAACATGGTAAGACAATGATTCTTTAGGAATATCTCTAATATTATTTTTGAGTTCTGTAATATTTTTAGCTATTCCTATTACGTTACCATTTTTTGTTCTAAATTTAAATTCACCAAAACCAAAATTATCAATGACAAGTTTTTTTAAATTTTGAAAAAAAGCAGTAGAGTTTTTATTTAAGTATTTTGCTGATAGCTCTTTCAGGTCATTATCTGAAATATTTTCATTTGTTTGAAAAATAAATGGAATTGACTTATCGAATTTTCTTACCTCTTTTATTAGATTTTTACCAGCATTTTTTTCTTTTTTATTATTTATTGGAAATCTCATATCAGAAATTACACCAAGTAAGTTAAGGTGATATTTTTTTATAAATTTAATTGCTTCTTCGTAGTTGGTACATAAAATTATTTTAGGTCTAGCTCTCATATGTAAAAGTTTTTGAGTATCATTTAAACTTTGATTTATTAATTCTTTAGTATGGTATATAATCTCCCTGTAGAGAAATGGTAATAAGCTTGAATAGTGCTGTGGTGTATCTTCAACAACTAGAATAGATCGTACATCAGCTTTTCTAGTATCTCTGCTAATATTCTTTTTATCTTCAATTAACTTAATTAAGGCTGGAAATACATTTGAGTCGCCAAACCAAATAAAAACTTGATCAAATATATTTAATTTTTCACTTGGAATCCTTTTAATTTCAGATTCATCAAATGCTAGTAGAATTATTGCCTTTTTAGGGAATTGACTTCTAATTTTACTGCCGAGAGATATTGAGTTTATATCTGCAATTCTCATCATTATTATTACTAAATCAAACTTACGTTTTGATAACATCTCAAAAGCTTGTTTACCTGAGGAAACATTCCAAACTCTAGGAGCATAACTCAAATTCATTCCAATATATTCAGTTAAAATTTGTTCAGTAAGTTTACCATCTTGTTCAAGAATATATGCATCGTAAGGGCTAGAAATTAGTAGAATTTCATGAACCCTGTGAAGCATAAGATCTTGATAATTTATTTTTTTTTCATTTACCATAATAATCTTCTAAAAATATTAAACTATCGGTTAAACTATTTGAAATTAAATCTGCACTTTTATTTAATTTTTTACGATTAATATTTTCTATATGTTGTATAAATAGTGAAGCTTCTCCATATTTTTTTAATTCATAATCTGTATATCCATCACCTATTATAATTTTTTCGCCTTCAATTTGCTGAGCAACTTTTATTTTTCCTAAATCTTTTGATAATGGATTATCTTTATTAATTGAATAAATTTCTTGTTTTTCATTATATAAAAAATCATTAGCAAAAATATTTTTTTTTGGGATATTATATTTAAATAAAACTGGCTCTATTATATCATTAAAACCTCCAGAAATAATGAAACAGTTTTCGTAATTTTTTTCAAAAAACCTCTTATTTTGATAAAAACTTAATGATATTTCTTTTTTTATTTTTTCTACAGATTGATTAATATGGTTTTTGTTTGCTTTGATTAATTTAATTCTTTTTGATAACGCATCACTGAATGATAGATTTCCATTCATTGCTAAATCTGTCAATTCTTTTATTTTTGACATAATTTTGTTTTTGTTTTGATTTTGTTCTAAAGATATATCTGATATAATTTCTAAAGATTCAGATTTTATGAATGTGCTATCAAAATCTATAAGGAGTTTTAAGTTGTATTTTTTTAAATCTAAGTTTTCCATTTGTCATAATATAATAATTAAAACATTTCAATCTTTTGGTAAAAATTCTTGTTACATTTTGTTATTATCAATATTTTGTTATAAAAGTTTATTAAAATTAAATTGATTTCGAAAAATAGGAGCATTCAATGCAATTTATATTTAAGATTTTTTTNATATGTTCTGTNNTATTAGCAGAAACAACAAATTTTCAGNTNAANAATAGTAANTCTCAAAATACAATTATTGAGTTTAANTTAGGTNATATTTCTTTTGAAAGAANAGAAGGNTATCACGTTATNTCNGGTTCAGAAGGAAATACTNGAGATGTGGGNTTGCCAGANCTTCCTACATACACGTTCAATTATTCNATAGATTATAATTACGACTATGANGTATNCTTGAANGAAAATGATTATACNATANATGAAAATATTGATTTATATCCATCNCAACCTATTTATAATGTNAATCAAGAGAAAANTTTTATTAAAAATAANCANNTTTATANTAAANATGAAATTTACCCNGAAACAAAAATAANTTCTAAAAGATCATCAATNAGAGGNTATGATTTNTTAACAATNGAGTTAACTCCATATGAGTACAATCCTAAAACTAAGCAANTAAAAGTCTTTAATAATTTAGAAGTTNTNATATCAGAATCAAATTTAAGAACTACTNNTTCTAATAGAACTCCAAGATCTAGAATATTTGAAAATATTTATCAAAANAGNGTNATNAATAACNATGATTATCAAGATACAAGAAGTTTTCAAAAACCTTCNGTNTTATATATATGTGGTGGNAATATAGCTTCATCACCTTACTTNAATCCNNTAGTTGAATGGAGACATAAACAAGGATATGTAGTAAATGTAGTNTCGACTTCTCAAACAGGTAGTAATACTACAGANATTAANAATTATATCACAAATGCATATAATAATTGGCAAAATCCACCTGANCATGTTTGTTTAATTGGTGATGCNAACGGTAGTATTAATGTNCCAACCTATACAGTTTATGGAGGAAATGGTTGGTCATCAGCTCAAGGTGAGGGNGANCANCCTTATACNTTGATTGAGGGTAANGATTTATTACCAGATTTATCTATAGGAAGAATTTCGATTNGAAGTACAACTGAATTGATNACAGCTATAAACAANATAATAGGTTATGAAAAAAATTATTCAGGTGAAACGGATTGGTTAAANAGAATGGCTTTAGTTGGAGATCCATCAGATTCAGGTATATCTACAATTATNACTAATCAATANATCGAACAAATTGCAGAAACACANGGNGGTATAACTGATATTGAAACACANTATGGTGGTAGTAANTACGATGATTTTATGGTTAATCAAATAAATGAAGGTGTAGCATATTTAAATTATAGAGGATTCTATGGGTTTAGTAANTTTACGACTAATGATGTTGCACAGTTAAATAATGGTTACAGATTATCNTTTATATCNACGATTACATGTGGAACCGGTTCTTTTGCAACTGAAACTACTTGCATGACAGAATCATTATATAGAGCAGGTACATCAGTTAGTCCTCGAGGAGCTGTTGCTGTAGTTGGTACAGCCCAATCTTATACTCATACTGCATTTAATAATATTGTTAATATGGGTATTTTCGATGGTATTTTNCTNCANGNATCATCTACAGCTGGAGAAGCACACATTTACGGTAAATTAGCTATAGATGAAATTTATCCTCAAAATCCAAATGATAATGTTTATTTGTTNCAGACATGGAATAATTTACTTGGTGATCCNTCNTTACAATTGTGGACNTCTGCTCCTGAAACNATGGTAGTACAACATAATCAAATGGTAATTAATGGTTCTGATAATTTTCAAGTNTCTGTTACATCAGAAACAGGAAATCCCATTGAAGGTGCAATTGTAACTCTATCAACNGATTATCATTCATTTGGTGNAATATTNGAATCTCAATTTACTAATGCCAATGGNNTTGCTGATTTTAATTTGCCATCAACAATGAACTCNGGNAANNTAAATGTAACATCTAGAAAACAAAATTATATACCTGATGAATCTTTCTTTATATATTCNAATGATTTACCNCANGTAAGCTTAAATCAATCNAGNGTAAGTATTAATGATTATGANGGTAATGGCAATGGAGTCCTAAATCCTGGAGAGACTGCNANTTTATCTNTACAAATTGAAAATATATCTGGTTCTNNTATNGANGGNNCAATTGTTGCNANTCTTANTATCAGAATCTAACNATATTTCTNTATCAAATAATGAAAATNTAAATTTAGGTAATTTTACNACTGANAATAATAGTTTAACATTTNGTAANATTANNGTTACAGCNTCAAATAATATTACAGATTTAGATGATCCAATGCTTAGATTGACAGTNTTTTCAACTTCAGATGATTTATTATGGAATTACATTGTNCCNCTAAACTTTAGCTCAGCTGTNCTTGATTTTTCTTACAATTTAGATTCCCAGTTAACTGTAGGTGGTAATAGTCAAGTTTCTCTTTCAATAAATAATTCTGGCTCAATGCCTCTAAACAACGTTATTGCTGAAATAGGCTTAGGAAATGACTTACTAGAATTTGATTCAAATCAATTTTTATTTAATTATATAGGTCAAAATCAATCTGCTTTGTCGGATAATCAAATTGTATTTTCAGCTTCAACAGATTTAATTAATGGTTCGGTAATACCAGTATCAATTAGTTTAACATCTGATAATGGATTTGAAATGCAATCTATCTTATCTGTTCAAGTTGGAAATGTTACATTAAATGATCCTGTAGGTCCAGATTTACATGGATATTATATCTATGATATGGGTGATACTGGATACCAACTTGCTCCAGAATATGATTGGATTGAAATAGATCCCGATTTTGGAGGGGAGGGTGAAGAACTAGATATAAATGATGGTGGAGATAATTTAGATGATGTTACAACTATTTCATTACCTTTTACATTTACTTTTTATGGTATTGATTACAATGAAGTTTCGGTTTGTTCAAATGGATGGATATCATTTGGAGAAACAGATATGACTTCTTTTAGAAATTATACATTACCTGGCCCTGGAGGACCTTCTCCAATAGTAGCAGTTTTTTGGGATGATTTAAAGACCACTAATGGTGGTGAGATATATGCTTTTCATGATGAACAAAATAATTCTTTCATAATAGAATGGTCAAATCTTAGAACATTTCTTTCAAATACTACAGAAGCATTTCAAATAATCCTTTATAATACTGGTAATGAGACACCAACCGGAGATGATGAAATGAAATTACAATATAAAGAATTTAATAATAATAGTATTGGAGATTATCCAGTTGGAAACTATGATGGTGCTGTTATTCATGGGCAATATTGTACTGTTGGTATTGAAAATCATTCTGGAGATGATGGGTTACAATATACATTTAATAATTCTTACGCAACTGGTGCTAGAACATTAACAGATCAATCAGCTCTTTTTATTACAACTAGAGGTTCTATACCTTATGCGCAACCACAAGTTTCATATAATCAGCAACAGTTTACTTTTAACGTTCCTCTGAATGAATCGGATGCAGAAAATCTAATCATAACAAATTCAGGTGAGATTGGTTCAAATTTAGCTTATGAAGTTAGTTCAGCTCCTTATCCTGTAAGTTCAAATCAAATTGATTCATATGGATATGCATATATAGATTCAGATTCAGTACAAGATATTATAGATTATAATTGGATTGATATTAGTAACGAAAACACAGTTTTGGAATTCGAAAATAATGATACTGCTGTTCAAGTTGATATGGGATTTGAGTTTCCTTTTTATTCAGAAAGTTTTTCTCAATGCTTAATAAATCCTAATGGATGGATAGGTTTTGAAGAAGACAATAATGGATGGAATAATCAATCATTATTTGATGAAGATACACCAAATGGTTCAATTTTTGGATTTTGGGACGACTTGAATCCAGCTAATAGTGGTAATGAAGTAGGTTCAGGTGAGGTTAAGTATCATACTAATGGTCAACGTCTGGTAGTATGGTTTGATAATGTCATTCATTGGACAAATGTTGAAAGAATATATAATTTTCAAATTGTTATAAATAATAATGGTTTAATTCAACTTAATTATTCTAATATGATTGGAGATACAGAATCTGCAACAGTTGGAATAAAATCATTTGATGGCTTGAATGGTTTACAGGTCGTTTATAATGACAGTTATATAAGTGATAATTTATCAGTTGAATTTAATACTGCAAATTGGCTTTCTGTAGATTTTGTTTCAGGTAATGACCAGCTTACTGATGGTACATCTGCAATATATGCTATAAATGTTAATACGACTGGTATGGAAGAAGGTACATATAATGCATACGTGATTAATAATACTAATGCGTCAGTAGATTTCGATGCTATACCAATAACACTAAATACTCAAGGTAGTTTCTTGATTGGAGATTTAAATCAAGATAGCGTTTTAGATATCATAGATGTTGTTAGCTTAGTATCAATAATTATGGGTAATGTAGATATAACAAGTTTAGATCAATTAGTTGGTGATTTAAATGGTGATACGTTTTTGAATGTTCAAGATATTATCTTGTTAGTTGGAATTATTTTGAGTAACTAAATTTTTTTTAAAGTTCTTTTAAATCTGATAATAATTTAATCAACATATCTTTTGCATCACCAAATACCATGATTGAATTATCATATCCAAACAATTCGTTTTGAACCCCAGCAAAACCAGTGTTCATAGTACGTTTATTAATAATTACTGTTCTAGCTTTATCAACATTTAAAATAGGCATACCATAAATTGGACTTGATTTATCTGATCTTGCTGCTGGATTTACAACATCATTTGCACCCAAAACAATAGCAACATCACAATCTTCAAATTCTGGATTTATTTCATCGAGGTCTTTAAGTTGCTCATAAGGGATATTAGCTTCTGCTAAAAGAACATTCATATGCCCAGGCATTCTACCAGCTACTGGATGAATTGCATATAATACATTTTTACCTTTATCTTCAAGGAACTCAGCAACTTCTCTAATTGCATGCTGTGCTTGTGCAACAGCCAGACCATATCCAGGTACAACAATTATTTTTTCTGCAGCATCAAAAATCATGGCTGCTTCTTCTGTAGAATAACTCTTTATATTAACTTGTTTTCCATCTGTAGATCCACTTTCTACTTCACCACCAACAGCTCCAAAGATTACATTTGAAAGTGAGCGATTCATACCTTTGCACATTATTTGAGTAAGAATCATACCAGATGCTCCAACTAAACTACCACATATAATAAGAGCATTACCTGCTGATGGATTATTTGAGACCAAAACAAAACCAGTCATTGCAGCCGCAATGCCTGAATATGAGTTGAGTAGTGAAATCACAACTGGCATATCAGCACCACCTATGGGAATAACCAAGAGTATACCTAGTAATGAAGCTAAGATAATAATAGTGTAAAGTGAATTTAGACCATAGGTTGGAATCATATAAGTTGCAACAATTACGCAAAAAGCTAAGAATCCATTAAAAAGTTGTTGTCCTGGAAAAGTTATAGGCTTTGTTGAAATTAAGCCTTGGAGCTTACCAAATGCAATTAAGCTTCCTGTTAATGTTAATGTACCTATTAGTACGCTAAGTGAGACTGAAATTATTAAAATTAGTGATGGGTCAAGTGAAAGGTTAACTAAGCTTTCACTACCTAAAAATTCAGATGATGCAACTAAGGCTGACGCACCTCCACCAAAACCGTTAAAAATTGCAACTAGTTGAGGCATTTGGGTCATCTCAACTTTAATCGCAAAGAATGCTCCAATGATTGAACCTATTATCATTGCAATTGTTATCATTTTTAAATCTAAATTAGTACCTGTATATACAGTTGCTACTATAGCAATCAACATTCCAATGGAAGCAATAATATTTCCATTTCTTGCAGTTTTTGGATGACTTAACATTTTAAGTCCGTAAATAAAACAAATCGCTGATACTAAATAAGATATATCTTTCATCTATTTCCTTTTAAACATTTTTAACATTCTATCCGTAACCATAAATCCTCCCACAACATTTATCATTGCAAAGATTACTGAAGCAAAACCAAGCCACATACCTAAATCACCTTTGAGGTTTGTAGCTAAAATAGCACCAATAATTGCGATTCCTGAAATTGCATTTGAACCAGACATGAGAGGTGTGTGCAGTGTTGGTGGAACTTTTGTTATTATCTCAAAGCCTACAAAAACAGCTAAAATGAAAATAGTTATTGTAGTAATATCCATTTATTTCTGCTCCTCTTTTAAAAATTTGCTTAGAATCTCATTGTTAACTTCTCCATTATTAAGAATAAGAGAACCGTTTGTTATTTCATCTTCAAGATTTAGTGGATTCTCACCATTGTATATATGATTGAAAAGATTAAACAAATTTTTTGCATAAAGTTGGCTTGCGTCTTGTGCCATTGTACTTGGCAAATATGATCTACCATCTATAATGACATCTTTATGACTGATTATTTCATCACATTTTGTGAGTTCACAATTTCCACCATTAACTGCGGCTAAATCAATTATGGCAGAACCAGGCTGCATGCTTTCAACCATTTCTTTATTAATTAAAATAGGAGCGGGTTTCTCTGGTATTAATGCAGTTGAAATTATAATATCCATACTTTTAATAGTTTCATTAATCAATTCAGCTTGTTTTTGCTTGTAATCATCAGATACTTCTTTAGCATATCCTCCCTCACCAACACCTTCATCAGAATCACTTTCAACTTCTATAAAATTTGCTCCTAAGCTTTCAACTTGTTCTTTAACAACAGGCCTAACATCAAATGCATAAACTTGAGCACCCATTCTTTTGGCGTTGGCAATTGCAGCTAACCCAGCAACTCCTGCACCTAATATTAAAACTTTTGCAGGCTTAATTGTGCCAGCTGCAGTCATTAATAATGGCATGTATTTAGAAATATGATCAGCACCTATAATTGTTGCCTTATATCCTGCAATATTACTTTGTGAACTTAATGCATCCATATTTTGTGCAAGGGTAGTTCTTGGAATGTGACTCATAGATAAAATAGATAATTTACTATTAATATAATGAGGAATGTTTTTTACTTCATCTTTGATTTGAAAAAATGAAACAACAGTTGAGTTACTTTTAATTTGCTTAATTTCGCTTTCATTTGGAGGATTTACTTTAAAAAGAATATCGCTTTCCTTTAAAACATCTGCAGATGATTTTGCAATTTTTGCACCAGCATTTTTGTATAAAGAATCACTATAAAAAGAATTATCTCCAGAACCTGATTCAATTATAACTGAGTGTTCATTTTTTAATAATTTTTTTACTATTTCTGGAGTTATCGAAACTCTAGATTCGTATTTCTGAACTTCTTTAATAATTCCGATTATCATTTTTTAGCAAATTAATTTGTTTTAACAGCCGTAAATTTACAATACAAATTGTTTTAAATAAAAAGTAATAATACAGATAATATATATAGTGTCTCTAAAATTTACACAAGTTGGTAGTGAAAACTTTGAAAAAATAATCATTTTTATTCATGGATGGAAGGGTAATAAAGATAGTTTTAAAAGTTTATCATCTATAATAAATATTCCAAAAACTAAATGGTATTTTCCACAAGCACCATATGAAATGGATATTTCTTTAAATCAATTTTCTTGGTCTTTTCAAAATCCTGATGGATCATATGAAGTAGAGGAAACAGTCCAAAAATTTAATATTTTCTTAAAAAATGAAATTTTATCTAAAATTGATTCAAAAAAAGTTTTCTTTATTGGCTTTTCCCAAGGTGCAACAATTTGCTATGAGTTAATACTGCAAATGAAATATCCATGGGGAGGAGTATTCCCAGTAGCAGGATTTAAAAGAGATAAAAATTCTTTTTTTACAATTAATGAAAATCAGATTAATACACCTGTTATTATTGGCCATGGAATAAAAGACGATGTTATTCCAATCTCGTCATCAGAGGTAATTTTCAAAGAGTTAAAACAAAAAAATAATAATGTTTTTTTAGAAAAATTTAATGGTGGTCATAAAATAAGCATTAATTATTTGAAGAAAATTCAAGAAATAATACATAAATATTAAGAATACTTACATATTCTTTCGCATTAGTAAGGATTGCTTAAGATAATATTTGATGTTAAAATATTGAAAATCATGCACTTACAAAAATTAAATTATTCAATAGTTAAAGTATTACATTAAATAGTTTGTTTATTTGATTTAGTTTTTTGTAATATTAGCCAGGTATTGGGGCTCATCAAGGCTAGTTTATGCTTGCTCATCGTCGGAAGTTAGTATAAAATACACCCCCAAAAAAATACTGTGGAACTTTTTAAGAACCACAGTCGTTTATAACCTGTAATTAAGTTTGTGCCTGTTTTTTTGGGCACAGTTGGTAAAAGAAAAAAAAACAAATGGAGAATAACAAACATGAAAAATGTTAAAGTAATTCTAATAAGTGTAGCTTTATGTGCTACAATATTCGCCAACGCAAGAATTGAAGCTCTCGGTGGAGACGCTGGATTCTGGCCTGGTGACAGAGCAAACGTAGAACTATATCCAGGTGCTTTAAATGATGGTAACTGGGTAGAGTTTGGTGGTGTCCAAGGAACTCCTTCAGGTTCAATTAACTACGGTGATGACGTTAAGTGGGGTTTCAATTTTGATGCTGCAGGTAATGATGACTGGATGAATATGTCATGGGCTAAAGATGGAATGGGCCTATCAGTTGCAATGCTTTCATCATCCACAGCTGGTGTTGATGTTTCTGGCTTCGATGTCGCATGGGGTCAAACTATGAGCTTCGGTGAGTTGGGTGTTTCATATTCAACAAAAGATGATGGTGGTGTTAATGATGCTATGACAGATCTTACAGTCAACTGGAGAAACGCATGCGATGCATGGTTGTTCGATATGGCAAAAGCAAGCCTTTCTATGACAGATGATGGTGCGGGTAAAACAGGTACATTATTAACATACGACTTATTTACACATATTAAGCCGGTTGATGGCGTTACTGCTTTACTTGCAATGGGATTTGCATATTCTACTGAAGATGATAATGGTGCAGAAAACACTGAAATGTGGTTACCTGATGCGTTACTTGCTGTTGAGGCTTCAATGACAGATTGGGCTACAGTTAGAGCATTTGTTGGACAAACACATGTTTTTTCAAATGATTTAGATGGTGTAGACGGTGATACTGGTAACGTATATACTGATGCTGGTTTTGGTGTTGGTTTTGGTTGGACAACTGCAAATGGTAGTTCTGTATCTTTAGATATGGAAGTAAATAATTCATTATTTACAGATCCTATTGGAACTATGACAGGATTTAATTCTGCTAATATGAATAATGGTGAAGTTACTATTTCATACGAATTTTAATTTAAAGTTATAATTTGTGTTATAAAAAAGGGCCTTTTCGAAGGCCCTTTTTTTTTATTATAATATTTTTTATATTTCACAACCATTTAATGATTTAATAAAATTTAAAAAAAGGAATATCCTTATGAAAATTTTTTTAAAGTACTTATTTATT